>JARICT010000070.1 GCA_029257185.1 Quadrisphaera sp.
CGAGGGAGAGGAGACCGAACCCGGCGACGAGGAGCAGCACGAGGCGCGGCCACCCCCTCCCGGCGCGCACGGCCAGGGCCATGACCGCCAGCAGGGCGGCCACCAGCAGGCGCCAGGCGGCGCCGAGGACCAGCCCGGCCAGCAGGAGGGGACGCGCCTGATCCACCGTCAGCGACCCCGCGGACCAGGCTCGGTCCCACAGGGGTGCGGTGGCCCCGGTGATGGCGAGGAGCAGCGAGGCCGCTGAGGCCGCGGCGATCAGCACCACGGCGGCGGCGACGCTGCGCGGCGCACTCCCCGAGCTGCTCACGGCCGCGCCTGCAACCCCGGAGGGTGGGACCCGGGGACCTTGGGGGCGCTGGTCGGCTGCGATCGTGGTCACGGTCCCAGCGTGGGCACCCGCAGGCCGTGGCGCCGGACGATGTGTCGCTCGTTCGGCCGGGGACCGAGGCCCGACCACCCGTCGGGCCCTGAGACCTCACGCAGGGTGAGGAGGCAGCGGCCGCTCCCGGTCGAGCGGGGAGTCGGTGCGCGACCTGTCGGCGTGTCGGCCACACCGGCTCCCCGCTCGCGGCCCGGCGGGACGTCAGCCGGGGAAGGACTCCGCCCGCAGGTCGGCCAGCCGCTCCAGCAGGGCGGCGACGGCCTCGGGGTCGGCCACGCGGTGGGCCGCGGCGCTCTCACCGTCGCCGACCTTGAGGCCCACGTCGCCGGCGTCGCGGCTCAGGGTCCTCAGGGCGGTCTCGTCGGTGACGTCGTCGCCGGCGAAGAGCACCACGTCCACGTCCAGCCGCTCCCGCAGCGCGCTCAGCGCCTCACCCTTGGTGGCTCTGACCACCGAGAGCTCGACGACGCGCTTGCCGGCGAGCACGTGAGCGCCCTCCCGCGAACCGGGGCCCGCGTGGGCGGCGCGCTCGGCGGCCGCCGCGACGTCGGGCTCGGCCCGGCGGGTGTGCAGGACCACGCCGGCGGGCTTGTGCTCCACGGCGGTGCCCTCGTGCTCGCTCGAGATGGCCTCGACCTCGGTCACCAGACCCGCGAGCAGCTCCTTCGCGTCGTCGTCGAGGTCCAGCTCGGCCCCCTGGACCTCCGCGCCGTGGCTGGCGACGAGGACCGCTCCCTCCGGGGGGTCGGCGACGGCGCGCAGGTCCTCCAGCGACCGGCCGCTGACCAGCGCGAGGTGGACGCCGCGCTGACCCACCAGACGCTCCAGCGCCTCCCGGGCGGCCGGCAGGGGCCTCGCCGCGGAGGGCTCCTCGACGATGGGGGCGAGCACCCCGTCGAAGTCGAGCGCCACCAGCACCGCGTCGCGCCGCGCGAAGCTCTCCAGCGCGGTGCCCACGTCGTCGTCCTTGCGCGTCAGGGACTCCAGCGCCCCGAGGAAGTCGCGGGCCCAGCGGCTCACGTCGTGCTGCAGGACCCGCCGGCGCAGCGACCGCATCCGCCGGGCCTGCTCCTTCTCGCCCATCGACAGGGCCCGCAGGATCTGGTCCTTCAGCTGGTTGATGTCGTGGGGGTTGACCATGAGCGCCTGACCGAGCTCGTCGGCCGCGCCGGTGAACTCGCTGAGCACCAGCACGCCGCGCTCGTCGAACCGGGAGGCGATGTACTCCTTCGCCACGAGGTTCATGCCGTCGCGCAGCGAGGTGACCAGCATGACGTCGGCCGCGCGGTACAGCGCCGTCATCTCCTCACGAGGCTGCGTGGAGTGCAGGTACTGGATCGCCGGGCGCCCGATGGTGCCGTGGTCGCCGTTGATGCGCCCCACCGTCAGCTCGATCTCGTCGCGCAGGGCCATGTAGCTGGCCACGCGCTCGCGGCTCGGCGTCGCGACCTGCACGAGCACCGTGTCCTCCGGGTCGACGGCGCCGTCCTCGAGGAGCTCGCCGTACGCCTTGAGCCGGTGGGTGATGCCCTTGGTGTAGTCGAGGCGGTCCACCCCGAGGAGCACGCGCCGCGGTGCGTCGAGCTCGAAGCGGATCTCCTGCACCCGGGAGGACACGGAGTCCTCGCGGGCGGCGGCGTCGAGCGTGGGGGAGTCCACGGAGATCGGGAACGACGTGGCGCGCACGGTGCGCCGGCCCCCGTCCGCCGCGGGCACCGAGAGCTCCTGGCGGCGGCTCGTGAGGTTCTTCGCCCGGCGGCACGCCCGCAGGAAGTTGTTGGCGTCGGAGCCGCGCTGGAAGCCGAGGAGGTCGGCGCCGAGCAGCCCGTCCAGCACCTGGCTGCGCCACGGGAGCTGCGAGAAGATCTCCCACGGCGGGAAGGGGATGTGGTCGAAGAAGCCGATCCGCAGGTCCGGGCGTGCCTCGCGCAGCAGGGCGGGGACCAGCTGCAGCTGGTAGTCCTGCACCCACACGGTGGCGCCGTGGGCGGCCTGGTCCAGGGTGGCCGCCGCGAAGCGCTCGTTGACGGCGACGTAGCGGTCCCACCACTGCCGGTGGAACTCCGGGGTGGCGATGACGTCGTGGTAAAGCGGCCACAGGGTGGAGTTGGAGAAGCCCTCGTAGTACTCCTCGACGTCCATCGCGCTCAGCGGCACGGGCACGAGGTGGATGCCGTTCTCGTCGAAGGGCTCCGGCGTCGCGGTCGGGTCCGTCGCCAGCCCCTCCGGCGCCTCGCCCCCGCTGGGCTCCGCGTGGCCGGGCTCGGCAGGCACGTCCTCCGTGGCGGCGACCGCCTCGTCGGCGTCCCCGGACCACCCCACCCAGGCGCCGTCGGCAGCGCGCATCACCGGTTCCATGGCCGTCACCAGCCCGCCGGGCGACGTGCGCCACGACGTCGAGCCGTCCTCTTCCACGTGCCGGTCGACGGGCAGCCGGTTGGCCACCACCACGAAGTCGTACGAGCCCTCGGCCACCTGAACCTCCCAGATCGGTCCGGTCAGCCTATGCATCCACGGTCCCCGCGCACGGCGGCGAGCGTGCTTCGATGGTCGGCGTGCTCCCCTCCTCGCCTCCGGTGCAGAGCACGGAGGTGGTTCGCCCCGCGAGCCGCCGCGGGCCGGTGACGCGGTGAGCCTGACGCGCCTGGGGCCCTACCGCCTGCTGCACCAGGTGGGCGGCGGCGGGATGGGCGTGGTGCACCTGGCGCTCGACCCCGACTCCCGTGCGGTGGCGATCAAGGTGCTCCGACCGCACCTCGCGGCCGACGCGGACGCCCGCGCGCGGCTCGCCCGGGAGGGCGACACCCTGCGTCTGGTGCGCTCCCCGCGGGTGGCGGAGGTCCTCGACACGGCGGCGGACGCGGACCCGCCGTACATCGTCACCCAGTTCGTCGCCGCGCCCCCGCTGGACGAGCACGTCGCCGCCCACGGCCCGCTGCGCGGACGCCCCCTGGCCCGCCTCGGGCTCGGCCTCGGGGAGGCGCTCGCCGCCATCCACCGCGCCGGCGTGGTGCACCGCGACCTCAAGCCGGGCAACGTCCTCGTCGATGACGACGGACCGGTGGTGATCGACTTCGGCATCGCGCAGATCGCCGACGACGTCCGCCTGACCCACGCCGGGCTGGTGATGGGCACTCCCGGCTACCTCTCCCCCGAGGTCATCGACGGGGCGCCGGTGTCCTATGCCGGCGACTGGTGGGGGTGGGCGGCGACGGTGCTGTTCGCGGCGACCGGGCGGCCGCCGTTCGGGACCGGCCCGCTGGACGCCGTGCTGGCGAGGGTCCACCGCGGCGTGCCCGACGTGAGCGGCGTCGAGGAGCCCTTCGCGGCGCTGCTGCGCGCGGCGATGTCCGCCGACCCCGGCGACCGGCCGACGCCCCGGCGGCTGCGCGAGGCGCTCCAGGCGATCACCGGCGACGAGGGACCCGTCGCGGCGGTGCCCGACGACGGCGTGGGCGACGAGGACGGCTTCGACGACGAGGGCTACCTCGAGCCGGAGCCGGAGCCGGAGCCGGACGGCTTCACCCGGCCGCTGCCCGTCGGGGCGCCCGCGCCCGTCGGGGACCACGAGGCCTCCGGCGAGGAGACCACCGCCCTCGACCGGGGCGCCGAGCCCCACGGCGGACCGGCGACGACCGTCATCGCCGCGCCGGAGCAGCACCGGCCGTACCAGGTGGGCGAGGAGGAGTACGTCCGCGCGCCGGACCCGTACACCCCGCAGGTGGTCCAGCACGACCCGTACGCCCAGCCCGACCCGTACGCCCAGCCCGCGCCACAGCTGCCCCCGGGCGGCGGGTCCGGCTCCGAGATCGACCCGTCGCCCGCCCGGCCCCGGGTGCGGGGACGGGCCTGGATCATCCTGCTGCTCAGCGCCGCGGGGGCCCTCAGCGCCGGTATCGCCCCGGTGCGCGTCACGATCGCCCTGGTGGTCGCCTCGGTGCTGCTGCGCACGCTCGACCGGAGCGTCGACGGTCTGAGCCGCCGACGCTGGGAACGAGGAGCCCGCGGCTCCGACGGCGCGCTCACCGCCCTCGCGGTGCCGGCGCACCTGCTGGTCGCGGCCGCCATCACCGCGGCAGCGCTGGTCCTGCCGGCCCTCATGGGCATCAGCGCGGCCTTCATCACCGGGTGGGCGCTCAACCCGGCCGGCGCGCCGCTGCCCGGGACCGGCCTGGCGCTGGCGGTCGGCGGCGCCGTCGCCGTCCTCACCGCGTGGTGGGGGCCCGGCGGCCTGTCGCTGCGCCGCGGCACCCGCCTGCTGGTGCGCGCCGTCACCCCCGGCCAGCCGGCCGTCGCCATCGCCCTGGGCGTGCTGGTCCTGGCGGTCCTCGCCGTCGTGCTGGTGCTCGGCGGCGACTCCCAGCCGCTGTGGTCGCCGCTGGCCGGCCCTCCGCTGGGCATCGGCGAGCCGCTGCCCTGACCCTCCGACGGCCTCCACGGCGTGCGCGGTGGACGACGCGGACGACGGCGGGGCAGACTGCGACCGATGATGGCGACGAGGCCGCGCTGCAGAGGATCGAGGTCGACATGAGCGAGACCCAGCAGGACGTGGTGGTCGTGGGAGGCGGGGTCATCGGCCTCGGGTGCGCGTGGCGCCTGGCGCAGCGCGGCATGTCCGTGACCGTCATCGACCCCGATCCCGGAGCCGGCTCGTCATGGGCCGCCGGCGGCATGCTGGCACCCATCAGCGAGGCCATCGACTTCTACGAGCCGCTGCTGCGCCTGGGCCTGGCCTCGGCGCTGGCCTTCCCGGAGTTCGTGGCCGACCTGGAAGAGGCGAGCGGCCTCGACGTCGACTACCGCCGCTTCGGCACGCTCATCATGGCCCGCTTCGACGACGACGTGCCGCTCCTGGACGACCTCTCCTCCTTCGCCGAGGGCCTCCAGCTGGACGTCGAGCGCCTCCGGGGCGAGCGCTGCCGCGGGCTGGAGCCCCGCCTGCACCCCGACGTGGTGCAGGGGCTGCACGTCCCCGGGGACCACGTGGTGGACAACCGCCGGTTCCACCGGGCGCTGGTGGCCGCCTGCGAGAAGGTCGGCGTGACGCTGCTGCGGCGGTGGGTGAGCCGGCTCGACGTCGTCGACGGCGCGGTGCGCGGCGTGGAGATCGCGGGTGACGAGCACGCTGACGGGCAGGCGCCGAGCCGCATCGACGCCTCGACGGTGGTGCTGGCCAGCGGGTCCGCGGTGGCGTCGCTGCCCGGGCTGCCCGAGCACGCGCGGCCACCGGTCTTCCCGGTGAAGGGCGAGATCCTGAGGGTGCAGGTGCCCGAGGGGCAGCGCCCGTTCCTCGACCGCTGCGTGCGCGGCACCGTGCACCAGATCGACCTCTACCTCATCCCACGCAGCCACGGCGAGATGGCGATCGGAGCCACCACGGAGGAGGGGAGCGCCGACAGGACGGCCACCGCGGCGGGGGTGCACCAGCTGCTCCACGCCGCCATCGAGATGGTGCCGGAGGTCGCCACCCTGCCGTTCGGCGAGGTGTTCGTCGCCTCGCGCCCCGGTTCCCCGGACAACGGCCCGATGCTGGGGGAGAGCGGGGTCGACGGCCTCGTCATGGCCGCCGGCCACCACCGCAACGGCGTCCTGCTCACCCCCATCACCGCCGACGCCATCACCGCGGTCATCACCGGCGAGGAAGCTCCTCGCGAGGTGGCAGCCTTCCTCCCGGGGCGCTTCGCCCGCGCCTGACGTCGCCGACCGCACCACCGCCCCCACCGAGGAGCCGCCGTGACATCCCTGACCACCGTGCGCCCGCACCCCAGCGGGGAACGCCTGCCGCGTGAGCAGCAGCTCGCCCACCGGTTGGCGGTGATGGCCCTGGACGACGTCCCCGTCACCCCGGAGGCCGCCGAGATGGTGGTCAACCGGGTCCTCGACAACGCAGCCGTGGCGGCCGCGTCGCTGCTGCGCGGGCCCGTCGTCGCCGCCAGGGCCCAGGCGCTGGACCACCCGCCGGCGCCCGCGAGCGACGCGCCCCGCCGGCAGCGCCGAGGGTCGACGGTGGTCGGCGAGCCCACCTCCACCCGCGTCGCCCCGGAGTGGGCCGCCTGGGCCCACGGCGTGGCGGTGCGCGAGCTCGACTTCCACGACACCTTCCTCGCCGCGGAGTACTCCCACCCCGGCGACACGATCCCGCCGCTGCTCGCCGTCGCCCAGCACGTCGGGTGCTCCGGAGAGGACCTCGTCCGCGGGATCGTCGCCGCCTACGAGGTGCAGGTGGACCTCGTGCGCGGGATCAGCCTGCACGCGCACAAGATCGACCACGTCGCCCACCTCGGCCCGGCGGTGGCGGCGGGGATCGGCGCGATGCTGCGCCTGGACCTCGAGACCACCTTCCAGGCGATCGGCCAGGCGCTGCACACCACCACGGCCACCCGCCAGTCCCGCAAGGGCGAGATCTCCTCGTGGAAGGCCTTCGCGCCGGCGTTCGCGGGCAAGGCCGCGATCGAGGCCGTCGACCGGGCGATGCGCGGCCAGGGCAGCCCCACCCCCATCTACGAGGGCGAGGACGGGGTGATCGCCCAGCTGCTCGACGGTCCGGACGCGGAGTACCAGGTGCCGCTGCCCGGCCCGGGCGAGGCCAAGGAGGCGATCCTGCTCACGTACACCAAGGAGCACTCGGCGGAGTACCAGGCGCAGGCCTGGATCGACCTCGCGCGCCGGCTGGGGCGCGAGCACCCCGCTCTCACCGACCCGGAGCAGGTGGAGCGGATCGTGCTGCACACCTCCCACCACACCCACGCGGTGATCGGCTCGGGGGCGAACGACCCCCAGAAGTACGACCCGAGCGCGTCGCGCGAGACCCTCGACCACTCGATCCCCTACATCCTGGCGGTCGCGCTGCAGGACGGCGGGTGGGACCACGACGCCTCCTACGCCCCCGAGCGCGCCGCCCGCCCCGACACCGTGGCCCTGTGGCAGAAGATCACCACCGTGGAGGACGAGACCTGGACCCGGCGCTACCACGCGACCGACCCGGCCGAGAAGGCGTTCGGCGGGCGCCTGGAGGCCGAGATGGCCGACGGCTCGCGCATCGTCGAGGAGATCGCCGTGGCCGACGCGCACCCGCTCGGCGCCCGGCCCTTCGCCCGCGAGCAGTACGTCGGCAAGCTGCGCGCCCTGGCCGAGCCGGTGCTGGGCGCGGGCGAGGTCGAGCGCTTCCTCGCGGTCGCCGAGCGGCTGCCGTCGCTGGCGCCGCAGGAGCTCGACGGCCTCTCGATCGTCGCCCCGCCCGGCTACCTCGCTGCCACCGACCTCCCGGGAGGGCTGTTCTGATGCTGTCCGCCACCACGCCCGCCCACGCCAAGCGCGCCGCCTTCCGCGAGGCGCTCGCCGCCCCGGGGATCCTGCGCCTGCCCGGAGCCTTCAACGCGCTCTCGGCGATGCTCATCGAGCGCAAGGGCTTCGAGGGCGTCTACCTCTCCGGGTCGGTGATCTCCACGAGCCTGGGACTCCCGGACATCGGGCTCACCACGCTCACCGAGGTCGCCGGGGCCGCGCAGTCCGTGACCCGGGCCACCGAGCTGCCCGTGCTCGTCGACGCCGACACCGGCTTCGGCGAACCGATGAACGCCGCCCGCACCGTCCAGTCCCTCGAGGACGCCGGTGTCGCGGGCCTGCACGTCGAGGACCAGGTCAACCCCA
>JARICT010000103.1 GCA_029257185.1 Quadrisphaera sp.
AGCCACACCCGCGCGCCGACGCCGTAGCGCAGGCACGACTCCACGAGGGCGATCGCCAGTCCGCCGTCGGAGAGGTCGTGGGCGGCGTCGACGAGGCCGTCGCGGGAGAAGGAGGCCATCACCTGAGCGAGCAGGCGCTCCGCCTCGAGGTCGACCGCCGGCGGCGTCCCGCCGAGGTGGCCGTGCAGCGCCCACGCCCACTCCGAGCCGGACAGCTCGGCCCGCGTGGTCCCCAGCAGGTAGAGGTTCTGCCCCGGGTCCACCCAGCCCGACGGGTTGCGACGGGCCACGTCGTCGAGCACCCCGAGGACCCCGACCACCGGCGTCGGGTGGATCGGCTCGTCGCTCGTGGCGTTGTAGAGGCTGACGTTGCCGCCGGTGACGGGGACCCCGAGGACGGCGCACGCGTCGGCGAGGCCGGTGGTGGTGCGCTCGAGCTGCCACATCACGCCCGGGTCCTCGGGTGAGCCGAAGTTGAGGCAGTCCGTGACGGCCAGGGGTGCGGCGCCGGTGACGCCCACGTTGCGGTAGCTCTCGGACAGCGCCAGCTGCGCGCCGGCGTAGGGGTCGAGGCGGGAGTACCGGCCGTTGGCGTCCAGCGACAGGGCGACGCCCCGCCCGCTCGCCTCGTCGACGCGGACGATCCCCGCGTCGTCGGGGGTGGCCATCGCGGTGTTGCCGAGGACGTAGCGGTCGTACTGCTCGGTCACCCACGCGCGGCTGCACAGGTTCGGCGAGGCGATCAGCGCGAGGACGTCGCGGCGCAGGTCCTCCCCCTCGACCGGGCGCTCCAGGGCCTCGGCGGGGTCGGCGCCCAGGACGTCCAGCTCGGCGGGGCGCGCCAGCGGGCGCTGGTACACCGGGCCGTCGTGGGCCACGGTGCGCGGCGGCACGTCGACCACCAGCTCGTCGCGGTACGTCACCCGCAGGCGGCCGGTCTCGGTGACCTCGCCGACCACCGTGGCCTCCACGTCCCACCGGCCCGTGATGGCCATGAACGCCTCGAGGTCGCCCGGGGCGACGACGGCCATCATCCGCTCCTGGCTCTCGCTCATGAGGATCTCCTCCGGGGCGAGGGACGCGTCACGCAGCGGCACGGCGTCGAGGCGGACGTCCATCCCCCCGTCGCCCGCGCTGGCCAGCTCGGACAGCGCGCACGAGATGCCGGCGCCGCCGAGGTCCTGGATCCCGCGGACCGTCCCGGACGCGAAGAGGTCCATGCAGCACTCGATGAGCAGCTTCTCGGCGAACGGATCGCCGACCTGGACCGCCGGGCGCTTGGACGGACCGGCGTCCTCGAAGGTGTCGGAGGCGAGGACGGAGACCCCGCCGATGCCGTCGCCGCCGGTGCGGGCCCCGAACAGGACGACGAGGTTCCCCTCCCCGGAGGCATTGGCCAGGTGGATGTCCTCGTGGCGCATCACCCCCACGCACAGGGCGTTGACCAGCGGGTTGCCCTGGTAGCTGGGGTCGAAGACCACCTCGCCGCCGATGTTGGGCAGCCCCAGGCAGTTGCCGTACCCGCCGACGCCGGCGACCGCGCCGGGGGCCACGCGGACGGTGTCGGGGTGGTCCAGGGCCCCGAACCTCAGGGAGTCCATGACCGCGACGGGCCGGGCGCCCATGGCGATGATGTCGCGGACGATCCCGCCGACCCCGGTCGCGGCGCCCTGGTGAGGCTCGACGTAGCTGGGGTGGTTGTGGCTCTCGACCTTGAAGGTGACCGCCCAGCCGTCGCCGACGTCGACCACGCCGGCGTTCTCCCCGATGCCGACGAGGAGGTGCTCGCGCATGGCCTCGGTGGTCTTCTCGCCGAGCTGGCGCAGGTGGACCTTGGAGGACTTGTACGAGCAGTGCTCGGACCACATCACGGAGTACATGGCGAGCTCGCACGCCGTCGGCCGGCGGCCCAGGATCTCCCGGACGCGCGCGTACTCGTCGTCCTTCAGGCCCAGCTCGCCGTAGGGCTGGGGGTGGTCCGGGGTGCCGGCGGCGCGCTGGACGGAGTCGCTCACGCCGCTCAGGCTACCGATCCGCGGCGAGGTGCCGACGTCCCCGAGGTGGGGCAGCATCGAGGCATGAGCCTGAGCGTCGCCGAGCACATCGTCCAGCGCCTGCGCACCTGGGGCGTCCACCGCTTCTACGGCTACCCCGGTGACGGGATCGGGGGCGTCATCGTCGCCATGGACGAGACCGACGACGACTTCGAGTTCGTCCAGGTCCGCCACGAGGAGACCGCCGGCTTCGCCGCCACCGCGGACGTGAAGTACGGCGGCTCGCCCATCGGCTGCTGCGTCGTGACGTCGGGACCCGGCGCCCTGCACGCCCTCAACGGCGTGTACGACGCGCTGATGGACCGGGTCCCCGTGGTGGTGGTCCTCGGTCAGACCGCCCTGACGGCCATCGGGGGCAGCTTCTACCAGGAGGTGGACCTCCACAGCGTCTACAAGGACGTGGGCGGCGCCTACATCCAGACGATCGCCGACGCCTCGCAGGTGCGGCACATGGTGGACCGCGCGTGCCGCACCGCGCTGTCCGCCAGGGCCCCGACGGTGCTCATCGTGCCGTCCGACGTGCAGGACCGGAAGGCCGTGCCGGACCCGCCGGACGACCACGGGTACTTCCACACCTCCGCGGCCCCCTCGTCCACGGTCGGCGCCCCGCCCGCCGCCGACCTGGCGCGCGCAGCCCAGGTGCTCAACTCCGGGGAGAGGGTCGCGATGCTCGTCGGGGCCGGGGCGCTGGGGTGCTCCGAGCTCGTCGAGGCCGTGGCCGACCGGCTCGGCGCCGGCGCGGCGAAGGGCCTGCTCGGCAAGACGGTGCTCGACGACCGGCTGCCGTGGGTGACCGGCGCCATCGGGCTGCTGGGCACCACCGCGAGCTGGGACCTCATGCGGGAGTGCGACACCCTGCTGATCCTCGGCTCGAACATGCCGTACTCGGAGTACTACCCGAAGGAGGGCCAGGCCCGCGCGGTGCAGGTGGACCTCGACGGGGCCCGCTGCGGGCTGCGCTACCCCACCGAGGTGAACCTCGCCGGCGACATGGCGGCGACCCTGGAGGCGCTGCTCCCGCTGCTGGCGCCGACGAAGGCCGCGGCGTCGGGCGCGTGGCGGAAGGACGTCGCGGGGTGGAAGGAGCGGTGGGACGACTACTCCGACGCCCGCGCCGACGCGAAGGCCGACCCGATCAACCCCGAGGCGGTGGTCCGCGGCATCTCCCGCCGGCTGCCGGACGACGTGATGGTGGCCGCGGACTGCGGGACCTCCACCAGCTGGTACGCCCGGGGGCTGCAGATGCGCCCGTCGCAGATGGGGAGCCTCGCGGGCCTGCTGCTGTCCATGGGCGGCGGGATGCCGTACGCGATCGCCGCCAAGATGGCCCACCCGGACCGCCCCGTCGTGGCGCTGATCGGCGACGGCGCGATGCAGATGAACGGGGTCAACGAGCTCATCACGGTGAAGAAGTACTGGGAGCGGTGGCCGGAGAAGCGCTTCATCGTCCTGGTGCTCAACAACCGCGACCTGTCCTACGTCTCGTGGGAGACCCGGGCGATGCTCGGCAAGATGCCGGACGCGGGCTCCTCGAAGGTGCCGGACGTGCCCTACGCGGAGTGGGCCAAGCTCCTCGGGCTGGACGGCGCGCGGCTGGAGGACCCGAGCCAGGTCGAGGCCGTGCTCGACGCCGCGTTCGCCGCGGACCGGCCGTTCGTCATCGACGCGGTGGTCGACGCCGACATCCCGATGATCCCGCCGCACCTGACGACCAGCCAGGTGCTCAACACCGCCAAGGCCGTCTTCCCCGGCGACCCGGCGTTCTACTCGATCGTCCAGGAGGGGCTGCGCACCTCGGTGCTGGCCGCGGCGAAGTCCCGCCTCGGCGGGGTGCTCGGCTCGAAGGACGACTGACGGCTCGCCCTCGAGGGTGCGGGCATCACCCCTGGTGAGCCAGCCCCGACTCCTCGAGGGCGAGCCGTCCGCGCCGTCCCGCCTCCACGGCGTCCACCCCCAGCACCCTCCCGACGCCCTCGTCGTCGCGGCCCTCCAGCCAGCGCAGCAGCAGCACCGCCCGCTGGTCCGGCGCCACCCGGCGCAGCGCGGCGACGGGGTCGAGTGCTCCCTGCCGCGGCACCGAGGCGCTCGACGCGACCGGCCCGGGGCCGAAGGAGTCGAGGTCGACGTCCTCCGATCCCCGATGGCTGATGGCGGTCGGGGGCTCACCGGGGCCCGGTGCGAGGTCCACCATGGCCCTCACCACCGCGCCGTAGGCCGCCTCCGGGTCCCCGTCGACGGGGCGCAGCCGCCTCCAGCGGCGCAGCACCCGGGCCAGCGCCCGCTCGGCGAGCTCGTCGGCGTCCTCGTCGTGGGCGGACAGCCCGCGCGCCAGGGTCGCGATGGCGTCGCCGTGAGCGGCCACGAACCCCTCGAAGCTCGCGTCGGGCCGGTCGGGTGCGCTCACGCCGGACCGCCGTCCCGCGACGGGTCCGCCGCCGGCTGCGGGCTCGCGCCGAGCGCCGCCACCGCCAGCGGCAGCGCGACGTCCAGCAGCTCGTTCCCCTGGGCTCCCGCACGCTCGGCCGTGGGCGCCGTCGTGGTGAGCGTCAGCTCGACGACGACCGTCCCGCGACCCCCCAGCGCCCGCACCGACCAGCTCGCCCCGTCGTCCACCAGCGGAGCCGCGGCGACCACCACCGGTGAGCCGCCGCGCTCCCACCCGCCCTGCCGGGCGTACTCGTGGCTCGCCGACGGCGAGGCGGCCCCGGCGAAGCACCGCGCCGGTGAGGCCGCGGTGGCCTCGACGTAGCCCCGGGCGGACCGCTCGTCGGCGAAGCGCAGCACCTGCTGCGTGACCGCCGGCCTCAGCTCGCCCAGGGGCACGCCCTCCGCGGAGACCCAGCGGGCCACCCACCAGGTGTCCGGGTGGGGCACACCGGCCAGGTCGGCGTCGCCGCACCACCCGCCCCGCACCGGCGGGGCCTGTGGCAGACCGCCCCGGCCCCCGGCGTCGTTCGCGTCGTCGGCGCGCACCACGCCCGCGCGGACCAGGCCCGCGGCGGGCACCACGCCGGTGAGGTCCCTGTCGGTGATCATGGCGCGCGGCTCCAGGCCGGCCGGGGCCGCGCGGCGCAGGCTCTCGGCGCCGCCGCTGCCGCCGGCCGCGCCCGACGGGGCGGGGCGGGCCGAGGCGTCGTCGCCGCCACCGGTCAGGGTCGCGACCAGCGCCGCGAGCAGGACTGCTGCCACCAGGGCGAGGACCACGAGGACGCGCGCACGTCCCTGGGCGTGGGCGACGCGTCCCCGAGCCGCGGCGGCCAGGCGGTCGTCGGCCGACCGGGTGAGCGCCTCCCGGACGGCGGCAGCGACCTGCTGCTCGGCCGGCCGCTCGCTCTCCCGGCTCACCGGGCCAGCAGGGCCCCGAGCACCGAGGTGAAGAACCGCAGCCCGTCGGTCCCGTCCGCGCTCGCCGACCCGCCGGCTGCGCGGGGGTCGGGCCCGAAGCCCGCCTCGACCGCGTGCTCGGGGTGCGGCATGATCCCGACCACGGTGCCCGCGGCGTTGGTGATCCCCGCGATGTCCCGCAGGGAGCCGTTCGGGTTCCCGCCCAGGTAGCGGGCGACGACGCGACCCTCCTCCTCGAGGGTGTCGAGGGTGGCCTCGTCGGCGACGTACCCGCCCTCACCGTTCTTGAGGGGGACGACGATCTCCTCCCCCGGGAGGAACTCCCGGGTCCAGGCCGTGATGCCCTCGATGCGCAGCCGCTGGTCACGGCACACGAAGGTCTGGCGGTCGTTGCGCACCAGCGCACCGGGGAGCAGGTGCGCCTCGCAGAGCACCTGGAAGCCGTTGCAGATGCCGAGCACCGGCAGGCCGTCACCCGCGGCCTCGACGAGCGGGGCCATGACGGGCGCGAACCGCGCGATGGCGCCGGCACGCAGGTGGTCCCCGTAGCTGAACCCGCCGGGGAGCACCACGGCGTCCACCCCCCGCAGGTCGGCGCCCGCGTGCCACAGCTCGACGGCCTCGCCGCCGGCGGCACGCACGGCGCGGGCGGCGTCCCGGTCGTCGAGGCTGCCCGGGAACGTGACGACGCCGACGCGCCCGCCGGTCATCAGGCGCCCGCCGTCGCGGAGGCCCGCTGCGCCTCGGCGTCGGCGGCGTCACCCGTCGCCGACACCCGCACGACGTCCTCGATCACGGGGTTGGACAGCAGCGTGGACGCGGCGGTGCGCGCCGCCTCCAGGTGGCTCTCGGTCACGTCCCCCTCGACGGCGATCTCGAAGCGCTTGCCCTGGCGCACCTCGGTCAGCCCCTCGATGCCGAGGCGGGCGAGCGCCGCGGTGACGGCCTGGCCCTGGGGGTCCAGGATCTCCGGCTTCGGCATGACGTCGACGACGAGGCGGCCCATGGAGCCAGGGTAGTGCCGCCTCGGTGGCGGCGGACCGGGGCGGTTCCGGGGACGCCGGGGGTGCGCGCCGGCCCCAGGGGCGGCAGGCTGGGGGCATGGAGATCACCCACCTCGGCCACTCGTGCGTGCTCGTGGAGGTCGCCGGCGCCCGCCTCCTCGTGGACCCGGGGAGCTTCTCCTCCGGGTTCGAGGAGCTCACCGGCCTCGACGCGGTGCTCATCACCCACGCCCACCCCGACCACGTCGACGCGGAGCGGCTGCCCCAGCTCCTGGAGGCCAACGACGGGGCCGCGCTGATCACCGAGCCGGCTCTGGCGGCCCAGCTGAGCGAGATGGGTGCGAGGGCGATGCACCCCGGCGAGACCTTCGAGGCCGGCGGCGCCACCGTGGAGGCCCTCGGCGGCGAGCACGCCCTGATCCACCCCGACGTGCCCCGCATCGGCAACGTCGGCCTTCTCGTCCGGGCCCAGGGTGAGCCGACGCTGCTCCACCCCGGCGACTCCTACGCCGCCGTGCCCGACGGGGTCGACGTCCTCGCCCTGCCGTTGAACGCCCCGTGGGCCGCCAGCGCGCAGACGGCCGACTTCCTGCGCGCGGTGGCGCCTCCGGTGGCCTTCGCGGTGCACGACGCGCTGCTCTCGGCCGCGGGCCGCGGCGTCTACCTGAAGAACATCACCGGCCTGGCCCCCGAGGGCACCCGGCTGGTGGACACCGGAGGCAGCGGCCTCGTGGAGCTGGGGTGAGCATCAGCCGGCGGCTCACAGCCCGTACGTCTCGAGCAGACGGAGCCACGCCTCGCTGATCGTGGGGTAGGGCGGCACCGCGTGCCACAACCGCTCCAGCGGAACCTCGCCCACCACGGCGATCGTGGCCGAGTGCAGCAGCTCCGCGACGTCCTGCCCGACGAACGTCACACCGACCACCACACGGCGGTCCTCGTCGACCACCATCCGCGCCCAGCCGGTATACCCCTCCGCGTGCACGGCGGCGCCGGCGACGGCGGACATGTCGAGGTCGACCACCCGGGTGCGCAGGCCCGCGTCGTCGGCCTGCGCGGCGGTCAGCCCCACGCTGGCGACCTCGGGCGAGGTGAAGACGACCTGGGTGACCGCCCGCTGCTGCGCGGTGGTGGCGTTCGTGCCCCACGCCGCGTCGTCGACGGCGCGGCCCGCGGCACGCGCGGCGATGGCGTCACCGGTGGCGCGTGCGGAGTACTTGCCCATGTGGGTGAGCTGGGCCTCGCCGGTGAGGTCGCCGGCGGCGTAGAACCACGGGCGCTCTCCCTGGTCGAGCCCCTGCACCACGCCGGTGGTGTCGACGGTCAGCGCCTGCCCGGGCTCGAGCCCGATGCTCTCGAGGCCCAGGCCGTCCGTGTCCGGGCGCCGGCCGGTGGCCATCAGCAGCTCGTCGCCGACGACGGAGGAGCCGTCCTCCAGGGTCACCGTGACGGGGCCGTCGGCGCCCTCCCGCTCGACCTTCGCGGCCCGGGCGCCCTTGCGGACGTCGACGCCCATGCCGCTCAGCGACGTCTCGACCATCTCGCCGGCCTCCGGCTCCATGCGCCCCAGCAGACCCGACGGGCTGAGGAGGGTCACCGTCGAGCCCAGCGACGCGTACGCGGTGGCCAGCTCGCTGCCGACCACGCCGCCGCCGACCACGACGAGGCGCGCCGGGACCTCCTTCGCCGAGGTGGCCTCGCGGTTGGTCCAGTGCGGCGTGTCGGCGAGGCCCTCGACCGGCGGCTCGTTCGGCGTCGAGCCGGTGGCCGCCACGACGGCCTGGCGGGCGGTGATCGTCGCTGTGGCGCCGTCGGCGCTGGTGACCTCGACGGAGCGCTCGCCGGTCAGGCGGGCGAGGCCGCGGACGACGGTGATGTCGGCTCCCGTGGCCCACTCCACCTGGCTCCCGTCGTCCCAGCCGGAGGTGAAGGTCGTGCGGTGCTCCAGCGCTGCGCCGACGTCGAGCCCACCGCTGACCGCCTCCCGCGCGCCGGGCACCGCGGCGGCGGCGGCCCGCGCCTGGCCGGGGCGCAGCAGCGCCTTGGACGGCATGCACGACCAGTAGGAGCAGTCACCGCCCAGGAGGTCGGCCTCGACCAGGACGGCGCTCAGGCCGCCCTCGACGGCCCGCGAGGCGACGTTCTCCCCCGTCGACCCGCCACCGATGACGATGACGTCGACCTCCCCGACGTCCGCGGCGGGAGTGGTGCCCCGTGCGGGGCGGTGGCGTTCGTCGACGTGGGTCGCAGTCATCCCTCCACGGTGGCACGGCACGTCGCACACCGCCCAGCACGAAGGACCCGGACGGGTCGGCCACACTGGGGGCGAGCAGCCCGCCGACGACCCGCTGGAGGACCCGATGCCCATCGCCGTGACCGACCCCACCACCGGTGACGTCCTGGAGACGTTCGACCCGCTCACCGACGAGCAGGTCGAGGAGGCGCTGGCGCGGGCCGCGCAGACGTATCCCGCGTACCGGCGCACCGACCCGGCGCAGCGCGCCGCGTGGCTGTCCGCCGCCGCAGACCTCCTCGACGCCGAGAACGAGGACGTCGCCTCCACGATGGTCACCGAGATGGGCAAGACGCTCGTCTCTGCCCGCGCCGAGGTGACGAAGTGCGCCACCGGCCTGCGCTGGTACGCCGAGCACGGGCCCGCCGCGCTGGAGCCCGTCGCCATGCCCGCCGACGCGGTCGGCGCCGTGCGCGCCGAGATCCGCCACCAGCCGCTGGGCGCCGTCCTCGCCGTGATGCCGTGGAACTTCCCGCTCTGGCAGGCGGTCCGCTTCGCCGCCCCGGCGCTCATGGCGGGCAACGTGGGGCTGCTCAAGCACGCCTCGAACACCCCCCGGACCGCGCTGTACCTCCAGGACGTCCTCGAGCGCGCCGGCTTCCCCGAGGGCGCCTTCACCACCCTGATCATCGGCTCCGGCCAGGTGGAGGCGGTGCTGCGCGACGACCGGGTGGTCGCGACGACGCTGACCGGCTCCGAGCCGGCCGGCAGCGCCGTGGCGAGGACGGCCGGAGAGGTGCTCAAGCCCTCGGTGATGGAGCTCGGCGGCGCGGACCCGTTCATCGTCATGCCCTCGGCCGACCTGGGGCGAGCGGCGAAGGTCGGCACGACCGCGCGGTGCCTCAACAACGGGCAGTCGTGCATCAACGCCAAGCGCTTCTTCGTCCACGCCGACGTCGCGGAGGAGTTCACGCGGCTCTTCGTCGAGGCCATGGGGTCCCAGAAGGTCGGGGACCCCCGCGACGAGAGCACCGACCTCGGGCCGCTGGCCACCGAGCAGGGGCGTCAGGACGTCGAGGCCTACGTCCGCGACGCGGTCGACAAGGGGGCCCGCGTGCTGCTCGGCGGCAAGACCCCGGACGGGCCGGGCTGGTACTACCCGCCGACGGTGCTCGCCGACATCACGCCGGACATGGACCTCTACGCCGAGGAGGTCTTCGGGCCGGTGGCCGTGCTCACGGTGGTCCAGGACCTCACCGAGGCGCTCGAGCTGGCGAACGCCCACCCCTACGGCCTGGGGTCGAACCTGTTCAGCGACGACGCCGACGAGCAGGAGCAGTTCCTCGCCGACGTGCAGTCGGGCATGGCGTTCGTCAACGGCAACACCGCGTCCTACCCGGACCTGCCGTTCGGCGGCATCAAGCGCAGCGGCTACGGCCGTGAGCTCACCGAGACGGGCATGTACGCGTTCATGAACGCCAAGACCGTGTGGGTGGGGGCGGACACCGGCGGGGTGGAGGACACCACCTCGGGCCGGGCCGGCAGCGCCGGCGAGTGAGCTCGAGGTCCGTCACCCCCGTCGCGTCCTCTCCGGCGACCCTGTCGCCGGAGCCGTCCCCGGACCGCGCCCGGCGCCTGCGCCGGGCGATCCAGCGGGCGGGGGCCACGTCCGGGTGGCTCCTGCTCGTCGTCGCCGCCGTGGCGGTGGTCGGCTACCTCGCGGGCGTGCTGTGGAGCGTGGCGCTCCTCCCCGTCGTGCTCGGCCTGCTGCTCACCACGGTGCTGTGGCCCGGCGCCCGGTTCCTGCGCGAGCACCGGTGGCCACCGGTGCTCGCGGCGCTCACCGTGCTGGTGGCCCTCGTGGCGCTGCTGACAGGGGTCGGCGTCCTGGTGGTCCCACCCCTGGTGAGCCAGGGCGGCCAGATCGCCAGCCTGGTGTCGGGCGGCCTGGAGCAGGTGCAGCGCTGGCTCCTCGGACCGCCGTTCGCGCTCGGCGAGGAGCAGCTCGGCTCGGTGATCGACGAGGCGGTCGGCGTCCTGCAGTCCAACGTCGAGCGGCTGGCCGCAGGAGCCCTCGGTTGGCTCTCGACGCTCGGGTCCGGCGTGGTCACCGCCGTCCTGGCCGTGGTGCTCGCGTTCTTCTTCCTCAAGGACGGACCCCGCTGGTTGCCCTGGCTGGCCGCCCAGTCCGGGCACGGAGCGACCCCGCACGTCGTGATGCTGTCGCAGCAGGGGTGGGCGACGCTCTCGGGGTTCGTGCGCTCGCAGATGCTGATCGGCGCCGTCGACGCGGTCTTCATCGGCCTGGGGCTGTGGTTCCTCGACGTGCCCCTGGTGCTGCCGATCGCGGTCCTGACCTTCTTCGCCGCCTTCGTGCCCATCGTGGGGGCCATCGCTGCCGGCGCCGTCGCGGTGCTGATCGCCCTGGTCAGCAACGGGCCGACCACGGCGCTGCTGGCCCTGGTGGTGGTGGTCGTGGTGCAGCAGGTGGAGACCAACGTGCTGCAGCCGGTCGTCCAGGGGCGGGGCCTCGGGCTGCACCCGGCCGTCGTCGTCCTCGCCGTCACCGCCGGTTCCGGTCTCGTCGGCATCATCGGCGCCTTCCTGGCCGTGCCGTTGGCCGCCCTCGTCGCGGTGGTCTACCGCTACGCCCGCGACCTGCTCGACGGGCGCTCGCCCGAGGTGGCCGAGGACGGCTCGTGGGAGCGCCTGGTGCCTGACGGCGACGGTGCGCGCCTCGTCCGCGAGGAGCCCGGGGCCGCCGACCAGCACGACGCGGACGCGGTCACGGACGCCTAGCCGTGCTGCTCAGGGAGCGGCGCGCGCCATGACCGCCGTCGCGGTGAGCACGGCGACGAGGACGAGCGCCGAGAACGTGGTGATCACCGCGACCGCCGGGGCGAGGCTCAGCGCCACGCCGACGAGCACCGCCGGGACGGCCAGCCCGACGTAGGCGATGAGGAAGAACAGCGCGAGGACCGCCCCTCGCTCCCCGGGCGGGCCGATGGACGAGACCGTCGTCACGGCCGCGCGGAACAGCAGCCCGGCGCCCACCCCGGTGACCGCGAGGCCGGCGACGAACAGCGCCACGGAGGCGGTGGGCGCGCTGGCCGCGAGCAGCACGAGCCCCACGCTCGAGGAGGTGGCGACGACGGCCAGCTGGGTCCGACGAGGCGCGCGGGCGGTCAGCACCTGGGCCAGCGCCGAGGCGCCGAGCAGCGCGAAGGGCGCCGCCCCGGCGGCCGTGAGGCCGTCGACGCCCATCACCGTCGCGAGGATGGTGGGCACCAGCGACGTCACGGTCCCGAAGACCGCGAAGGTGGCGACCGCGCCGGCGCACGCCGCGGCGAACAGCCCAGGAGCCGTGCGCGGCACCGCCAGCATCTGCGGGGCCCACCGTCGGTGGTGGCGCTCGACGGTCTCGGGCACGAGCGCCAGGACGCCCAGGGCCACGACGAGGGCGACGAGGAAGACGCCGTAGGGAGCAGCGAGCGGGGCCCCGACCCGGGCCGCGACGGCACCTGAGACCAGCGACCCGAGCCCGAACCCCAGCGAGGTGGCTGCCGTCGCCGCGGTGGAGGCCACGACCGGTGTGCCGCCGGGCCTCGCGCGGGCCCGGAGCTCGGCGAGCCACGCGGTGACGGTGGGGGTCAGGAGCCCGACGCCGACGCCCGTGACCACGCGGGCCACGATCAGCTCCGCGACGCCGGTGAAGAGCAGGAAGACGACCGCGGCGACGATCTCCGCGGCGAGCGCCCACAGGGCGACGCGCCGGCGCCCCACCCAGTCGCTGACGTGCCCGCCCAGGTAGAGCGCGCCGAGGACGCCCACCACGTAGGACGCGAAGACGACCGTGATCATCCAGGTGGGGAAGGAGTCGGCGTCCTGGTAGAGCCGGTACAGCGGCGTGGGGGCCGTGGCGAACCCCAGGGCGACCACGAACGCGGCCGCGACCGCCCAGAAGCCGGCGCCGTGGCGGAGACCGCGGCGCGCCGCTCCCCGCGCGGGCCCGGCGCTCACTCCTCCTCGGGCTGCCTCACCACGGCCACGGGGCAGTGCGCACGGTGGATGGCGGCGTGGCTGACGGAGCCCAGGAACAGCGACCTCGTGCTGCCGAGCCCCCGGGCCCCCACGACGAGGAGCCCCGC
>JARICT010000106.1 GCA_029257185.1 Quadrisphaera sp.
CCGCGCTCGCGCACGTCCTGGAGCACCGTGGAGTGCTCGTCGCGGTGGGTCTCGAGGTAGCCGGACAGGGAGAGCGCCGGCAGCGACAGCCGTCCCTCGCTGAGCAGCACCAGGTGAGCGACCAGCCGCCCGATCCGCCCGTTGGCGTGGATGAAGGGGTGGAGGGTCTCGAGCTGGTAGTGCAGCAGCGCGACGCGCACCAGCACGGGCATCGCGGGCGGGTCGTTGACGAAGCGCTCCCAGTCGCCCAGCAGGTCCGGCAGGTGCTCGGGCAGGGGCGGGACGAACGTCGCGTCGTCGGGGGTGGCGTCGGGGTCGCCGACCCACACGGGGCTGCGGCGCAGCTCGCCGGGGTACTTCTCCTCACCGCGCGGACCGGCCATGACGGTCGCGTGCAGCGCCAGGAGGAGGCGCTGGGTGAAGGGGATCTCCTCGACCAGCTCGATGCCCTGGTGGGTGGCGGCGACGGAGCGCTCGACCTCGGCGACGTCGTCGTCCGGACGCGGACCGCGCCGCGTCGCCTGGGCCCGCAGCACGTCGGGGAGCGTGGCCTCGACGCCGTCGATCCTCGAGCTGGCCACCGCCTCACGGGTGAGCAGCGGCGCGAGCAGCTCGTCGGGGTCCTCGATGTAGCGGCTGAACCCGTGGAGCTCCCCGAGGGCCGCGTCGGCCTCGGACAGGGCGAGGACCACCTCGTCGGTGAGCTCGATCCGGCGGGGGAGCGGGGCGGGGTGGTAGTAGGTGAAGGCCCAGCGGTCCCCGGGCCGGCGGGCCGGGGCGCCGAAGGTGGAGCGGGCGTAGTCGTCGGGGCGCACGGGGCGACGGTAGGGGGTCATGGTTGGGGGGTTCGAGGGCGCGGACCCCGGGTGTCAGCGTGGCTCCAGACCCCGGCGGTGCCAGGTGTTCATCACCACGCTCATGCTGAGGCATCCGTCGACAGACGGTTGCGCTCCGGCCTCTGCCTCCACGAGGCGTCGTCACGGCGCACGAAGCCGTCGCGGACCACCTTGCACCGTCGGCCATCACCTCGACGCAAGATGACGCCTTCCGGCGGCTGTCCTCGTGCCCACGCTGATCTGTCCATGAGCTGGGCGAGCCTGTCGCGGCTCTCCAGGACGCCGGTGAACAGGCGCGGTGGCACGACCACTCCAGCTGAAGCGCACCGTGCGTCGCGCTCGGCGATGTCGCCGAAGCCGTGGACGGGGTGCCACACGTCGAGGGCGACCAGCCAGTCGGGCAGCGCGTCGTAGGCGACGCCGTGGCGCATCCACAACCACTCGCCGTAGAGGACGCCATCGTCCGCGAGCAGAGGTTCGAGCCTGCCGGACCGTTCCGCCGCCCACGCCCTCAGCCGGCCGAGCTGACCGGCCCGGTCCATCGCGTCTGGCCCGCCTCGCGTGGCGACGCGGACGCCGCCCTCAGCGCACCAGAGGCTCACGTTGGCGCCGTCGAGCTTCTCCTCGACGACGACGGGTGAACGGAGCCATCCGTCTACTTCCTCCGGGGGCACCATCAGGCGACGCGGGTGGGCGGCGTCCGGCCAGAGGTGGGGTGTCCGGGGGTAGGGCGGCGGGCCTGTCATCGCGCGAGCAGGGCCGCTCCGTAGGTGGAGAGGCCCTGATCGAGGCTCCACAGCTCGATCGGGACAGCGGATGGCACATCGCTGCGCTGCCGATACCGCTCGACCTCGAGCAGGATCGACCCGTCTCCGGTGCCGACCCGGGACGTGCAGAGGGCCACCATGCCGGGGCGTCGAGGATGTCCGTCGACGAGCTCGCGCAGGAAGGCACTGTCCCAGCTGGCACCGGAGACCACCCAGGGTGGCTTTCCGTCCAGCGAGCGGCGGAGGAAGCCCTCGAAGCGGCTGGCTCGATCGCGGCGGTCATCGCCGGGGAGCTGGGCGATGTGGTTGCCGACCTCGATGATCGCCGCGATGGGGATGATCAGCGTCGAGCCGTCCTGCGCCATCTCACGGAAGAGGGGCAGCACGACGTCTCGTTCGCCGTTCTTGCCCGGGACGTCGAGTACGTTCGTCAGGACGCTGGTGTCCACGAAGACGATCCGCCTCATGTCAGCCGATCCCCAGCAGCCGGTCGAGCTCCCGGTCGCTCATGGGCGGGCTCGGCTCGGCCGCGTCGACGAGCCCGCCCGCCGTGACGGCGTCGCCGAGCCGGCTCGTGGCCATCATCCGCAGGTAGCCCGGCAGGTCCGCGAGGCGGGTGGCGCTGGACAAGCCCGACGTGCGGCCCCGCTGGACGACCACCACGCCGTGGTGCTGGTCGCCCGTGAGGGCGTTGAGCAGCGCGGGACTGTGGGTCGTGAGCACCACCTGGAACCCCTGCTCGTCCGCTGCGCTGGTGACCAGCCGGAGCAGGTCGGCTGCCTGCGAGGGGTGCAAACCGTTCTCCAGCTCCTCGATGACGAGCATGAGGGCGCCCTGCCGCTCCTGGGCGCTGGGGTCGATCGCGAGGCCGCCGCCTCCGGTGAGGAGTGCGGTGGCGATGGCGAGCATCCTCAGCATCCCGTCGCTCATCTGCCGCGCGGGGACGGGTACCGACGCCCTGCCCCGGCGTTCCTTGAGAGCGATCATCACCTCGCCGAAGCTGCCGCGACCGATGTCGAGAGCGCGGACCTCGTACTCGGGCAGCGCGCTGACCACCTCCAATAGCCGCCCGAACCGCTTCGAGTCGTTGGCCTTGAGGTGAGCCACCGCTGCCGAGAGGTTGTCCGCGGTCCGACGCAGCTCGATGTCGCGCTCGGGGACGTACTGGCGCATCAGGTGCGGCACCGGGTCGAGGTGGAAGATCCCGCCGAGCACGGCGAGGACGTCGGCGACGACACCGAGGAGCTTCGTCTCGGCGCCGGCGGTGCCGGCGATGCGCAGCGGCAGCTGCGTCGTCAGCAGGTGCGAGGAGCGGAAGGCCACGTGGGGGTCGCGGCCGGGCCTGCCGTTCCAGACCTTCGCGTCGAGATCAGCGCGCTGCGGGTCCGGTTCCAAGGCCTCGAGGAGGGTCCGCTTCTCACCGTCGATGACGGCGCACAAGCGTTCCTCGACGATCTGGACCTGCGGTCGCACCTGGACCGTGACGTCCAGCGTGGCTCGGGCGCCACCTTCCAGGGCGACGTTCACCCCCAGGCTGAACGTGTCGCTCCCGTGGGGGGTGCAGCCGTCCAAGCCGCCGCGCACGGCGCCGGCGTCGCGGCGGTTGCCCTCGATGGCATCCCGCACATCGTCGCCCCGCGCGAGTCTGGACAGCACCTCCAGGGCGTCGAGGGCGTTGGACTTCCCGCTGCCGTTGCGACCGATCAGCACGGTCAGCGGCTCCAGCGGCACGACGACGTCGCGGAAGGACTTGAACGCCGTGAGGCGCAGCTCGGTGATGCGGCGCTGGCTCATG
>JARICT010000085.1 GCA_029257185.1 Quadrisphaera sp.
CGGGAGGCCGAGGTCGCTCAGCTCGGTGGAGAGCGCGTCGCCGATGCCCGAGGCCCGCAGCACCCCGCCGAACATCCCGCCGGCGCCGGTGATGAGGATGACCGAGCACACCGGGCCGAGGGAGGAGTCGACGACCTTCTCCAGCGCGCTGCCCTTCTCGCCGCGGCGCCGGCCGAGCACCACGAGCGCCACGAGCACGGTGATGAGCAGCGCCACCGGCGTGGACCCGATCGTGGAGAGCAGCGCCGGCACCGTCGCCGTCTTGTCGAGGGTGCCCAGGCCGTCGAGGAAGTCGATGCCGGTGTTCATGAAGATCAGCACCAGCGGCAGCAGGAGCATCGCGATCACCGTGCCGGTGGCCGGCGGGTTCTCGAGCTGGTCGTCGTCCGTGTCGCCGAACAGGTCCGGCACGGGCAGCACGACGGTGCGCCCGACGTGCTTGCCCCAGAGGTAGCCGGAGACGTACCAGAGCGGGAACGCGATGACGAGACCGACGAGCAGCACCACGCCGAGGTTCGCCCCGTAGAACGTGGAGGCGGCGACCGGCCCGGGGTGGGGCGGCACGAACACGTGCATCACCGAGAACGCCGCCGCGGCGGGCAGGCCGAAGAGGAGCACGTTGCCCCCGCCGAGGCGGCGGGCCACCGCGAAGATCACGGGCAGCATCACGATGAGGCCGGCGTCGAAGAAGATCGGGAACCCGACCAGCAGCGAGGCCACGCCGAGCGCGAAGGGGGCGCGCTCCTCGCCGAAGCGCTCCACGAGGCGCTCGGCCAGGGCGCGGGCCCCGCCGGAGTGCTCGACGAGCTGGCCGAGCATCGCCCCGAGGCCGATGAGCAGGGCCACGGACGCCAGCGTCGAGCCGAAGCCGTCGGTGAGGACCTCGACGATGGAGCCCGGCGGGATGCCGGTGGCGAACGCCGTGACCAGCGAGACGAGGACCAGCACCAGGAAGGCGTGCAGGCGGACCACGATGACGAGCACGAGGATCAGGGCGACCGCGCCGGCGGCGATGGCGAGCAGCGGTCCGACGCCGAGCGTCTGGGTGAAGCCTTCGAGCATGATCTCTCCTTCGAGACGGGCTGGCCCCATGTTCTCAACCGGCGCTCGCGGCTCTCGGTCAGGGTCGCCCCCTAAACGTGAGGGTTCGCCGGCGGGCGCCCTGATCATCCGCGGGTTACGGTTCCTCGCTGTCTCCCCCGGGACCGCGCCGGCCGACCGTACCGCCAGGAGTCCCCGTGACCGCTGACGTGGATCGACCCTCCGCCGCTCCCCTGCTGAGCGTCGAGGGCGTCACGAAGAGCTTCTTCGCCACCCGCGCCAACGACGACGTGTCCTTCACCGTCGGCCGCGGGGAGATCGTCTCGCTCCTGGGGGAGAACGGGGCGGGGAAGTCCACGATCATCAAGATCCTCGCCGGGGTCCACTCCGCGGACGCCGGGCGGATCCTGCTCGGCGGCGAGGACGTCGAGCGGCCCGGGGTGCGCTCGCGCATCTCCTTCGTCCACCAGAACCTGGGGCTGGTCGACTGGATGACCGTCGCCGAGAACATCGCCCAGGTGCTCGGGTACCCGCGCCGGTTCGGGCTGATCCACGCTCGCGGCGTCGAGGACCAGGCCCGCAGGGCCCTGGAGTCCGTCGGGGGCGGGATCGACGTCCACGCCCGCGTCCAGGACCTCCCCCGCACCCAGCGCAGCCTGCTGGCCATCGCCCGCGCCCTGGTCACCGGGCCGGACCTGCTGGTGCTGGACGAGCCCACCGCGTCGCTGCCCGCGAACGACGTGGAGCGCCTCTTCTCGGTGCTGCGCGACCTGCGCGGCACCGGCGTCGGGATGGTCTACGTCTCCCACCGGCTCGACGAGGTGTACGAGATCTCCTCCCGCACGGTGGTGATGCGCAACGGCGCCGTGGTGGCGCAGCGCGCCGTCGAGAACCTGCCGCCCGCCGAGCTGGTCGAGCTCATCGTCGGCCACGAGGCGCTCACCCCCTCGTTCGACCCCCCGGGGGAGCGCGAGCGCCTGGTGCTGCGCGGGCTGCTCGCCGACGGGGTGGGCCCCGTGGACCTCAGCGTGCGCGCCGGGGAGGTGCTCGCGCTGTGCGGGTTGCGCGGCGCCGGGCAGGACGCGGTGGGGCGGGCGGTCGCCGGTGACGCGGGCTCGCGCGGCGTGATCGAGGTCGACGGGAAGCGCCTGTCCCCCTCCTCCCCCGCTGACGCCGTGTCCCGCGGCATCGGGTTCGCCACCTCCAACCGCGAGAGCGAGTCGGTGGCCAGCGGGCTGTCGGTGCGCGAGAACCTCTTCCTCAACCCGGCGGTGTGGGGGCGGGGCGCCCTCACCCCCTACCGGGTGGCCACGGAGCGGGTGGCGGCGTCGGCGCAGGTCGCGGCCTTCGGCGTGCGCCCCGGCGACCCGGAGCTGCCCCTGGACACGTTCTCCGGCGGCAACCAGCAGAAGGTGGTCCTCGCCCGCTGGATCGGCGTCGGGCGCGCGGTGCTGGTGCTCGAGGAACCCACCATGGGCGTGGACGTGGGGGCGAAGTCCGAGATCTACGCCCTGCTGCGGGACGCGGCGCGCGGCGGCGTGGCGACCGTGGTGATCTCCACGGACATGGAGGAGGTCACGAAGATCGCGCACCGGGCGCTGGTGTTCTCCCGCGGCGAGGTCGTCGCGGAGCTCGTCCGCGGGGAGCTGTCCGTCGCCGCCCTCGTCGCCGCTGCGTCGGGGTTGGCCACCCGCGAGGAGGGGGACGCGGCGTGAGCACGTCCACGTCGCTGCAGTCCACCGCGCTCGAGCCGCCGCGCGGAGCGCCCTGGTACCGCAGGCTCCTCACCGTCTACGGGATGGTGGTCCTCACCGTCGTCCTCTTCATCCTCTTCGCGGCGCTGCGCCCCGACACCTTCGCGACGCTGCTGAACTTCCAGCTGCTCGCCGCCAGCCAGTCGGTGCTGCTGATCCTCGCGTTCGCGGTCACCGTCCCGATGGTCGCCGGCAAGATCGACCTCTCGATCGGCTACGGGCTGGGCCTGTGGCAGGTCATGGCGCTGTCCTTCCAGCTCATGGGCCTGGACTACCGCGTCTCGATCCTGCTGTGCCTGCTCGGAGGGGCGGTCATCGGCCTGGCGAACGCCCTGCTCGTCGAGCTCGCGCAGGTGGACGCGTTCATCGCGACGCTGGCCACCGGGCAGGTCATCTACGCCATCACGTTCTGGCACACCGGCGGCCGGCAGATCACCGACTCCTCGGGGCAGCGCGCCGCGGCCTTCGACGGCCTGTCGCGCTGGTCGCTCGGCCCGGTCCCCGGCCCGTTCATCATCGCCCTGGCGGTGGGCGTGGCGCTGTACCTCGTGCTCGAGCACCTGCCGGTGGGCCGCTACCTCTACGCCGTCGGTGCGAACGCCCGCGCCGCCGAGCTGACGGGCGTGCCGCGCCGGAAGTACGTCATCGGCGCGATGGTGACGTCCGGGGTGCTCACCGCCCTGGCCGGGGTCATCGTCGCCTCGCGCGCGTCGGGGGTGGTGCAGTCCAACGTGGGCCCGGAGTACCTGCTGCCGGCGCTCACGGCCGCCTTCCTCGGCTCGACGACGATCCGACCGGGGCGGGTCAACGCCGCCGGCACGCTGCTGGGCGTGGCCGTGGCCACCATCGGCATCTCGGGGCTGCAGCAGCTGCTCCCCGGGCGCTTCTACCTCGAGCCGCTGTTCAACGGGCTGACCCTCGTCGCCGCGATCACCATCGCGTCCCTGGCCAGCCGTCGGCGCACCGCCCGCGCCGACGCGGCCCCGCCGGCCGCCGCCGGCTCCGACCCGCCACCACCGGGGCACGACCGGGCGCCCCCGTCCACGCCCCCGTCCACGCCGTCGGCGCCCGCCGACCCGCGCACCGCCACCCCAGGGAGCCAGCCGTGACCTCGCAGAACCCGTTCCTCGCCCGCCGCACCCTCCTCGCGGCGGGGCTGGCCGTGCCGGCCGCGGTCGCCCTCGCCTCCTGCTCGTCGGGCAGCGTGGCCGACGAGGCGAGCTCGTCGTCGTCCGGCGGCTCGAGCAGCCCCGCCGCCGGGGGTGACGGCGACTTCGACGCGATCCTGCCCGACGGCGACCCGGTGGCCTTCAGCAAGGACCTCGTGGCCACGTCCCTCGAGGCCAAGGAGGGGTTCGTGCCGCCGACGGACGGGCCGAGCGCCCAGCAGGCCGGCGCCACCATCGCCTTCGTGGGCAGCGACCTGTCCAACGGCGGGGTCAACGCCACGGCCGCGGCGGTGGAGGAGGCCGCCGCCGTCATCGGCTGGACCGTCGACGTCTTCGACGGCCAGGCGAACCCGCAGGGCATCACCGACGCCATGAACCAGGCCGTCACCTCCGGCCCCGCCGCGATCATCTTCGGCGGCGCGGACCCCACCGAGCAGGCACCGGCCATCACGACCGCCACCGACGCGGGCCTGCCCGTGATCGGCTGGCACGCGGGCGTGCTGACCGGCCCGGGCAACGGGCTGTTCACCAACGTCACCACCGACCCCCTGAAGGTCTCGCAGCTGGCGGCCGCGTTCGCCGTCGCCGACTCCGACGGCACGGCCGGCGTGGCGATCTTCACCGACGGCCAGTACGCCATCGCCGTGCAGAAGGCTCGCGCGATGGAGGCCTACGTGAAGGCCGTCCCGGAGTGCACGGTCCTGACCTTCGAGGACTCACCCATCGCCAGCGCGGACCAGCGGATGCCGGGGCTCGTCTCGAACCTGCTCCAGCGCCACGGCGAGGACCTGGGGTACCTGCTGGCCATCAACGGCAACTACTTCAGCGGCGCTGCCAAGGCGCTGCGCGACGCCGGACGCAGCCCGGACGGCCCCCCGAAGAACGTGGCGGCCGGCGACGGCGACGCCGCGGAGTTCCAGCGCATCCGCAGCGACGACTACCAGGCGGCGACCGTCGCGGAGCCCATCGGCCTGCAGGGGTGGCAGCTCGTCGACGAGGTGAACCGGGCGCTGGCGGGCGAGGACCCGTCCGGCTTCGTGGCACCACCGGGGCTCATCACGAAGGAGAACGTGCCCGACGGCGACGTCTTCGACCCCGACAGCGACTACCGGGACGCCTACACGACGGTGTGGAACGGCTGAGCCGCCCCGCGGCCTCGTCGGGCGCCGGCCAGCACGCACTCTGAGGCATGATGCAGGCCGCCGCCCTCGCCGGACGCGGCGGTCGAGGAGGGGGTGGCGCCATGGGATCGGCCCGCCGCGCCCGCGCCCTCGACGCGCTGGCGGTCCTCTGGGTGCTGGTGTGGCTCGTGGCCGCGACCGTCCTGGGGTCCGCGACGTGGGGGCTCGCCGACATGACCGACACCGCACGCTCCGCCGCCTCGGCGGCCGACCAGGCGGGCAGGGCCCTCGAGGACCTCGGCGACCTGCCGCTGGTCCCCGACCGGACCGGTGAGCTCGGCGCCTCGATCCGCGAGCAGGGCGCCTCGATCGAGACGCAGGCGCTCACCGCCCGCTCCAGCATCCACCGGGTCGCCGTGGGCCTCGGGGTGGCGGTCTTCGCCGCTGCCACCGCGCCGGTGTGGCTGGTTCACCTGCCGGTGCGCGCCAGGCGGCAGCGAGCCATCGCCGGCGTGCTGGCTCACCTGGGCGGCGGCGATGGCGGACGGGAGCGCGACGCGATGGCGGCCTACCTCGCGCACCGCGCGGTCGCCACGATGCCCCCGCCGCGCCTGCTGGCCGTCAGCGGCGACCCCGCCGGCGACCTCGCCGCCGGGCGCCACGACGCGCTGGCCCGCGCCGAGCTGACCCGCCTGGGCATCGACCCCCACCGCCTGGACGGGCCCCGCCACCCTCCCGCCCACGCCGCCGGCGCCGGGGACCGGCGGTGAGCTTCCTGCGCCGCCGCCGACCAGAGCGGCGCGTGCCGCTGCCCGGGGGCCGGTGGTCCGGCGCGTACGCGCACCTGGTCGTCGCGCTGCGGTGGCCCATCATCGTCGTCTGGATCGCCGCCGCCTACCTCGTCATCACCGTGCCGGCGCCGGCCGCGCCCAGCGGCGGGGAGCTCGACGGCTTCGTCTCCGGAGCCCAGAGCTCCGTGGAGGTCGAGGAGGCGTCCGCGAGGGCCTTCGGCTTCCCGCTCATCGCCCGCACCGCCATCGTGCAGCACGATCCCGACGGCCTCGACGTCTACGCCCAGACCGAGGCGGTGCTGCGCGCGGTGGCTCTCTCCCAGCAGCAGTACCCCGACGTCGGGCCGATCCTCGGCGCCATCCCGGTGACGAACACGCTGGGCGTCTTCCCCGGCTCCACGGCGCGGGGCACCACGGCGGTCACGTACCTGCTCATGGACCCGTCGGTCTCCCTCACCAGGCAGACCCGGGCCGCCGAGGCCTTCGCCGGCGACTACCTCACCGAGGCCTCGGACCACTACGTCGGCGTCACGGGCACCGTCCCGGCCCGCGTGGCCACCGGGAACCTCATCTCCGACGCCCTGCCCACCGTGGAGATCGCCACGCTGGCCGCGATCCTGCTCATCGTCGGCTTCGTCTTCCGCGCCGTCGCCGCACCCGCGATCGCGCTGGGCACGTCGGGGCTGGCGTTCCTCGTCGCCACCCGCATCGCCGACCACGGGCAGGCCGCGTTCGACATCCCCATCCCCCGCGAGCTGGAACCCCTGCTCCTCGCGCTGGTGCTCGGGGTGGTCACGGACTACGTGATCTTCTTCGTCTCCGGCATGCGCGCCGAGCTGCGCGCGGGCTTCGACACGTTGGAGGCCGCCCGCCGGTCGGCGGCCAGCTACGGGCCGATCGTCGTCGTCGCCGGCATCACCGTGGCCGCGGGCACCGCGTCGCTGATGGTGGCCCGCTTCGACTTCTTCGCCACCTTCGGCCCGGCGCTGGCCCTCGCGGTGCTCGTCGCGCTCGTCGTCTCCGTCACGCTGGTGCCCGCGCTGCTCGCGGTGCTCGGACGGGCGACGTTCTGGCCGACGGCCCCCCGACCGGCGGCCGACCCGCACGCGCGGGTCGACGCGCGCCCCGCGGACCGCGGCTCGCGGCTGCGCGGCCAGCTGATGACCGTCCCCGCCGAGCAGGGCCCCTCGCACCGACAGCGCCGTGGCATCACCTTCCTCACCCGCAAGCCGGTGGCCGCCCTCGTCGTCGTGCTCTCCGTCGCGGCCCTGGCGTACGCGGCGGTACCGGTCGGCCAGATGCGCCTCGGCCTCAGCTACGTGCCCTCGCTCCCGGGGTCGTCGTCGGCGTCGGTCGCCGCGGACGCGGCCACCGACGGCTTCGCCCAGGGGATCCTGTCGCCGACCGTGCTGCTGCTGCGCGGCGACGACGTGACCTCCCAGCGGCAGCAGCTCATGGCGCTCGACGACCTCGTCAGCGACGTGCCCGGCGTGGCCGGCGTGCTGGGCCCCGGAGACCTTCCCGAGCAGATCGAGGGCCAGGCGGTGCTGGCGCCCGACGGCGACGCCGCCCGCTTCCTCGTCATCTTCGAGGACGAGCCGCTGGGCGGGCTCGGCGTGGAGACCTACCAGCTCCTGCAGGACCGGCTGCCCGACCTCGTGGACCGCGCGGGGCTGACCGGCGCGAGCTGGGGCCTCGGCGGTGACACCGGGCTGGCGTCCGCCCTGGTCACCGCGACCCAGGCGGACATCGGGCGGATCGCGCTCGCCGCGCTGGCCGTGAACTTCCTCATCCTCGTGGTCTTCCTGCGGGCCCTCGTGGCGCCGGTCTACCTCCTGGCGTGCACCACGCTGGCGCTCGCGGCGTCCCTGGGGCTCATGGTCTCGCTGTTCCAGGGGGTGCTGGGGCACGACGGCGTGACCTTCTACGTCCCGTTCGCCGCCGCCGCGCTGCTGCTGAGCCTGGGCAGCGACTACACCGTGTTCGGGGTGGGCCACGTGTGGTCGGTAGCCCGGCGACGGCCGCTGCGCGAGGCCATCATCGAAGCCGTCCCGCAGACGTCCAAGGCCATCACCGCGGCTGGCGTGACGCTCGCGGTGAGCTTCGGGCTGCTCGCCCTGGTGCCCCTGAGGCCGTTCGCCGAGCTGGCCTTCGTCCTGGGCGTCGGGATCCTCCTCGACGCCATCGTCGTGCGCTCGCTGCTGGTGCCCACCCTGCTGAGCCTCGTCGGCCCTGCGAGCGGGTGGCCGGGCCACGCGCTGAGCGGGCGGAGCCGCGGCGAGCCGGCCCCCGGCCGCGGCCGGGCGGAGCCCGTGGGCGCGGTGGGCGTCGGTACCGCCGGCTCCGTCACCGGCGACGGCACCGAGACCGCCGGAGCCGGCACCCGGACCGATCCCCAGCCCCGCACCGGAGGTAGCCGTGGCACGACGTAGGTGGACGCGCCCGAAGGACGGCGCCGCGCCCGGTTTCGGGATCGCGGACGACGCGGCCCCGGAGCGCGGCGAGGCCCCGGAGCGCGGTGAGGCCCCAGCGTCCGATGACGCCTACCGGCCACCGCCCCGCCCCGCAGAGGTCGGCGCCGGCGCCCGCAGGCCCCGCCGGCGCCGCGTGGTCCCGACCCTCACGTTCGTCCTCGGCCTGGTCCTGGGGGCCGGCGCCGTCGTCGGGCTCGTGATGGCCGGCGTCGTCGGCAACGCCGGCACCCGCGCCGCGCCCCCGCCGGAGCCGACCCCGTCCGGGGTCACCCTCACGGTGCCCGACTCCTGCGCGCAGGCGGGCGCCCTGTCCGCGCGGGTCGTCGGGATCACCGAGGAGATCGTCGTCGAGACGCAGACCTTGAACGCAGCACGCCTGCAGGTGCTCGTCGACCAGCTCCAGCAGCTGGACCCGCAGATCCGCGCGGCGACGAAGACCTGCACCGAGGAGTCGTCCGGGACCCCGTCGATCGGCTGACCCGCGCGGAGGGCCGCGCCGCGCTCAGGTGAGGAGCAGGCGCCACGTCCCGGCGGCGACCCCCGCGGCGGTGGCTGCCGCGGCGATGGCCAGGCCCCCGGCCACCACCACGGCGTCGCCCCGGCGCAGGACCGACTCCCTGGCCCACGTGCGCCGCGAGCCGCCGAAGCCCCTGGCCTCCATGGCGGTCGCGAGGACGGTGGCGCGCCGCACCGAGAGCACCAGGAGGGAGAACGCCTGCTGGCCACCGGCGGCCAGGCGGCCGAGCAGCCCGTCGCCCCCGAGCCCCCTGGCGCGGCGCGCGAGGCCGAGCTGGCGCCACTCGTCGACCAGGACGTCGACCAGGCGCAGCGCCGCGAGGCCGCCCATGACGAAGCGGTGCGGCAGGTGCAGGACCTGCGCGAGCGCGTCGCCCAGGTCGGTGGGGTCCGTCGAGGCCAGCAGCACCACGCCGGGCGTCCCGATGGCGAGGACGCGCAGACCGATGGCCGCGGCGGCCGTCAGCGACCCCGTGGAGAGCTCGAGCGGGCCGAGGGTGGCCAGCGTCGTGCCCGAGTGGACGGCGAAGAAGGCCGTGGACACCGACCCCAGGACGGCGGCCAGCGCGACGACCGCCAGGCGGCGGGCCAGCGCGGGCAGGGCCACCCCGCAGCAGGGCAGCACGGCCAGCTCGAGGGCCGCGGCGGTGCCCGCGGTGACGACGTCGACGCTGAGCAGCAGCACCACGGTGACGGCGGCGGCGGCGGCGAGCTTCGCCACGGGGTTGGCGCGGCTGACCACCGTGGGGCGCAGGGCCGAGGTGTCGGGGGCGAGGAGGCTCACGCCGCGTCCTGCGCGCCGGCGGCGGGGCTCGCGGGCGGCGCGGGCGCGCCGACCACCACGCGCCCGTGCTCGACGTGCCACGTCTCGTCGGCGATCGCGGCCGTGAGGTCGTCGTCGTGGGTGGCCGCGACCACGGCGGTGCCGCCGTCGATGGCACCGCGCAGCAGCTCGGCCAGCTCCGCCCACGTGACGGCGTCCTGCCCGAAGGTGGGCTCGTCGAGGACCAGGAGGGCCGGGCGGGTCGCCAGCGCCGTGCCCACCGACAGCCGCCGCTGCTCCCCGCCGGACAGGGTGAAGGGGTTGGCCCTGGCGAGCCGGGTCAGGCGGAGGCGCTCGAGCAGCTCCTCGACCCGGGCACCGACGCCGCCTGCGCCCTCCTCCTCGAGGCCGAGGCGACGGGGCCCGACGGCGAGCTCGTCGGCCACCGTCCTCGCCACGAACTGGTGGCGCGGGTCCTGGAAGACCGAGCCGATGCGCGCGACGAGCTGGCGCGGACGCCACCGGTCGGGGCGCTCGCCCGCTCCGTCGTCGACCAGGGCGCGCAGCGCGGGGCCCGCCGTGACGGTGCCCGCCCGGGGGGCGGCGAGGCCGGCGAGCACCAGGGCGAGCGTGGACTTGCCGGCGCCGTTGGGACCGCGCACGGCGACGCCGCGGCCGGCGCGGACGCTGACGTCCACCCCGGCGAGCACGTCACCGCCGCAGCGGTGCCCCGCGCCGACCCCGGTCAGGGTGAGCAGGGTGTCCCCGGCCTGCGTGCCCTCACCGCCCTCACCGCCCTCACCGCGCCGACCGTCCCGAGCCTCGGTGATCATGGAGGATCCGCCCTCCAGCACCTCGCGAGAAGGCCGATCCCCCATGATCCCCAGCGGCGAGGGGGCGTGCAGCGGCCGGGGCGTGAGGGCCGGCACCCACACGCCCGCCGCAGCCAGCTGCTCGCCCCGCGCGGCCAGCACGTCCCTCGGCGAGCCGTCCGCCAGCACCCCGCCGGCGGGAGCCAGCACCACCAGCCGGTCCACGACGTCCAGCCACAGGGACACCCGGTGCTCCACGACGAGGCACCCGGCCCCGGTGGCGTCCAGGCGCTCGCGCACCACCTCGGCGAGGCGCCGGGCACCCGCCGGGTCGAGCATGGCCGTCTGCTCGTCGAGCAGCAGCAGGCGCGGGCGCAGGGCGAGGACCCCCGCGAGCGCGAGGCGCTGCCGCTGCCCGCCGGAGAGGCGCGCCGTGGAGCGCGCGCGGTCCACCGGCAGGCCCACCTCCGCGAGGGCGACGTCGACGCGCGGCCAGATCTGCGCCCGCGGCACGCAGTGGTTCTCCAGGCCGAACGCGACGTCGTCCCCGCACCGCGCCAGCACCGTCTGGGCCTGCGGGTCCTGCAGCAGCAGGCCGCTGCGCGCGTGGCCGGCGCCGCCCTCCAGGGCCGCCAGGCGCGCCGCGTGCGCGTCCGCGCCGTCGACCTCCAGGGTGCCCTCGGCCTCGCCGGTGCCCCCGCCCGAGCCGTCGAGGAGCCCCGCGACGGCGGCCAGCAGGGTCGACTTGCCCGCTCCCGAGGGGCCGAGGAGGAGCACGCGCTCGCCGTCGGCGACCTCCAGGTCCAGCCCGCGGACCGCCCACGCCTCCCGGCCGTTCCAGCGCCAGCCGAAGCCGCGCGCCACCAGGCTCACGCCGGTCTCAGACCCGCCGGGCGCTGCGCCCGGACGCCAGCGCCGACAGCGCCCCGGACGAGCGCAGGCCGCGCAGGACCAGCCAGGAGCCGCCGCCGGCGAGGACGGCGCCGGAGACCATGCAGGCCGCGACGTACAGCACCTGGACGGTCGGGGCGAGCGCCGCGTTGTAGAGCAGCGTCTCGTAGGCGCCCTGCCCCAGCCCGGCGCCCAGCCCCGCGCCGAGGGCGGCGACCAGCCCCCAGGCGCGGTAGAGCAGCACGGCGAAGACGAGCTCGGCACCGAGCCCCTGGACGATCCCCGACCCGAGGGTGCCGAACCCCCACTGGTTGCCGACGAGCATGCTCACCACCGACGCCAGGACCTCGCCGTAGAGCGCGGCACCCGGCTTGCGTACGACGATCCCCGCGAGCACCCCCGGCAGGAGCCAGAAGCCGTAGGTCAGCGCCCCCAGCGGCGGGTAGAAGCCGAGAGCGGCGCGCAGCGGCTCCCCGGCGATGTTCCAGAGGATGAAGAGCAGGCCGCCCGCCACCCCGAGGACGGAGGCGACGACGATGTCGACGGGCCGCCAGCGGGTGCCGCCGCGTGCGGGTGACGGGGAGGCGCCCTGCGGGGCGCCGGTGCGCGGGGTGTTCGTGGTGGTCATGGATCCTCCTGCGTCGGGTGCGAGGAGGGGGACGCAGGCGAGCGGCCAGCACTGCGCTGGCCGACACGGATGCGACGAGCCCGACTCCCTCCGCCGGTGCTAACCGGTTCAGGTTCGAGGGTCTGCGGTTGCCCGCACTCTCAGCTGCACGGCCTCGCGGCCGCCAGCTCCCCTGTCGTTCCGGTACAGAGTAGCGCGGTGGCGCCCGCCTGACACACTGGCGACCGGACGGCCCGGCAGACGCCGGCGCCACGAGCGATAGAGGTGATGGCGTGGGCTCTCTGGTGTGGACGTTGATGAACCTGGTGACGAAGGTCTTCAGCCGGAAGGTGACGAAGGGGCTGACGAACAAGTCCTGGAAGGCCTTCACCGGCCGCACCCCCCCGGTCAACCCGGCCAGCTCGAGCACGGGGTGGGGCGAGGCGGTGGCCTTCAACGCCTTCTCCGGTGCGCTGAGCGCGGTGGTCATCATGGTGATCAGCCGGAAGGCCGCCGGCTACTACGAGAAGTCGGCCGGGCACCTGCCCTCGAAGCTCGAGGAGTGAGCCGGGCTCGGGGCGACCGCCCGGTGACGTTGCTGTCATGCTCGCCCCATGCTCCTGCGGTCCATGCGCGCCCCGGCCGGCGGCGGCCCGTCACCCCTGGCCCGGCTGCTGGCGATCATCGTCGTGGCCGGCCTGCTGCTGTCGGTCTCCCCGGTGGTGCTGAGCGCGCTGCGCTGGTTCGTCCAGCTGTTCTGAGCAGCCGACCCGCGCAGGGCTGATCAGCCCAGGTCGCGCACCGGGAACCCTGCGACGTCGGTGACGGAGCCCCCGCACGCGTCGACGAGGTGGCGCGCCATCACCGAGATCGCGACCACCGCGGTGGCACGCTGCTCGCGGTAGACCAGCGTCGGGCGTTCGCGCTCGGCGTCCTCCGGCTCGTCGGGCCACCACCGCAGCGCCGCGACGGTCCCGCTGCCGGCGTCACCGTCGGCCCCGTCACCGTCGGCCCCGTCGTCGCTGATGCCGTCACCGCTGATGCCGTCGTCGTCGCGGTGGTCCAGGGTCACCTCGAGGCAGCCGCCCGGCAGGGGCGCCACCAGGGCGTGCTCGCCGGCCACCTCGAGGCCCGGGCACACCGGCGCGAGGACCGACCGGGCGGTGGCGGAGTCCAGGGCGTGGGCGGTGCGGACGTCCAGGCCCGGCCACGCGAGCGGGTCGGGCACCAGGAGGCCTGTGCGCCAGGAGCACCGCACGGCGCCGCGCAGCCGGCGGGCGAGGGCGAGGAGCAGGTCCAGCGCGCGGCGCTCCCCCGCGACGGGCAGCCCCTCGGGGAAGGCACGCGTCAGGCCGTCCCGGTCGCCGAGCCCGGGGAGCGGCGCCGCGTCGCGCTCCACCGGGCACGACAGCGCCCACGCCAGGCGCCACGGCGCCGGGACGCCGGCTCCCGCGGCAGCGCCGGCGTCGAGGCGGAACGGTCCGTGCAGCGCCGCGTGACGGCTGATCCGCAGCTCGGCGCCCGCGTGCACGGCGGCGGCGGGGTGCTTGGCCACCACGAGGGCGCTGACGTCGGCCTCGTGGGCGTCGTCGGGAAGCAGCAGCAGGTGCTGGTGGTTCAGCTCGGCGCCCTGCAGCCGGCCGCGCAGGCGCACGGTCATGCCGACCCGGCGCCGCCGTCGGCCGGCAGCCTCACTGGAGCCCCGTGAGGTCGAAGCCGAGGTGCGAGCGCGACGCGGTGGGTCCCCGCTGGCCCTGGTAGCGGCTGCCCGCAGCGCCGCTGCCGTAGGGGTGCTCGGCCGGGGAGGACAGCCGGAAGAAGCACAGCTGGCCGATCTTCATGCCGGGCCAGAGGACGATCGGCAGCGTCGCCGTGTTGGACAGCTCCAGGGTCACGTGCCCGGAGAAGCCCGGGTCGATGAAGCCGGCGGTGGAGTGCGTCAGGAGGCCGAGGCGCCCGAGGCTGGACTTGCCCTCGAGCCGGGCCGCCAGGTCGTCCGGCAGGGTCACCTGCTCGTACGTGGCCCCCAGGACGAACTCCCCGGGGTGCAGGACGAACGCCTCCCCTGGTGCCACCTCGACCAGGCGCGTGAGGTCCGGCTGGTCGGCGCGCGGGTCGATCACGGGGTACCGGTGGTTGTCGAAGAGGCGGAACAAGCGGTCGATCCGGACGTCGACGCTGGCCGGCTGGACCATCGCCGGGTCCGCGGGGTCCAGGACCACCCGCCCCGCGTCGATCTCGGCGCGGATGTCGCGATCGGAGAGCAGCACGGCGCGAAGGCTAACCGCCCCGCAGTCCTCCCCCTGACGACCGCTACAGTGGTGAGCCGCAGCAGGCTCTGCGTGGTCCATCTGGTGGGCGACGACGTGCCCTCTGCTCGCGGGCGTAGTTCAATGGTAGAACTTCAGCTTCCCAAGCTGATGGTGCGGGTTCGATTCCCGTCGCCCGCTCCATCCCAGTCGAGCCGCGGCTGTCCAGACCGGCACCACCGAAGAGGCCATCGATGTCCTTGACCCTGGGCTGCGGCCCGCTCACCAGCGACGCCGCTGGCCTGTTCGCCCGCGGTACGACCATCGACGCGGAGTGCTCCTACCTCGAGGTCCTCGACCGCAGGGTCCGCGGGACCTTCGGCGGGGAGACCGTCGTCGACACCCGTGCTCCCCGCCTGCTCCACGCGCAGGACTCCCTGCCCCGGTGGTGGTTCCCCGTCGGTGACCTGCGCGGCGGCCTGCTCAGCCCCACCGACCGCACGGTCGAGGGTCCGATGGGTCTGGAGCGGACGTGGGACCTCCGCCTCGGCGAGCGCCACGTGCCGGGGGCCGCCCGCGACGTCGTCATGCCCTCGCGGACCTCGTGCGACGTGGTGGGGCTCGTCGCCGTGGACTTCGGCGCCCTCGACCGCTGGCTCGAGGAGGACGAGGAGGTGCTCGGCCACCCGCGTGACCCGTACCACCGCGTGGACACCCGCGCCAGCAGCGACCACGTGGTCGTCAGGGTGGGTGGGCGCGTGGTCGCCGAGAGCCACCGGCCCACGAAGCTCTTCGAGACGTCCCTGCCCACGCGGTACTACCTGCCCGAGGCCGACGTCGCGCCCGAGCTGCTGCGACGGTCCCTGACCCGGACGGTGTGCCCGTACAAGGGGATCGCCGCCTACTGGTCCGTCACGGTGGGCTCGACGGTGGCCGTCGACGCCGCCTGGACCTACCCGGAGCCTCTGGGCGAGGCCCTGGGGGTCGCCCGGATGGTCTCCTTCCTCGGCGAGGACGTCGACGTGGACGTCACCTGCGCCTGAATCACCACGCCGCGGGCCGTCCCGCCCCGTGACGGGACGGCCCGCGAGCCGCTCCGTTCAGTACTGCCGCGGGGGCTGGCCCGGGCGGTCACGGCGCTCCGCGACCCCGCCCGTGGTGCCCCGCTGCTGGGAGACCAGCACGAGGATGATGGTCAGCGCCCCGGCCGCCATGAGGATGTAGCCGATGACCGGCAGGTTGATGGCCGGCACGAAGTCGTTGCTGATGCCGAAGGACAGGATCCCCCCGACCACGAGCAGGGCGATGCCGGTTCCGAGTCCCATGGTGCTCCTCTCATCGCCCGCGGCGCGGGCATGCAGGGGGCCAGCATGCCCCGAAGCAGCCACGGAGAGTGGCGATAGACGCACGTTCGGCTCATGGTCGCGGAGTCGGCGCGGTCTGGGCCCGTCGAGCGGGGAGCCCGTGCAGCGTCCCGCGGCGAGTCGGGCGCCACGGGTCCCCGCTCACCGCCCGGGGGCGGCCCACAGCTCGACCCGGACGTGACCGTGGTCGGTGCGCGAGACCATGGCCCGCCCCGCGGCGGCGGCCCGTGCGGTCGGCGACGGGCGGTAGAGGTCGTCGGTGGCGACCGCCATCGTGCCGACCACCCACACGCGCGGATGGCCCGCGAGGGCCCGGCGGCGCTGCGCCGCGGGGACGTCGTCGCCGCCCCGCGTGTCCGCGTGGTCGTCACCGGCGTCGAGCAGCGCGTCCTCGAGACGGCCGGGCCCCAGCTCTCCGGCCGGGAGGTGGCGCTCCACGAGCGGCCGGCTGACGGACCCGACGAAGACCACGGCGTCGCCGGGCAGGGCCTGGTCGGCGAGCTGCGCCGCGGCGCCCGGCCCGTCGTCGAAGTAGTACGCCGCGCGGCGGTCCGCGATCGCGCCCGGGCCGAGGGCCGCCACGAGGACGAGCGCCAGCGCCGCGACCGCGATGGCCCGCGCACGCCCGCGCTGTCCCCACCCGGCACGCGCGAGCGCCGCGCCGGTCACCGCCACGGCCCCCGCGGCGGCCAGGACGGCCAGGGCGGGCACCGCCGCGGTGGCGTAGCGGTAGTTGAAGTACCCGCCGAGCAGCCCCAGCACCGAGACCGCGGCGACCGGGAGGACGGCCCAGGCGACGAGCACGAGCGTCTCGCGGCGGCGCGCCAGCCGCAGCGCCCCGGCCACGGCCAGCAGCCCGAGGACCACTCCGGGCGCGGGAACGTCGGCGACGAGCCGCCAGAACGTCGACAGCTTCCAGAGCGGCATGCGCGCGGGCGGGTCGGCGGCGGCCTGGAGGGAGCCCACGAGCACGAGCGAGGCCCCGAGGACCGCGGCCGGCAGCGCGATGACCGTCACGTCGCGGCGGCGCGCGCGGCCCGGGCGCAGCCAGAGGGCGCCGAGGACCGCGGCCACGGCCGGCAGGGCGACCAGCGGGTGCAGCCCCACGGCCAGCACGCCGGCGCCGCCGAGGACGGCGCCGCGCCCGCGCCGCGGGTCCTCCGCCTGGCGCAGGGCCAGCAGCGCGACGACGGTGACCGTGGCCAGCACCAGCGGGTAGGGGCGGGCCTCCTGGGCGTGGGTGACCAGCGCCTGGCTGAGGGCCACCGTCGTCCCCGCCAGGAGCGCCACGGCGTCCCCTCCCACCCGACGCCCCAGCGCGGCGGCCAGGGCGACGGCAGCCACGGCGGCGAGAGCGCTCGGCAGGCGCAGCCACGCGGTGTCGTGGGAGACGAGCAGCCAGCCGTGCACCAGCAGGTAGTAGACGCTGAGCCCGGCGTCGCGGTCGACGAGCAGCCCGGCCATCTCGCCGAGGGGGCGCCCCGCGGTGGTGAGCGTGTAGATCTCGTCGCGCCACAGCGGCTTGGCGTCGTAGCGCCATGCGGTGAGGGCCGCGGTGAGGAGCGTGGGGACCAGGACCGGGAGGTGCGCCACGGTCCAGGTGGCTCCACCGGCGGGGGTCCTGCCCGCGGTCGTCGCACCGGGAGCCTCGGAGGTGCGCGCGGCGGTGCTCATCCGAGCACGGTGACCCATCGGGGCGCCCACGGCCACCTCGCGCGGGGACGCCTCGGCCGTCCCGGTGGCCTCCCCACGCTGCGTCACCGCGCCCCACCGTCCCGACCGCGGACCTGCCGCCCTACGCTGAGGCGCCCACGACGTGGGACGGGGCACCGCCGCCCAGCAGGCAGCACACCGGCGCGCGATGGAGCGCGCCCGACCACGAGGAGTGCCGATGTCCGGACCACCCACCGTCATGGGGCGGCTCGCCGCACCACCTGCGGCGCCCCGCCGGCCCGACGCCGAGGTCGACCGCGCCTACCCGCGGTTGCGGCTGCAGGTGTTCATGGGGATCTTCATCGGGTACGCGGGCTACTACCTGATCCGCAACAACCTCCCCCTCGTCGGCTCGCTGCTCATCGAGGAGGGCCGGCTCGACGCGCTCGGCGTCGGGATCATCTCCAACGCCGCGCTGATCGCCTACGGCTTCTCGAAGTTCCTGTCCGCGACCGTCTCGGACAGCTCGAACGCCCGGTACTTCCTGCCCGTCGGGCTCCTGCTCTCCGCCGTCGCGAACCTCGTCATCGCCTTCGTCCCGGCCGTCTCGGCCTCGCTCGCGCTCTTCGCGGTGGTGATGTTCGTCAACGGCTGGTTCCAGGGCATGGGCTGGCCTCCCTCCGGCCGCGTGCTCGTCCACTGGTTCTCGACCGGCGAGCGCGGGATCAAGACCTCGATCTGGAACACCGCGCACAACGTCGGCGGGTTCGCCGTCGGCGTCATCGCCGCCGCCGGCCTCTCGCTCACCGGCAACGACTGGACCGCGGCGTTCTGGCTGCCGGCGCTCGTCGCGATCGTCGTGGCGGTCGTCGCCTTCTTCCTCATCCGCGACACCCCGGAGTCCCAGGGCCTGCCCACCATCGAGGAGTACCGCGACGACCCCGCGAAGGTCGAGCTCGACGGTGACGACGACGCGGGCATGTGGGCCGTGGTCCGCAAGCACGTGCTGACCAACCGCACGATGGTCCTGCTCGCGCTGGCGAACGTCTTCGTCTACGCGCTGCG
>JARICT010000007.1 GCA_029257185.1 Quadrisphaera sp.
CCTGCTGCGGAGCGCCCTCGGGCCGCCCCGCACCACCGGTCCGGGTGGCGGAATAGGCAGACGCGCTAGCTTGAGGTGCTAGTCCTCGCATAGAGGGTGGGGGTTCAAGTCCCCCTCCGGACACCACGACCTCTCCCCGCAACAGCGCGGTCAGCCCACGCTTCGTCCGAGGGGTCTCGTCCCACCGGCACGGCGGACCCCCTCCTCCTCACCGTCGCTGCGGCGAGAGGAGGAGGGTCTGCCGTGCCCGTCAGGAGAACGCGGGGATGCCCGTGATGGCGCGGCCCATGACCAGCGTGTGGACCTCGTCGGTGCCCTCGTAGGTCCGCACGCTCTCGAGGTTCTCCGCGTGGCGCATCGGCGAGTGGTCCAGCGTCACCCCGTTGCCGCCGAGGACCGTGCGCGCGCTGCGGCACACCGCGATCGCCGAGCGGACGTTGTTGAGCTTGCCGAAAGAGATCTGCTCGGGCCTCAGCCGCCCCGCGTCCTTCAGACGACCGGTGCGCTCGGCCACCAGGACGCCCTTCTGGATCTCCAGCACCATCTCGACGAGCTTGGCCTGCGTCAGCTGGAAGCTCGCGATGGGCGTGTCGAACTGCCGGCGCTCGAGCGAGTACCGCAGCGCCACCTCGTAGGAGTCCCGGGCCGCGCCCATCGCCCCCCAGAGGATGCCGTACCGCGCCTCGTTGAGGCACGAGAACGGCCCGCGCAGCCCGCTGGCACCCGGCAGCAGAGCGTCCTCGCCCAGGCGCACGTCCTCGAAGGTGATGTCGCACTGGATCGAGGCACGCATCGAGAGCTTGCCGGTGATCGGCGTCGCGGTGAAGCCCCGGGAGGACGTGGGGACCAGGAACCCGCGGATCCCCTCGTCGGTGCCCGCCCAGACCACCGCGACGTCGGCGATGGACGCCAGCCCGATCCAGCGCTTGGACCCGTTGAGCACCCACCCGTCCCCCGAGCGCACGGCGCGGGTGGCCATGGACGCCGGGTCGCTGCCCGCACCCGGCTCGGTGAGGCCGAAGCACCCGACCAGCTCTCCGGCGGCCATGCCCGGGAGCCACCGCTGCTTCTGCTCCTCGGTGCCGAACTTGTGGATCGCGCTCATCGCCAGCGACCCCTGCACCGAGACGAAGGTGCGCAGACCGGAGTCGCCGGCCTCCAGCTCCAGCGCGGCGAGGCCGTACTCCACGGCGCTGCGCCCGGCGCACCCGTACCCCTTCAGGTGCATGCCCAGCAGCCCCCGGGAACCCATCTCCTTGACGATGTCCACCGGGAAGTGCGCGTCCTCGTACCACCGGGCGATGTGGGGGCGGATGCGGTCGTCGACGAAGGAACGCACGTCGGCGCGCAGCGCCAGCTCCTCGGCGCTGAACAACGAGTCCAGGTCGAGGTAGTCCCCCGCTCGGCCGCTCAGGGCGGCCTCCTGGGGGGCGGGCGGCGCGGGCGCGTCGATCTCGGTGACGGCAGGGTCGGTCATGGTGTGCTCCGATCGTGGTGGTCGGCGCCATCGACGCCTGGGTCCTGGTCGACGGGGTCCTGGTCGAGGGGGTCGCTGAGCATCTCGCGGCGCACCTCGTCGGTGTGCTCGCCGAGGCGCGGCGGTCGGCGGCGGTAGTCGTGCGAGGTCCGCGAGAGCCGGATCGGGTCGGCGATGACGTCCACGGCGTCGTCGCCCTCGCCGACCACGACACGGCCACCGGCGCCGAGCTCCTCGGCGAGCGCGAACGCGGCGGGCAGGTCGTTGACGGGCCCGCACGGCACGCCGAGCGGCGTCAGGAGGTCGAACCACGCCCGCGCCGTCCTCGTGCGCAGGCGGGTCGTCAGGGCCTCGGCGAGCTCGTCGACGTGCGCCACCCGGTCGGTGTTGGTGGCGAACCGCAGCTCGGCGGCGAGGTCGGGGACCTCGAGGCCCCGGCACAGGGCGGCGAACTGGCGGTCGTTGCCCACCGCGAGCGCCATCGGCCGGTCGGCGGTGGGCAGGACCTCGTAGGGCGCGATGGACGGGTGACGGTTGCCCATCGCCCGCGGCACGGCGCCACCCGCGGTGTAGGCGACGCCCTGGTTGACCAGGCTGGACATCAACGTCGACAGGAGGTCGACCTCCACGCGCTGGCCCTCGCCGGTGGCCTCGCGAGCGCGCAGGGCCGCCAGGACCCCGACGACGAGGTGCGTGCCCGTCAGGACGTCGACGAGGGCCACCCCGGCCTTCGTCGGGTGCTCGGGGTCCTCCCCGGTGATGCTCATGAGCCCGCCGACGGCCTGCACCAGCAGGTCGTAGCCGGGCAGCGCCGCGCCGGCGCCGGCGCCGAACCCGGTCACGGAGCAGTAGACGAGCCGCGGGTTGAGGGCGTGCACGGCGTCCCACCCTAGCCCGTGGCGCTCCATGGTGCCCGGCCTGAAGTTCTCCACCAGCACGTCCGCGCGGGCGACCAGCGCGTCGACGGCGGGGCGGTCGTCGGGATCGGTGAGGTCGGCGGCCAGCGAGCGCTTGCCGCGGTTGACCGACAGGTAGTAGGTGGACTCGCCGTCGACGAACGGCGGCCCCCAGGCACGGGTCTCGTCGCCGGTGCCGGGCCGCTCGACCTTCACGACGTCGGCGCCCAGGTCCGCGAGCAGCATCGTCGCGTAGGGCGCGGCGAGCACGCGGCCGAAGTCGGCGACGAGCACGCCGTCGAGCGGCTGGGGCGCAGCGTCGCGCACGTCCGTCCCTCCCGTCGTCGCCGGGCCCCCATCTCAGCACACCTCTGCGGGTCCGGCCCGCCACCGCGGCCCGTCACCCGTGCGACGTACCGTCACCGCCACATCTTTACGACCACCGCCGTCGCGGCGCGCCAGCGCTGCACCCCAGGGAGCCCCCGTGCCGATCCCCGACCACGACGTCGAGCGCGCCCTCGTCGTCGCCGCCCACCCCGACGACGCCGACTTCGGCGCCGCGGGGACCGTCGCCACCTGGACCGACGCCGGCATCGCCGTGACGTACCTGCTGTGCACCTACGGCGACCAGGGCGGGTTCGACGACACGCCGCGCGAGCAGGTTCCGGGCATCCGCGAGGCGGAGGAGCGGGCCGCGGCCGCGCACGTGGGGGTGCAGGACGTCCGCTTCCTCCAGGGGTACTCCGACGGGTCCCTCGAACCGACCCAGGCGCTGCAGCGCGACATCTGCGCCGTGGTGCGCCAGGTCCGCCCGCAGCGGGTGCTGATGCAGAGCCCGGAGCGGTGGTGGGACCGCATCGGCGCCAGCCACCCCGACCACCTGGCTGCCGGTGAGGCCACCATCCGTGCCCTCTACCCGGCCGCCCGCAACCCCTTCGCGTTCCCCGAGCTGCTGGCCGAGCACCACCTCGAGCCCTGGACGGTCGAGGAGGCGTGGCTGATGGCCGACGAGCGGGCGGACCACCACGTCGACATCACCGCCACCTTCGCGCGCAAGCTGGCAGCGCTGACGGCTCACGCCAGCCAGACCGCGCACCTGGGTGACGGGCTGGAGGAGCGGCTGCGCTCGTGGGGTGCCAGCGTCGCCGGGTCGGCGGGCTGGACGCCCGGCCGCCTGGGTGAGGCCTTCCGGGTGGTCGCGACCGGCTGAGGCACCGCGGGAGGGCGCCTCGCCGCGGTCGCGGTCGTGACCTGCCAGGATGGAGGGTGGACCCCAGGGAGGCCGATCGTGACGACAGGGCTCGACGCCAGCCAGCCGCAGACCGCGGACAACGCGAGGCTCACGCGGGAGGAGGTGCTCGCCAGGGCCACGTCCGCCGCCGGAGGAGCCGTCACCGACGCGCCAGCCGGTGAGCTCACGGCCCTGCTCACGCGCTTCTACCGCTTCGTGGCCGACGAGGACCTCGCCTGGCGTGACCCCGGCGACCTCGCCGGCGCGGCGCTGAGCCACCGCGATCTCGCGCAGCAGCGCCCCCCGGCGACGGCGCTGGTGCGCGCGCTCAACCCCGCGCGCGCCTCCGACGGGTGGGGGTCGCGGCGCACGGTGGTCGAGGTCGTCACCGACGACATGCCCTTCCTCGTGGACTCGGTCAGCGCCGAGCTGGAGCGCCTCGGGCACGAGGTCCACCTGCTGGTCCACCCCGCGTTCGTGGTGCGCCGCGACGGCGAGGGCGCCCTCGTCGAGGTGCTGGACGCCAGCGCGTCAGCCCTGCCCACGGGCAGCCGGCACGACGACTGGCCGGACGACGCGCTCGTCGAGTCGTGGATGCACCTCGAGATCGACCGCCAGGACGACCCCGGCGCGCTGGAGTCGCTCGCGGACTCCCTCACCGAGGTGCTCGGCGACGTGCGCGCCGCCGTCGAGGACTGGCGCTCGATGCGCCAGGCGGCCGTGGCCGTCGCCGCCGAGATGGACGAGCGGCCCCCGTCGGGGCTCGAGGGCGAGGCCGGTGAGACGGCGCGGCTGATGCGCTGGCTCGCGGACGACAACTTCACCTTCCTGGGCTACCGGGAGTACGAGCTGGAGGTGGTCGACGGCGAGGACGCCTTGCGGGCCGTGCCGGGCACCGGTCAGGGGATCCTGCGGCCCGAGCGCACGAGCACGCGCTCTGCCCGGGCGCGGCAGCAGCGGAGCGGCGAGGCGAGCGAGAGCTTCGCGCGCCTGCCCGGTGCGGCCCGGGCCAGGGCGAGGGACCGCCAGGTGCTCATCCTCACCAAGGCGAACTCGCGGGCGACCGTGCACCGGCCCCTGTACCTCGACTACGTGGGCGTCAAGACCTTCGGCCCGGACGGGGCGGTCACCGGGGAACGACGCTTCCTGGGGCTGTTCGCCTCGGTCGCCTACACCGCCAGCGTGCGCCAGGTCCCCATCCTGGACGCCAAGTGCGCGGAGGTCATGGAGCGCAGCGGTTTCGCGCCCGACTCCCACTCCGGCAAGGACCTCCACAGCGTCCTCGAGACCTATCCGCGCGACGAGCTCTTCCAGATGAGCGTCGACGAGCTCTACGACACGGCGATGGCGGTGGTCCGCCTGCGCGAGCGTCGCCGCACGCTGGTGTTCCTGCGCCCGGACGAGTACGGCCGCTTCGAGTCCGTCGTGGTGTACCTGCCCCGGGACCGGTACACCACGGCGGTGCGCCTGCGCATCCAGGCCGTCCTCGAGGACGCCTTCGACGCCGACTCGACGGACTGGACCACGAAGGCCGACGAGTCGGTCCTCACGCACGTCCACTTCACGCTGCGCAGGTCCGCGGGTCGCGAGATGCCGAGCGTCGACACCGCACAGCTGCAGCGCAGGGTCGCCGAGGCCACCCGCACGTGGGACGAAGACCTCGCGGACGCGGCGAGCGCCGCGCTCGGCGAGGAGCTGGCGACGCCGCTGCAGGCGACGTGGGGCCCCGGGCTGCCCGAGTCCTACAAGGAGGACTTCACCGCGGCCGACGCGGCGCAGGACCTCTGCCGCGTCGAGGAGGTGTGGGCGCAGAGCCGGCCCACCACCGGCTCGGACGAGCAGGACGGCTCGGCGGGCCCGGACCCCGAGCAGCGCGCGCACCGCCTGCTGAGCGCGCACCTCTACCGCCCCCGAGACGCCGGGGACGGGGAGTGGCGCCTGAAGCTGGTGCGCGTGCGCCCGCTGTCGCTGACGTCGGTGCTCCCGCTGCTGCGCCACCTGGGCGCCGAGGTCGTGGACGAGCGCCCCTACCAGCTGGAGCGCCGCGGCGGCGGCACCGGCTACGTCTACGACTTCGGCCTGCGCCTGCCGCGCGACCCCGACGAGGGGTCCAGGGCGCTGTTCACCGAGACCTTCCGCGCCGCCTGGGACGGGCGGACGGAGTCCGACGAGCTCGACCAGCTGGTGCTGCTCGCGGGGCTGACCTGGCGCCAGGTCGTGGTGCTGCGGGCCTACGCGCGCTACCTGCGCCAAGCCAGGTCGACGTTCAGCCAGGAGTACCTGGTGGCCGCCCTGGTGGCCAACGCCGCCATCGCCCGGCAGCTGGTGGAGATCTTCGAGGCGCGGTTCGCCCCGGTCGGGGGCGACACCGAGGGTGAGGCGCACGCCGCTCCCGACGAGGTCGCCGACGAGATCGTCGCGTCGCTCCGGGAAGCCCTCGACGACGTGGTGAGCCTGGACCACGACCGGATCCTGCGCTCCTTCCTGGACCTGCTGCTCGCCACGCTGCGCACCAGCGCCTTCCAGACCGGCGACGACGGCCAGCCCAAGCCCCACGTCGCTCTCAAGCTGGACCCCCGCGCCATCCCCGAGCTGCCCGCCCCCCGGCCCACCGCGGAGATCTGGGTCTACTCCCCCCGGGTCGAGGGCGTCCACCTGCGCTTCGGCGCCGTCGCCCGCGGTGGGCTGCGCTGGAGCGACCGTCGGGAGGACTTCCGCACCGAGGTGCTCGGCCTGGTGAAGGCTCAGACGGTGAAGAACGCCGTCATCGTGCCCACCGGGGCCAAGGGGGGCTTCGTCGCCAAGCAGCTCCCCGACCCGGCGGTGGACCGTGAGGCGTGGATGACCGAGGGTCTGGAGGCCTACCGCGTCTTCATCCACGGCCTGCTGGACGTCACGGACGACCTGGTGCCCGACGACTCCGCCCCCGGTGGTCGCCGCGTCGCCCCGCCGCGCAGCGTCGTGCGCCGGGACGGGGACGACCCCTACCTGGTCGTCGCCGCGGACAAGGGCACCGCCTCGTTCTCCGACACCGCGAACGCGATCGCCGCCGAGCACGGCTTCTGGCTCGGCGACGCCTTCGCGTCGGGGGGCAGCGCCGGCTACGACCACAAGGGCATGGCGATCACCGCCCGCGGCGCGTGGACCTCCGTGCGCCACCACTTCCGTGCTCTGGGCGTCGACACCCAGAGCGAGGACTTCCGCGTGGTCGGTGTCGGGGACATGAGCGGGGACGTGTTCGGCAACGGGATGCTCCTGTCCCGGCACATCCGGCTCGTGGGGGCCTTCGACCACCGCCACGTCTTCATCGATCCCGACCCGGACGCGGGCTCCTCCTTCACCGAGCGGCAGCGGCTCTTCGACCTCCCCCGCTCGTCCTGGGGGGACTACGACACCTCCCTCCTCAGCGAGGGCGGCGGGGTGTGGCCCCGGACGGCCAAGTCGATCGAGCTCCCCGCGCGGGCGCTCGAGGCGCTGGGGCTCCCCGAGGACACCGGTGCCCTCACCCCCACCGAGGTCGTCAGCGCCATCCTCTGCGCGCCCGTGGACCTGCTGTGGAACGGCGGCATCGGCACCTACGTCAAGGGGTCGACCGAGACGGACGCCGACGTCGGTGACCGCGCCAACGACCCGCTGAGGGTCGACGGGCGTCAGCTGCGCGTCGCCGTCGTCGGGGAGGGCGGCAACCTGGGCTTCACCCAGCGAGGCCGCGTGGAGGCCGCGATGGCGGGCGTGATCATCAACACCGACGCCATCGACAACTCCGCCGGCGTGGACTGCTCCGACCACGAGGTCAACATCAAGGTGCTCCTCGCCGACGTGGTCGCCGACGGCGAGCTGACGGTGCCAGAGCGTGACGAGCTGCTGTTCGCCATGACCGACGAGGTCGCGGACCTCGTGCTGGCCGACAACGAGGCCCAGAACGTCCTGCTCAGCACCGCGCGCGCCCAGGCGCCCGCGATGCTGCCCGTGCACCGGCGGCTCATCGCGGCCATGGAGTCCTCCGGGGACCTCGACCGCGAGGTCGAGGAGCTGCCGAGCGACGCGGCGCTCGCCGCGCGCGGCGAGCAGGGCCGCGGCCTCACCGTCCCCGAGCTCGCCGTGGTCACCGCGTACTCGAAGAACACGCTCAAGGCCTCGCTGCTGGGCACCACGGTGGGGGACGACCCCGCGTTCGCCCCCCTGATGGCCGGGTACTTCCCGACGCCGCTCGTCGACCGCTACGAGGACCGGCTCGCCAGCCACCCGCTGCGCCGGGAGATCATCACGAACTCCCTGGTCAACGACGTGGTCAACCGTGCCGGGTCGACGTTCGTCCACCGGCTCGTCGACGAGGCCGGCACGAGCGAGGAGCACGCCGTCCGCGCGTGGGCGGTGTGCCGCGCGGTCTTCGACGTCGCCGGGCACGCCGCCGACATCGACGCCCTGGCAGCCGGTGACGGCTCCATCAGCGCCGACGTCATCACCGGCATGCGCCTGGAGCTGCGGCGCCTCATCGACCGCGCGAGCCGCTGGTTCGTCCACCACCTGCCGGAGGGGTTCGACGTGGCGGACGCGACCGCGCGCTTCCGGCCCCTGGTGGAGCGGTGGTCCGGCCACGTGGCGGAGCTCCTGGGCGGTGAGGACCGCGTGCGCTCCCAGGGGGAGGCCCGCGTGCTGAGCGACGCCGGGGTTCCCGAGCCCATGGCGCACCGCTCGGTGGGCCTGCTGTGGGAGTTCGCGCTGCTCGACATCACCGAGTCGGCGTCGACGGTGGACGTGGGCACCGAGGAGGCGGCGCCGCTGTACTTCGCCCTCTTCGACCGCTACGGCGCCGACACGCTGCTGCTGGCGATCAGCGCCCTCGGGCGGGAGGACCGGTGGGAGGCCCTGGCGCGGGCGGCGCTGCGCGAAGACGTGTACGCGGTCATGGCGTCGCTGACCTCCACGGTGCTGACCGCCACGGAGCCGGGGACCCCGGCCGAGCGCGTCGCGGCCTGGGAGTCTCCCCGTGAGGCCCAGCTGGCACGCGTGCGCAGGACCCTGGCGGAGGTCCACGCCCAGCAGGGCAGCGAGCTCGCCCCGCTCTCGGTCGCGCTGCGGCTCCTGCGCGGCGTGGCGGCGTCGGGCGCCGCCTGACTCAGCGGCGCACCAGGTGCTCCGCGGCCGCCGCGAGGCGCGCCAGGCGGCGCCGCTGTCCCAGCGCGGACAGCGGCGCCGCCACCCGCTGCGCGAGCCCGCCGAGCGGCCCGGTCACGCTCGCGGTGAACGTGACGATCGTCCCGGTCCCCGACGCCTCGACGCGCTGGTCGTAGGACAGCTCGTGGCCCGCGCCGCGCGTCCGCCAGCGCATGCCTCGCCCGGGCAGCACCTCGGTGACCTCCATGGTCGTCGCCGGGCCGAACCAGGGACGCACCCGCAGCCGCCACCCCGGCGCCACGTGCCCGTGGTCCGGGACGACCGACGCGACGTGCGGGGCCCACAGCGCCCACGCCGCCACGTCGGTCAGCAGGTCGTGGACCACGCCGGGTGGCGCGTCCACGGCGCGCTGAGAGGTGATCGGCGGAGGGTGCGGGGCGCGGGGCATGGGGTCAGGGTGCCAGCCGTGCGCGCGGCCCCGCCGAGCTCGCCGCGTCTCAGAAGCGCTCGCGCCGCACGCTGGCCCGCCTGCCCTTGATCGAGCTCGCGGTGAGCTTGGCGATCACCTCGTCCGCCGAGCCGTCCGGCACGTCGACCAG
>JARICT010000160.1 GCA_029257185.1 Quadrisphaera sp.
GATCGCGGGGAAGCCTCAAGGGTCTCCGTGCGCTGCACCTGCCATGAAGGCAGTCGCAGCAACCAGCAACGGCGGGCCGCAGGCCCTCCACGTCATCGAGCTGCCGGAGGTCCACGCCGGCCCCGGACAGGTCCGCGTCCGCGTCTCGCACGCCGCGGTCAACCCCACCGACACGGTCCGCCGTGCCGGCCACCCGGGGCTCACGCCGGCCAGCGAGGAGGCGCCGATGGTGCCGGGCATGGACGTCGCGGGAGTGGTGGACGAGGTCGGCGACGGCGTGGAGCGCCTCCGCGAGGGCCAGGCGGTCATGGCGGTCGTCGTCCCCGACGCCACGCACGGCGCCTACCGCCAGCAGGTGGTGCTGCCGGAGGGGTCGGTCGTGGCCTCCCCGGCGGGCGCCACACCGGAGGCAGCCGCGACCCTGCCCATGAACGGGCTGACGGCCGTCCTCTCGCTGCGCCAGTTGGACCTGCCGCGGGGCGCCGTCCTCGCGGTCACCGGCGCGATCGGCGCCTACGGCGGGTACGTGGTGCAGCTGGCCAAGGACGCGGGACTGACGGTCGTGGCCGACGCCAAGGACGGCGAGGAGGCCCTCGTCGAGGCGCTCGGGGCCGACCACGTCCTGCCCCGCGGCGAGGGCTTCGCCGACGCGGTGCGGGGGCTGTTCCCCGACGGCGTGGACGCCCTGGCTGACGGGTCCGTGCAGGGCGAGGAGGTGACGCCGGCGATCCGCGACGGCGGGGGCATGGCCGTCATCCGCGGCTCGGTCGGCGACGGCGACGACGTGCGCGCCCGAGGCATCACCGTCCACGAGACCTGGGTGCCGTCCGTCTCCGAGGACACCGCCGCGCTGCAGCACCTGCGCGAGCTGGCCGAGGCCGGGGCGGTCACGCTCCGGGTCGCCGACGTCATGGCCATGGACGACGCTCCCGAGGCCCACCGGCGCCTCGAGGCCGGCGGAGTGCGGGGCCGCCTGGTGCTCGACCTCAGCTGAACGCTCTCCGGGCAGCCGACCGGGTGTGATCGACCGGGGCCCGTCAGCCCAGCTGCGGCAGCACCTCGGTCAGCACCTGGGCAGCCTGCTCGGTGGCGTCGTCGTCGACGTCGAGGTGCGTCACGGCGCGGGCGGTCCGGGGCCCCACGGCTGACAGCGCGACGCCGTGCTGGGCCGCCGCGGCCACCAGCGCCGGGGCGTCGGGCACGGTGATCGCCACGATGTTCGTCTCGACCAGCGCCGGGTCCACGCAGCCGGGGAGCGCCCCGGCGGCGGCCTGCGCCAGGCGGCGGGCGCGACCGTGGTCCTCGGCGAGCCGCTCGAGGTGGTGGTCCAGGGCGTGCAGGCCGGCCGCGGCGAGCATGCCGGTCTGGCGCATGCCTCCGCCGAGCCGCTTGCGCCGCACCCGCGCTGCCCCGATGCGCCCCGCGGAGGAGACCACCAGCGAGCCGACGGGCGCGCCGAGCCCCTTGGACAGGCACACCGCCACCGTGTCGGCGCAGCGCCCCGCCGCCAGCAGCGCCTCGTCCGTGGGCAGCGGGTCGGCGACGGCGGCGTTCCACAGCCGGGCCCCGTCGAGGTGGACGGCCACGCCGACGTCGGCCGTGAGGGCGCGGACCCGCTCGAGGGCCGAGAGGTCCTGCACGGTGCCGCCCCCGAAGTTGTGGGTGTCCTCGACGGCGACGGCCGCCGTGGAGACCAGGTACGGCCCCGCGTCCGGCGCCATCAGGGCGGCCACCGCGTCCAGGGCGGCGTCGTCGAGCAGACCGCGCGACGACGTCCACGTCCGCGTGGTGATGCCCGACAGCGCCCCGTGCGCGCCCAGCTCGGCGCGCACCACGTGCGCCAGGGAGTCGCACAGCAGCTCCGCGCCGGGCGGCACGAGGGCGGCGACGCCCAGGACGTTGGCCATCGACCCGGTCGGGGTGAACAGCGCGGCCTCGTGGCCGAGCAGCGCGGCGACCCGCTCCTCGAGCGCCGCGACCGTGGGATCCTCGGCGTACACGTCGTCGCCGACGGTCGCACCCACCATGGCCTCGCGCATCGCCTGAGTGGGGCGGGTGAGCGTGTCCGAGCGCAGGTCGGCGACGACGGGCTCGCCGGGCCCCGGGGGACTCATCGCTGCTGCAGCATCTCCGCGACCAGGAACGCCATCTCCAGGGACTGCTGGTGGTTCAGCCGCGGGTCGCACAGCGAGTCGTAGCGCGTGGCGAGGTCGGCGTCGAGGATCTTCCCGTGCCCCCCGAGGATCTCGGTGACGTCGTCCCCGGTCAGCTCCACGTGCAGCCCGCCCGGGACGGTGCCCAGCGCGGCGTGCACCTCGAAGAAGCCGCGGACCTCGTCGATGACGTCGTCGAAGCGCCGCGTCTTGTACCCGCTGGGCGAGCTGATGGTGTTGCCGTGCATCGGGTCGCACGTCCAGAGGACCTGCCCGCCGGCCGCCTCGACGCCGGACACCAGGCCGGGCAGGACGTCGCGGATCGCGCCGGCACCCATCCGCGAGATGAACGTCAGCCGGCCCGGCTCACGGTCGGGGTCGAGCTTCTCGACGTAGCCCATCGCCTGGTCCACCGTCGTGGTGGGACCCAGCTTCACGCCCACGGGGTTGCGCACGCGCGAGAGAAGGTCCACGTGGGCATCGTCGAGCCCGCGGGTGCGCTCCCCGATCCAGAGCATGTGGGCGCTGGTGTCGTACGGCCTCCCGGTCCGCGAGTCGGTGCGGGTCAGCGCCGCCTCGTAGGGCAGCAGCAGCGCCTCGTGGGAGGAGAAGAACTCGACGGTGCGGATGGCCTCGAAGTCCGCGCCGGCCGCGCCCATGAACCCGATGGCCCGCTCGATCTCGGTGGCGAGCCTCTCGTAGCGCACGCTGCCCGTCGACGCGGCGAAACCGCTGTTCCAGGTGTGCACCTCGCGCAGGTCCGCGTCGCCCCCGGTGGTGAACGCCCGGACGAGGTTCAGGGTGGCGGTGGAGGTGTTGTAGGCGCGCACGAGGCGGTACGGGTCGACGGCGCGCGCCTCCGGCGTGAAGGCGAAGCCGTTGACCGCGTCCCCGCGGTAGACGGGCAGGGTCACGTCGTCACGGGTCTCCACGTCGGAGCTGCGCGGCTTGGCGAACTGCCCGGCCATGCGCCCGATCTTCACCACCGGGGTCGAGGCCGCGTAGGTCAGCGTCACCGCCATCTGCAGGATGGTGCGCAGCCGGGCGCGGATGCCGTCGGCGGTGGCCCCGGCGAAGGTCTCGGCGCAGTCCCCCGCCTGCAGGACGAAGGCGTGTCCCGCCGCGGCCTGCGCCAGACGGGACCGCAGGAGGTCCACCTCGCCGGCGAAGACCAGCGGCGGCACCGCGGAGAGCTCGGCGCGCACGGCGGCGAGCTCCACGGGGTCCCACGGGGGCTGGTGCTTGGCGTCCAGCGTCTCCCAGCGGTCGAGCCCGGTGCTCGCCGCCAGGTCGGTGCTCGCCGCCAGGTCGGTGCTCGCCCCCAGATCGGTGCTCATCCCGAGACCTGGGCGATCTCCGCCAGGCGGGCGGGCGGGACGGTCTTCAGCCGAGCCGTCGCGTCGGCGAAGGGCACCTGGTCGACCTCGGTGCCGCGCAGGGCGGCCATGGTGCCGAAGTTGCCCTCGGCGATGGCCCGCACCGCGGACAGGCCCGAACGGGTCCCGAGGATGCGGTCGTAGGCGGTCGGGGTGCCGCCGCGCAGCAGGTGCCCGAGCACGGTCACCCGGGTGGGGAGGTCGGGCAGGCGCTCCACCAGCGCCCGCTCGAGCTGCTCGCCGGCGCCCTTCAGCTGCACGTGGCCGAAGGCGTCGAGGTCCGCCCCGGTGTGCGTGACGTCGCCGCCGGCCGGCGTCGCGCCCTCGGAGATGACGATGAGCGGCGCCTCGCCGCGGTGCAGGACGCTCGCCACGGTCTTGGCGACCTCGTCGATGTCGTAGGGCTGCTCGGGCACCAGGGTCACGTGGGCCGAGGCGGCCATGCCGGTGTGCAGGGCGATCCACCCCGCGTGGCGGCCCATGACCTCCACGATCATGGCGCGGTGGTGGCTGGCCCCGGTGGTGGCGAGGCGGTCGCAGGCGTCCACGGCGACCTGCACCGCGGTGTTGAAGCCGAAGGTGTAGTCCGTGGCCGAGAGGTCGTTGTCGATGGTCTTCGGCGCGCCGACCACCTTGATGCCCTGGTCCGACAGGTGCGTGGCGACCCCCAGGGTGTCCTCCCCGCCGATCGCGAGCAGCGCGTCCACGCCGAGGTCGCTCATGGTGGAGCGGATCGCCTCGACGCCGCCGTCCATCTTCACCGGGTTGGTCCGCGAGGAGCCCAGGATGGTCCCGCCGAGCGGCAGGATGTTCTGGACGCGCTCGGCGGTCAGCTCCATGGTCAGGCCCTCGACGGGGCCCTTCCACCCGTCCCTGAACCCGACGAACTCGAACCCGTGGACCCGCGTGCCCTCGAGAACGGCCGCGCGGATCACCGCGTTCAGCCCTGGACAGTCTCCTCCGCCGGTCAACACTCCGATACGCATGACCTCAGGGTACGAGGGCACGGGTCGTGCTCGGGCCAGCACCCGCGACGACGGGGGAGGGCGCGCGGCGTCGCGCCGGCTCAGCGGCGGGCGTAGGTGAGGAAGCGGTAGCGCAGCCCGCCGGCCCCCGTGCTCCATCCCTCGTCGGGCACCCTCGCGGACACCACCCATCCCGGGCCGACGGCGGGCACCACGGTGTCGCCGCCGACCTCGAGGTCCACCTCCGTGACCTCCAGGACGTCGGCGCGGTCCATCACGCCGGCGTAGACCTGCGCTCCCCCGATGACCCAGACGTCCCCGACGGGGCCGTCGTCACCGTCGGCGCCGTCCAGCGCGCTCTCGAGGGACGGGGCGACCTCCGCGCCCGGGGAGCCCCACCCCCGCTGACGCGTGAGCACGACGTTGCGCCGCCCCGGCAGCGGGCGGTATCGCTGCGGCAACGACTCCCACGTCGCCCGGCCCATCACCACCGTGGCGCCGCGCGTCACCTCGGCGAAGCGGCGGCGGTCCTCGGGCAGGTCCCACGGGATGCCCCCGTCGGCGCCGATGACCCCGTCCCGGGACTGCGCCCAGATCAACCCGATCACCCGTCCACCTCCTCGTGCCGTCGCCTCAGACGGCGACGGGCGCCTTGATCGCCGGGTGGTGCCGGTAGTCGAGCACCTCGACGTCCTCGAGCTCGTGCTCGAACAGGCTGGGCGCCGCCCGCAGCTCCAGCCGCGGGAAGGGCAGCACCTCCCGGCCGAGCTGCTCGGTGACCTGCTCGACGTGGTTGTCGTAGACGTGGCAGTCGCCGCCGGCCCAGATGAAGTCCCCGGGCACCAGGCCGGCCTGCTGGGCCACCATCGTCGTCAGCAGCGCGTAGGAGGCGATGTTGAACGGCACGCCGAGGAACAGGTCGGCGCTGCGCTGGTACAGCTGGCAGGAGAGCCGGCCGTCGGCCACGTAGAACTGGAACATCGCGTGGCACGGCGCGAGCGCCATCGCCGGGATGTCGGCCACGTTCCACGCGGAGACCAGCATCCGCCGGGACGACGGATCGGCGGCCAGGGTGTCCATGACCTGGGCGAGCTGGTCGACGTGCCCACCGTCGGGCGTCGGCCAGGAGCGCCACTGGGCGCCGTACACCGGACCGAGGTCGCCGTCCGGCCCCGCCCAGGCGTCCCAGATCCTCACCCCGCGCTCCTGCAACCAGCGCGCGTCGGAGTCCCCGTTGAGGAACCACAGCAGCTCGAGGACCACCGAGCGCAGGTGCACCTTCTTGGTAGTCACCAGCGGGAAGCCGCGGGAGAGGTCGTAGCGCAGCTGGTGGCCGAAGACGCTGCGCGTCCCCGTGCCCGTGCGGTCCTCCTTGGCGGTACCGGTCTCCATCACGCGCCGCAGCAGGTCCTCGTACTGGGTGTCCGCCGCTGCCGCTCCCGCCCAGGGGGGCGCTCCCGCGCTCACGCCGCCGCCAGCGTGATCGCGCCGTCGACGCTCAGCACCACGGCGGACAGGTCGGCGACGATCGCGTCGGCCGGGGCGTCCTCGAGCTCGTCCCGGGTGTGCGTGGTCGTCACCGCGAGGGTGGCGCAGCCCGCCGCCCGCCCGGCCTCCAGCCCGGCAGGGGCGTCCTCGACGACGAGGCAGCGCGCCGGGTCGACGCCCAGGGCGGTGGCGGCGGCCACGAAGGGCTCCGGGTCCGGCTTGCCCCGGCGCACGTCGCTGGCGGTGACGACGACGGAGGGCGCGGGGAGCTCGGCGGCGGCGATGCGCGCGAGAGCCAGGGGCCGCGTCGAGGAGGTGACGATCGCCGAACGAGCGCCCTGCACCAGCGCGGCCAGGGCACGCACCGCGCCGGGGAGCACCACCACGCCATCGGTGTCGGACAGCTCGATCGCGTTGATCCTCTCGAGCGCGCGGGCCCGGGCGGCGGCGTCGCGCTCGGGCATCACCGCCTCGACGATCCCGCTGGCCGGCACGCCGTGGCGACCGAGCAGCAGGGCGGGGTCGACGCCCTCCTCCTGCGCCCAGCGGGTCCACGAGCGGGTCACCGCAGGGGTGGAGTCCAGCAGCGTCCCGTCCATGTCGAACAGCACCGCCTCGAAGGTGCGCCCGGTGAGGGCTCCGAGGTCGCTGGGTGTCGTCCCGCTCGCTGCCACGCGGGTCAGGGTAGGGCCGTCCGTGCCGGCGGCAGGAAGCGGGCAGCCGGGCGGCGAACGGGGGCCCGTGAGCGTCGGCCCGCGGGCGCGCCGGGGCGCCGGGCGGCGCGGGGGCTGCCACGATGGGCTCCGTGAGCGCGCCGTCGGACCTGCCGCGCCCGCCCGGGGCGCGCGAGCCCCTGCTCGGCGCCGGGGGGCGGCTGCTCGGCGTCGACGGTGCGCGAGGCCTGGCCCTGCTCGGGATGATGGCCACGCACGTGTATCCCGAGGCGGCCCTCGACGGCGGCGTCACGGTGAGCCACGCCATCTTCAGCGGACGGTCCTCCGCGCTGTTCGCGGTGCTCGCGGGCGTGGGCCTCGCGCTCGCGACCGGGGGAGCCGAACCGCGCCGCGGCGAGGGGCTCCGCGCCGCGCGGCGGGGGGTCTGGGCGCGGGCGGCGGTCATCACCGGCGTCGGCCTGCTGCTCGGGCTGTGGCCCAGCGGCGTCGCCGTGATCCTCGTCAACTACGGGGTGCTCTTCGTCGTCGGTACCGCCGTCCTCGGGCTGCCAGCGCGAGCGCTGCTCCCGCTCGCGGTGGTGTGGCTGGTGGGCAGCCCGGCGGTCTCCCACCTGCTGAGGTCCGCGGCGCCCGAGCCGTCCCTCGTGGTGCCGTCGCTGCGGGACCTCCTGGCGCCGGTGGACCTGGTCCTGGAGCTGGTGCTGACGGGCTACTACCCGGTCCTCACCTGGACGGGGTACCTGCTGCTGGGGCTGGCGGTCGGACGCTCCCGGCTGCGGCGCCCGGGCACGGCCGCGGTGATGGCCGTGGCCGGCGCCGGCGCCGCCGTGGGCGTCTGGCTGGTCTCCGGGTCGCTGAGCGAGCGCGCGGTCGCCGCCGGCGCGGTGCCGGGCGCCGCCCTGAGCTACTACGGGACCACCCCCACCGGCTCGTGGTGGTGGTTGGTGCTGCGCGCACCGCACTCCGGCACCCCGTTCGACCTCGTGCACACCGCCGGCTGCGCGGTGGCCGTCCTCGGCGCCGCCCTGCTCCTCCCGCGGTGGCGCCCCGCGGCGCTCGCCTCGATCCCGCTGGTCGCCGTCGGGGGCATGACGCTGACGCTGTACACCGCCCACGTGCTGGTCCTGCCCGTGATGGGCCTGTTCCTCGAGCCCACGGCCTCCTACGTCGTGCAGGTCCTCGGCGTCCTCACCGTGGCGACGGCGTGGTGGTACGGGGCGCAGCGGGGCGTGCTGGGCCGTCGGGGTCCGCTGGAGCAGGTGGCGGCGGGGGCGAGCCGCGCCGCCTCCCGGCGCCGGCCTGCGTCGTCCGGGGACGCTCCACCGCGCTGAGCGCCTCGCCGCCGCGGCTGCGCGTCCCCGGTCGAGGTGGCACGCCTCGCCGCCGCGGCTGCGCGTCCCCGGTCGGTGGCGGGAGCAGGGGTCGGGCCGCACCCCACCGGGGTCGCCGGCCGACGCTCCACACGCGCGGTGCGTCGACCGCCGCTCGCTCAACCGGCGGCGCGAGCCACCCGGTGCAGGGCGCTCGCGTGACGCATCGCCGCCCGCGCCCGCTTGCGGTCCCTCGAGGCGTCGTAGGCGCAGGAGAGGCGGAACCACGCGCCCCAGTCCTCGGGCTGCGCCTCCGCCTCCGCCCGGTACCCGGCGAACGCGGCGTCCGCGGCCTCCCGCTGGATGCGGCCCGACGGGGTGCGGGGCAGGTCGTCGGGCGGGAGCCGCCCGGCCTCGGCGAGCTCGCGGGCCATCACCTCGGTGGCGCGCCCGAACATCAGCTCGCGCACCACCGTCCACAGGACCACCACCGGAAGCACCAGCACGGCGATGCCCAGGGCCACCCCCACCGGGTCCCCGGACGCCACGAGCAGCACCCCCCGCACCCCCACGAGGACGAGGTAGAGGAGCAGAGCGGCGGTGAGCGCGGCGACGAGGAGCTTGGTGCGCACCGTCAGCCGGCCCCGAGCTCCAGGTAGTGCTCGAGACCCACGGTCAGCCCCGGGTGGTCGGCCACCCCGCGCAGGCCCGTGAGGACGCCGGGCATGAAGCTGGAGCGGTCCGTGGCGTCGTGGCGCAGCTCGAGCACCTCCCCCGGCGAACCGAGCCAGACCTCCTGGCTGGCGGTCAGGCCGCGCAGCCGCAGGCTGTGCACCACCACGCCGTCCACGGCGGCCCCCCGGGCGCCGTCGAGCGCGGTGGTCGTCGCGTCGGGCGGCGGCGCCACCCCCGCAGCGCGTCGTGAGGCCGCGACGGCCCGCGCGGTGGCGACGGCCGTGCCGGAGGGGGCGTCGACCTTGGCGGGGTGGTGCATCTCGACCACCTCGACGGACTCGAAGAACGGGGCGGCCACCGCGGCGAAGCGCATCAGCAGCACCGCGCCGATCGCGAAGTTGGGGGCCACCAGCACCCCCGTGCCGCGGGGTGCCGCGTCGACCTGGCCGCGCAGGCTGTCGAGCGCGTCGGCGTCCCACCCGGTGGTGCCGACGACGACGTGGACCCCTGCCGCGACGAGCGCGGCGACGTGCGCCGGAGCGGCGGACGGCACCGAGAGCTCGAGGGCCACCGCGGCGCCGGCCTCGCGGGCGGCGTCGGCGACCCGGTCGCTGTCATCGCGCCCCAGCCGGGCGACGACCTCGAGGTCGTCGGCCGCGCCGATCGCCTCGCAGGCCATCGAGCCCATCCGACCTCCCGCCCCGATGACGGCGATCCTGGCGGGAGAGGAGCTGTCCATGCTCGTGAGCCTACGGCGGCCGCGGGTCACCCCTCCGAGGACGTGACCTCGGCGATCCGCGCCCGGGTCGTCCGCTTGTCGGCGTTCCACGTGGTCACGGCGGACCAGAGGACCGCCGCGATGGGCACGGAGATCAGCGCCCCGATGATGCCCGCGAGGATGGTCCCGGCGGTCAGCGCCACGAGGATCGCCAGCGGGTGCAGCGAGAGCGCCTTGCCCAGCAGCAGGGGCTGGAGGAGGTTGGACTCCACCTGCTGCACGACGATGATGATGGCCACGACGATCAGCGCCGTCGTCAGCCCGTTGGTCACCAGCGCCACGAGGGCGGCGAGGATCCCCGCCGCGACCGCACCGACGATGGGGATGAAGGCGCCCACGAACGTGATGAGGGCCAGCGGGAGGGCCAGCGGCACCCCGAGGACGGCGATGCCGACGCCGATGAAGATCGCGTCCACGGACGCCACGGCGGCCGTCCCCCGGATGTACCCGCCCAGCACGCCGGTGGCGTTGGTGCCGACGTGCGCCAGCCGGGCGTGCGCGGGACCCTCGGTGGCGGAGATGAAGAACGCCCAGATGCGCGGGCCGTCCTTGAGGAAGTAGAAGAGCACGACGACGCCGAGAGCGAGACCGGTCGCCACCGACGCCGCCGTGGACAGCCCGGAGATGGCGCTGTCGCGGAACTGCTGCCCGGTGACGACGTTCACCGCGGTCTCGCGCACCTCCTGGAGCTGCGCGTCGGTGATGTTGAACGGCCCGTCGGTGATGAACGTCCCGAGCCGGTCCAGGCCCTCGTTGGCGCTGCGGGCCAGCTGGTCCCACTGGCCGCGGACCGCGGCGAAGACCGCGTAGCCGAGACCTCCGAGGACGACGAGGCCCGTCAGCATGACCACGGCGGTGGCCGGCCCCCGCGTGAAGCGGTGTCGGGTGAGGAAGGCGACGAGCGGGGACGCCGCCGAGGCGATCAGCGCCGCCAGCAGCAGCGGGATGACGACGGTGCGCAGCTGTACGGCGGCGTAGATGAGCCCCACGGCGACGATGACGACGAGCAGCGTCTGCGCGCACCGCAGCGCGGTGCGCCCCAGGCCGTCGTCCCACGGGGAGGACGGCGCGCGAGAGATCACGCGCGGCTCGAGGACCTCCGAGGTGCTCCGCTGGTCGCCGGGGGCGGTCTCGGGGTGCTCCTCGAGGAAGCGGGCCTGCTCGACCGTCGCGGGGTCCAGCTCACCCGCCTCGGCGGACCGGCTGGCGGCGGCGAGCGCCTTCTCGATCGTGGCGTCGTCGGCGGAGGTGACGTCTCGGCGGTCCTCGAGCGCCTGCGGACCGCTGGGCTCCTCGGCGTCACCCTGCCCGTCCTGCTCGTCGTCCTCGCGCCTCGATCCGGCGTCGTCGTGGTCCTCGGTGCGGCTGCTCACCGGTGCAAGGTACGGGACCGGCTCCCGCTCGGCCTGACGAGCCACGGCGGCTCACCGATGGGCGAAGGATCGGGTGCCCGTCAAGGGACGGCCGTCACCAGACCCGTCCCTGACGGCCCCACGACGGTCAGGGTGTGCGGCTGCCCCCACAGGGAGGACGCGAGCTCGGCGACGTCGTCGGCGCTCACGCCGCGGATGCGGTCGAGCGAGGTGTCGATGTCGGTGAAGGAGCCGTGCACCAGCTCGGCCTTGCCGAGACGGGACATCTTGGCGGCGCTGTCCTCCATGCCGAGCACCAGGGAGCCGCTGACCTGCCCGACAGCGCGCGTCAGCTCCGCGTCGGTGATGCCGTCGGTGGCCATGGCCCGCCACTGCTCGGCCAGCAGCTCGACCACCTGCGGCACCTTGGCCGGCGAGCAGCCGGCGTAGAGGCCGAAGTACCCCGCGCCGGCGTACCCCGCCGAGAAGGAGTACACCGCGTAGGCGAGCCCGCGCTTCTCGCGCACCTCCTGGAAGAGGCGGCTGCTCATGCCTCCGCCGAGCACGGCGTTGAGCACGCCCATCGTGTAGCGCCGCTCGTCCGTCGCGTCGATCGACGGACAGCCGAGCAGGACGTTGGCCTGCTCGGTGGCGCGCTCGATGGTCAGCACCCCGCCGCCGCCGGGGACCGGCAGGGGGTCGCCGGACCGGCGCGGCAGCGGTGCCACCGGCGACGTCACGTCCCACCCTCCGGTCGTCAGCGCGGTGCTCACCAGGGCGCAGACCTCGTCGTGCTCCAGGCCGCCGGCGGCGGTGACCACGAGCCCCGGGGAGCGGTAGTGCTGCTCGTAGTGCTCGCGGATCGCGCGGGCCGGCACGGCCTCGATGGCGGCGGGGGTGCCGCCGATGGGGCGTCCCAGCGCCGTGCCCGCACCGAGCACCAGCTCGGAGAAGCGCTCGTGCGCGACGTCGGCGGGGTCGTCGTCGTTCATGGCGAGCTCTTCGAGGATGACCCCGCGCTCGCCCGCCACGTCGTCGGGATCGATGGTCGCGGACGTCATCATGTCCGCGATGACGTCGACGGCCATCGGCAGGTCGCCGGCCATGACGCGGGCGTAGTAGCTGGTGTGCTCCTTGCCCGTGGCGGCGTTGGCCTCACCGCCGACGGCGTCGAAGGCCTCGGCGATGTCGGCGGCGGACCGCCGGGCGGTGCCCTTGAAGAGCAGGTGCTCGAGGAAGTGCGTCGAGCCGTGGTGGCCCGAGACCTCGTCGCGAGAGCCCACCCCCACCCACATCCCCAGGGTGGCGGAGGCGGTGCCGGGCATGGTCTCGGTGAGCACCCGCACCCCGCCGGGCAGGACGGACCGGCGCACGAGCGCTCCGGTGTCCTGCCCGGCGAGGGTGGAGACGGACTCCCCGCTGCCCGCGGGCACCAGGGGCAGCGGGGTGGACGTCATCTCAGGCGTTCACGCTCTCGTCGGCCGCAGCGTCGCTGGACCCGTCGGTGTCGCCGGAGGCGCCGTTCTCGGCGACCACCGGGGAGAGGCTCAGCTTGCCGCGCGGGTCGATCTCGGTGATCTCGACCTGCAGCTTCTGCCCCACGGACACCACGTCGTCGACGTTGTCCACCCGCTTGCCGTCCACCAGCGCGCGCATCTTGGAGATGTGCAGCAGCCCGTCCTTGCCCGGCGTGAGCGAGACGAAGGCGCCGAAGGTCGTGGTCTTGACCACGGTGCCGACGTAGCGCTCCCCCACCTCGGGCATCTGCGGGTTGGCGATGGCGTTGACCTGCGCCCGGGCGGCCTCGGCCGAGGGGCCGTCGGTCGC
>JARICT010000034.1 GCA_029257185.1 Quadrisphaera sp.
AGGGCACCGGCAACATGGAGCTGCGCCTGGACCGGCGCCTCGCCGACAAGCGGATCTTCCCGGCCGTGGACGTCAACCCGTCCGGCACGCGGCGCGAGGAGATCCTCCTCGGGCGCGAGGAGCTGGCGGTGATGTGGAAGCTGCGCCGCGTCCTCACCGGCCTGGACTCCCAGCAGGCCCTCGAGCTGCTGCTGGGCAAGGTGCGCGAGACGAAGACCAACGTCGAGTTCCTGCGCCAGGTGCAGCAGACCGCCCCGGGGGCCCCGGGGCAGCAGCAGAGCACCGCCTGAGCCCTCTGGCAGGATGAACCGTCCGCTCACGGACGTTGAAGAACCCAGACACCGGCTCACGCCGACCGCGCAGCCCGCGCGGGAGGCGACCCGGCGGTCACGAGTAGAGGAGCACCACCTGTGAAGACCGGCATCCACCCCGAGTACCACGAGACCACCGTGACCTGCACGTGCGGCGAGACCTTCACCACGCGCAGCACGAAGGCCGGCGACTCGATGCGCGCCGACGTGTGCAGCGCCTGCCACCCCTTCTACACCGGCAAGCAGAAGATCCTCGACACCGGCGGACGCATCGCGCGCTTCAACGCCCGCTACGCCAAGAAGTCCTGAGCCAGACCCCCAGCGCAGCGACCGGCCCCTCGGCACCCGCCGACGGGCCGGTCGCTGCGTTGGTCGCCGAGCACGCGGACCTCGAGCGGGCGCTCGCCGACCCCGACCTCCACGCGGACCAGGACAGGGCGCGGGCCCTGGGGCGGCGCTACGCCGAGCTGGGCCGGGTGGTCGCGGCGTCGTCCGCGCTGGCGTCCGCCGCCGACGACCTCGAGGCGGGGCGCGAGATGGCCCTCGAGGACCCAGCCTTCGCCGACGAGGTGCCCGCCCTGGAGGTCGCCCTCGAGGACGCGACCGAGCACCTGCGAGAGGTGCTGGTGCCCGCCGACCCCGACGACGGCTCCGACGTCATCCTCGAGGTCAAGGCCGGCGAGGGCGGTGAGGAGTCAGCCCTGTTCGCCGGCGACCTGCTGCGGATGTACCTCCGGCACGCCGAGCGGGTGGGCTGGCGCACCCAGCTGCTCTCCGCCACCGCGTCCGACCTGGGGGGCTACAAGGACGTGGTGCTCTCCGTCAAGGGCGCGAGAGGTCCCGACGCCGACGGCCCCTGGGCCCGGCTCAAGCACGAGGGCGGCGTCCACCGCGTGCAGCGCGTGCCGGTCACCGAGTCCGCCGGCCGCGTCCACACCTCCGCCGTGGGCGTGCTCGTGACCCCCGAGGTCGACGAGGTCGAGGTGTCCATCGACGCCAGCGAGCTGCGCGTCGACGTGTTCCGCTCCTCGGGGCCGGGCGGGCAGTCCGTGAACACCACCGACTCCGCCGTGCGCATCACGCACCTGCCGACCGGCACGGTCGTCAGCTGCCAGAACGAGAAGAGCCAGCTGCAGAACCGCGAGCAGGCCCTGCGCATCCTGCGCTCGCGCCTGCACGCCGCGGCCAAGGCCGAGGCCGACGCCTCCGCCGCAGCAGCGCGCCGCAGCCAGGTACGCACCGTGGACCGCTCCGAGCGCATCCGCACCTACAACTACCCGGAGAACCGCGTCGCCGACCACCGCACCGGGTACAAGAGCCACAGCCTCGAGACGGTGCTCGACGGCGACATGGGCGCGCTCATCCAGTCCAGCGTCGACGCCGACCGCGCCGCGCGGCTGGCGGAGGCGGCGGGGGGCTCGTGAGCGGCGCGCTGGGTCCCGCCCTCCGCGACGCGGCGCAGCGGCTGTCGGAAGCGGGCGTGCCGAGCCCGCGGGCCGACGCCGAGCTGTTGGCCGCCCACCTCCTGGAGGTCTCCCGCGGGGACGTGAACCTCGCGGCGCTGCGCGGCGACCACGCGCCGGCAGGTCTCGACGAGCTCGTCACGCGCCGTGCCCGGCGCGTGCCCCTGCAGCACCTCGTCGGCAGCGCGCCGTTCCGCGGCCTGGACATCCCCGTCGGGCCCGGCGTCTTCGTGCCGCGCCCCGAGACCGAGACCACGGCGCAGGTGGCGATCGACGCGGCGCGCGCGGTGGCCGGCCGAGCGCAGGGTCCGGCGCTGGTCGTCGACCTGTGCTCCGGCTCCGGCGCGATCGCCCTCGCCGTGGCCACCGAGGTGCCGGGGGCGGTGGTGCACGCCGTGGAGCTCAGCGAGGACGCGCACGCGTGGGCGCAGCGGACCCTGGTCGGCTCCCCGGTGCGGCTGCACCTCGGCGACGCCGCGCACGCGCTGCCCCGGCTGGACGGGCTCGTGGACGTCGTCGTCTCCAACCCGCCGTACGTGCCGAGCGGCGCGGCGCCGCGGGAGGTGGAGGTGGCCGACCACGACCCCGCGCTGGCCCTGTGGGGCGGAGGGGCCGACGGCCTGGACGTCCCGCGCCAGGTGGTGGCGCGCGCCGCAGCACTGCTGCGGCCGGGCGGCACGTTCGTGGTGGAGCACGCGGAGGTCCAGCAGCGGGAGATCCTGGACCTCGTGTCCGCACCGCCGTGGCGCGGCGCGCTGGGGCACCGCGATCTCGGCGGACGCCCACGCTGCGTGAGTGCCGTCCGGCGTTGAGCGACCCGCCTCGCGACTCCCCGGTCACTGCGCCCGGCGGTGCGAAGATGGACCACGACCGGTGGCGGCGAGCGAGCACGACGATGAGGCGAGGGGACTGCGGTGAGCATCCGCTACGACGTGAGCGAGGCGGGTGACCCGGGGGAGCGCGCCGACGCCCTGCGCCACGCCAGGGACGCCGTGGCTCGAGGCCAGCTGGTGGTCGTCCCCACCGACACCGTCATGGGGCTCGCCGCCGACGCCTTCTCGGCGGACGCCGTCGCCGCCCTGCTCGCCGCGAAGGGCCGCGGGAGGGCGATGCCCCCGCCGGTCCTCGTCGCCGACGTCCGCGTGCTCGACGGTCTCGCCAGGGACGTGCCCGACGACGTCCGCGAGCTCGCCGGCGCCCACTGGCCCGGCGCCCTCACCCTGGTCTGCTGGGCCCAGCCGTCGCTGCGCTGGGACCTGGGCGAGACGCGCGGCACCGTCGCCCTGCGGGTGCCGGCCCACCCGCTGACGCGCGAGCTGCTGGGCTCCACGGGACCGCTGGCCGTCTCCAGCGCCAACCTCACCGGGCGCCCGCCGCCGCGCGACGCCGACGGTGCCCGCGAGCAGCTGGGGGACGCCGTCGCCGTGTACCTGGACGACGGCGGGAGCGCGGGTGACGGCCCCGATCCCGGGGAGGCGCCGCTGGCCTCGTCCATCGTCGACGCCACCGCCCAGCCCCCGCGGCTGCTGCGCGCCGGGGCGGTCGGCCTGGAGACGCTGCGGCGCATCGCGCCGACCCTGCTGGACGTCGACGGATCGGCCCCCGGCGGGGCGCAGGAGAGCGAGCGCCCCGGGTGAGGGCCTACCTCTTCCTCATGCTGCTGGCGGCCGGCACCACCTACCTGACCGTGCCTCTGGTGCGCCGCCTCGCCCTGCGGGTCGGCGCCATGACCCCCGTGCGGGCCCGCGACGTCCACGCCACCCCCACGCCGCGCCTCGGCGGCGTCGCCATGTTCATGGGCATCGCGGTCGCCTTCGTCGTGGCGTCGCAGATGCGCTTCCTCGAGGGGATCTTCGACAGCTCGTCCGGGCCGTGGGGGGTGCTGGCGGCAGCCGGCGTGGTGTGCGCGCTGGGGGTCGCCGACGACATCTGGGACCTCGACGCGCTCACCAAGCTCGCCGGGCAGGTGCTCGCCGCCGGGCTCATGGCGTGGCAGGGGGTGCAGCTGGTCACCCTGCCCGTCGGGGGGATCACCGTGGGCTCCTCGCGGCTGTTCCTGCTGCTGACCGTCCTCGTCGTCGTCGTGGCCATCAACGCGGTGAACTTCATCGACGGCCTCGACGGTCTCGCCGCGGGGGTCGTGGGCATCGGCGCGGCGGCGTTCTTCGCCTACACCTACCTGCTGTCGCGGGGCACCTCCCCGGGCGACTACTCCAACCTCGCGTCCCTCGTCGTCGTGGTGCTCGTGGGGGTGTGCGCGGGGTTCCTGCCCCACAACGTCAACCCGGCACGGATCTTCATGGGCGACTCCGGGGCGATGCTGCTGGGCCTGATGCTCGCCGCCTCGGCGGTGGCGGTGACCACCGAGGTGGACCCGAACGTCATCAGCACCGTGGACAAGGTCCCGATCTTCGTCCCGATCCTGCTGCCCTTCGCGGTGATGGTCCTCCCGCTCCTGGACCTCGTGTGGGCGGTGGTCCGCCGCACCCTGCGGGGCGAGTCGCCCTTCAGCGCCGACCGTGGCCACCTCCACCACCGGCTGCTGGACCTCGGTCACAGCCACCGCCGCGCGGTCTGGGTGCTGTGGGCGTGGACCGCCGTGGTGGCCTTCGGCACCGTCTCGCTCGCCCTCGTGCCGCTCGGGGCGGCGCTGACGGTGTGGGCGGGGGTCGCGGTGGTCGTCGCTGTCGTGACCGTCGTCCCGCGGACCCGGCGCGGTCGCAGACCACCGGGCGGCGCTGGTGGCGGCGCGGTCGCGGGAGCGGCCCCGCAGGGACCGGCGCACGCGAGCGGGCGCCCCGGCGCGGACCGGGAGGGCTCCCGGGCGGCGCGAGGGGCCGTCGGCGCCGGATAGCCTGCGACTGTGCCCGACGCCCCGCAGCAGAGACCGATCGAGGCGGGGAAGCCCGTCGTCGCACCGAGCGCCGACCCCTACCGGGCCGTCGCCCGCTCCAGCGCGCTGCTGGCGGCGCCCGTGGGGCTGGCGCTGCTCGTGGTCTCCGCGCTGCTGTGGGGCTCGGGCGGCCTCGTCGGCGGCGCCGTCGGCCTCGTGGTGGTCCTCGTCGTGCTGGGGTCCTCCCCGCTCATCATGTCGTGGGCGGTCCGCAGCCAGGCGTCCCGCGCCAACCCCCACTTCCCGGTGATGGTCGCGATGGGCTCCTGGGTGCTGAAGGTCAGCGTCCTCGCGCTCCTGGTGCTGCTGCTCGCCGGCCGCTCGTGGCTGGACTCCCGAGGGTTCGCGCTCACGGCCGGGCCCACCGCCGTGGTGTGGCTGGCTGCCGAGATGCGCGCGTTCGCCAGGGCCAAGATGCCGATCTACGACGCCGCGCCGTGAGCCACCCTCCCGAGGACGACCCGAGCACCTCTCGCCGCGCCCACGGCATCCTCGGGGGCGGTGAGGGCAGCTCGAGCTTCCACGCCGGGTCCTCGATGCTCAGCGGCCTGATCCTCTACGGCGGGATCGGCTGGCTGCTCGACCGCTGGTGGGGCACCTCGTTCGCCCTGCCGCTCGGGATCCTGCTCGGTGCAGGTCTGTCCTTCTGGTCGATGTGGTTCCGGTACGGTGTTGATCGCTCGGACGCCGGCACCCTCGGGGCCCCGAGCACGAGCGCTCTGCCGTCCGCGGTGGGCCGACCACCCCACGACCCCGACCGCCCGATGGAGGACGACCTGTGACGCTCGCGGTCCTGGCCAGCGCCGGCCACGTATTCGAACCGCCCGGGGTGGCGGACTTCTGGCAGCCGCTCGTCGGCTCCGGAGCCTGGGCGATCACCCGCACGATGCTCCTGGTCGTCGTCATCGGCGCCGTCCTGGCCTACGTCATGGTGGCCTCGACGCGCAAGCTCGCGGTGGTCCCCGGCAAGGGCCAGTACGCCCTGGAGGGTGCGTACGGCTTCGTCCGCAACTCCATCGCCCGCGACCTCATCGGCGAGGACAACATGCGGCCCTACCTGCCGCTGCTCTTCGCCACGTTCACGTTCATCTTCCTCGGGAACTTCGCCGGCATCGTCCCGGTCATCCAGTTCCCCGCGACGTCGCGCATCGGCATCCCGATCGTGCCGATGCTCTTCGTCTACATCGTCTACCTGGCGGTCGGCATGCGGCGCCGCGGCGTGGGCGGGTACCTCAAGGGGCTGTCCCCCCCCGGTGTCCCGGTCGCCGCCCAGTTCCTCGTGTACCCGCTGGAGTTCATCACCTACTTCATCACCCGGCCGGTCACCCTGGCCCTGCGGCTGTTCGGCAACATGTTCGCCGGGCACCTGCTGCTGCTGCTCATCGCGCTCGGTGCGGAGTACCTGCTGGTCGAGGGCCTGAACGGCAGCATCGGCCTGGGCCTCATCGGCATCCCGATCTGGCTCTCCTACTTCGTCTTCACGGTGTTCGAGCTGCTGATCCAGTTCCTCCAGGCCTACGTCTTCACGGTCCTGGCTGCGTTCTACATCGCCGACTCCCTGTCGGACGAGCACTGACCCCTGGTCCGGCGCACGCCGGGCCTCGATGAAAGGAAACACACCCAGATGACTGGTGACATCGCGATCGTCGGCTACGGCCTCTCCGCGATCGGCCCGGGGATCGGCGTCGGCCTGATCTTCGCCGCGTACATCAATGGCGTCGCCCGCCAGCCCGAGGCCCGCGGCGTGCTGCAGGGCCTCGCGTTCCTGGGCTTCGCGCTGACCGAGGCGCTGGCGATCATCGGTATCGCCCTCGCCTTCGTGTTCTCCGCGGGATGAGCGTGCTCAGCCCCGCGGGCGTCCTCCTCGCGGCGGACGCCACCGAGAGCGGCGGGGGGTTCTGGGAGAACGCCTACCCGATCATCCCGCACCCCTTCGAGCTGGTCACCGGGCTCATCGTCTTCTCCGTCCTGGTGTTCCTCGCGGCGAAGTTCGCGGTGCCGCGTCTCGAGGCGATGTACGCCGAGCGGCGCTCCCAGATCGAGGGCGGCATCGAGCGCGCCGCCCAGGCCCAGGCCGAGGCGGACGCCGCGCTCGAGGAGTACCGCGAGCAGCTGGCCACGGCGCGCGCCGAGGCCGGTCGCATGCGGGAGGAGGCGCGCGCCGAGGGCGCGCAGATCCTCGCCGAGATGCGCGAGCGCGCCTCGGCGGAGTCCGCGCGCATCACCGAGTCGGCCACCCGGCAGGTCGCTGCGGAGCGTCAGCAGGCGATGACCCAGCTGCGCCAGCAGGTCGGCGGCATCGCCAGCGACCTCGCGGGACGCATCGTGGGGGAGTCCCTCACCGATGACGCCCGGCAGTCACGGGTCATCGACCGCTTCCTCGACGAGCTCGAGCGCGGCGAGACCAGCGTCTCCGGGGGCGCCGAGGACCAGCGGACGACCGCGGGCGTCGGCGCGCCGTCGGGAGGCGGACCGCGATCGGCGAGCGACCCGTCGGCCCCTGACGACGACGGCGGCTCGGTGATCGGCAAGGTCATCGGGAAGGTCCTGGGCCACGACGAGAGGGACCGCTGATGCGCGGCACCTCACGGACCTCGCTCGCGGACGCCCACGAGCGCCTGGAGCCGGTGCTGCGGGAGAACGACTCGCGGACGACGTCGACCCTGGGCACCGAGCTGTACGCCGTGGCGGGGCTGCTCGACGGCTCCGGAGCCCTGCGGCGCGCGCTCACCGACCCGTCGAGGTCCGGCAGGGACAAGGCCGACCTCGTCACCCGGCTGCTGCGCGGCCAGGTCGGGGAGCTCGCCGTCGACGTGGCCGGCTCCGTGGCCCGCGAGCGGTGGGCGCAGGACCGTGACGTGGCGGACGCCCTCGAGCAGCTCGGGACGCAGTCCCTGCTCGCGTCGGCCGAGTCCGACGGCGCGATGGACCGGGTCGAGGACGAGGTGTTCCGCTTCTCGCGCATCATCGAGGGGGATCGGCGCCTGTCCGGCGCCCTCGGGGACCGGAACGCCGATCCGGCGCAGCGTGGCGACCTCGTGGAGCGCCTGCTGGAGGGCAAGGCTCACCCGGTGAGCCAGGCGCTGGCGCGCCAGGCGGCGGTCGCGCCGCGGGGCGACACCGTCGAGGGCGCCATCGGACGGGTGCTCGAGGCCGCGGCGGAGCGCCGGCGCAGGCTGGTGGCCATCGCCACCGCGGCCGTGCCGCTGACCGCCGCGCAGGTGGACCGCCTGGCCTCGGCCCTGACGTCCATGTACGGGCGCACCGTGGTCGTCGAGGTCGACGTCGACCCGTCGGTCGTGGGCGGCATGAGAGTCACCGTCGGTGACGAGGCCATCGAGGGGACCATCGCGACCCGGATGGACGAGGCCAAGCGCTCCCTCACCCGGTGACGGATCACTGAGCCGACACTGAGCCGGCACTGAGCGAGCGGATCCCTGGGACACTGGGGCACGAGCACCGCAGCACGCGAGCAGGACACAGCAGCAGCGCAGCATCACAGCAGCCAAGAGGAGACATGCCATGACCGAGCTGAGCATCCGGCCCGAGGAGATCGCGGACGCTCTCGAGGGTTTCGTCGCGGGCTACACCCCCGGCGACGCCGCCCGCGAGGAGATCGGCACGGTCGTGGAGGCCGGTGACGGCATCGCCAGGGTCGAGGGCCTGCCCGGCACGATGGCCAACGAGCTGCTCCGGTTCGAGGACGGGACGCAGGGGCTGGCGCTGAACCTCGACGAGCGCGAGATCGGCGTCGTGGTCCTCGGGGAGTTCCGCGGCGTCGACGCCGGCCAGGAGGTCCACCGCACCGGGGAGATCCTCTCCGTCCCGGTGGGCGACGCCTACCTGGGACGGGTCGTGGACCCGCTGGGCGCGCCCATCGACGGGCTCGGGGACGTCGAGACGACGGAGCGCCGGGCCCTCGAGCTGCAGGCGCCCTCGGTGATGGACCGCAAGTCGGTCCACGAGCCGCTGCAGACCGGCCTCAAGGCCGTCGACGCCATGACGCCCATCGGCCGCGGCCAGCGCCAGCTGATCATCGGCGACCGCCAGACCGGCAAGACCGCGCTCGCGGTGGACACGATCATCAACCAGCGTGACAACTGGGAGTCCGGTGACCCGGACCGCCAGGTGCGCTGCATCTACGTGGCCGTCGGGCAGAAGGGCACGACCATCGCGTCGGTGCGCGGCGCGCTCGAGGACGCCGGCGCGCTGGAGTACACGACGATCGTGGCCTCACCCGCGTCGGACCCCGCGGGCTTCAAGTACCTCGCCCCCTACACCGGCTCCGCCATCGGGCAGCACTGGATGTACGCGGGCAAGCACGTCCTCATCGTCTTCGACGACCTGTCGAAGCAGGCCGAGGCCTACCGCGCCGTGTCCCTGCTGCTGCGTCGCCCGCCGGGCCGCGAGGCCTACCCCGGGGACGTGTTCTACCTGCACTCCCGGCTGCTCGAGCGGTGCGCGAAGCTCTCCGACGAGCTCGGTGCCGGGTCGATGACGGGGCTGCCGATCATCGAGACGAAGTCGAACGACGTCTCGGCCTTCATCCCCACCAACGTCATCTCCATCACCGACGGCCAGATCTTCCTGGAGTCGGACCTCTTCAACGCCAACCAGCGTCCCGCGGTCAACGTCGGGGTGTCCGTCTCGCGGGTGGGCGGCGACGCCCAGATCAAGGCCATGAAGAAGGTCGCCGGCACGCTGAAGATCGACCTCGCCCAGTTCCGTTCGCTCGAGTCCTTCGCGATGTTCGCCTCCGACCTGGACCAGACGTCACGCAACCAGCTCGACCGCGGTGCCCGCCTCATCGAGCTGTTGAAGCAGCCGCAGTACTCGCCCTATCCCGTCGAGGAGCAGGTGGTCTCGGTGTGGGGCGGGATCAACGGGGTGTTCGACTCCATCGCCGTGGAGGACGTCCGCCGGTTCGAGCGCGAGCTGCTCGACCACCTCAAGCGCAAGGACGTCGTCCTGGCCAGCATCCGCGAGACGGGGCTGCTGTCCGACGACACGGTGGACGCGCTGAAGCACGAGGTGGAGGAGCTCAAGAAGAGCTTCACCGCCGGCTCTGACCGCGGTACGAGCAGCCCGGGCGAGGAACCCGCAGCGGAGGCCATCGACGACGACAGCACCGAGCGGGAGCAGATCACCCGGCAGCGACGCTCCTGACGGAGCAGGGCTGACAGGCCCGGCGCCCGGGTCCCCGCCCTCGGGCGCGGGAGATCCCACGACGCACCGCACGACGCACCGCACGACGACACGGATGGAGGAGCGCGATGGCTGGCCAGATGCGCGAGTACCGCAGCAAGATCAAGTCGACCAAGTCGATGCAGAAGATCTTCAACGCCATGGAGCTCATCGCCACCTCGCGCATCGCCAGGGCGCGTGCGGCGGTCGCGGCCTCCACCCCGTACTCGCGGGCGCTCACCCGTGCCGTCTCGGCGGTGGCGACGTTCACCGACGCCGAGCACCCGCTGCTCACCGAGCGTCCGAGGTCCCGGCGCGCCGCCGTGCTCGTGGTGACCTCGGACCGCGGCATGGCCGGTGCCTACTCCGCGTCTGCCATCAAGGAGGCTGAGCGGTTGATCGCCCGCCTGCAGCAGGACGGCACCGAGCCGCTGCTGTTCGTGGCGGGGCGCAAGGGCGAGGCCTACTACAGGTTCCGTGGCCGGGAGATGCAGGACACCTGGACCGGCGGGTCGGAGTCCCCCGACTTCGAGACGGCCGACGACATCGGCCTGACGCTCGTCGACGCCTTCCTCGACGGCGCTGACGGCGGGGAGGGCCGCGGTCAGCGGGCCGGTGACGGTGACCGGCTGTCCGACTACGTCGGGCCCAGCGTCGACGAGATCCACGTCGTCTACACCCGGTTCGTCTCGATGATCACCCAGGACCCGACCGTCCTGCGGCTGCTGCCGCTCGAGGTCGTCGAGGGGGTCGAGCCTCCGTCCGGGGAGGAGCTGCTGCCGCTCTACGACTTCGAGCCGGACGTGGAGACGGTGCTCGACGAGCTGCTGCCGAGCTACATCTCGGCGAGGATCTTCAACGCGCTGCTCCAGTCCGCCGCCAGCGAGCACGCCGCCCGCCAGCGGGCGATGAAGAGCGCCGGTGACAACGCCGACGACCTCATCCGCGAGTACACCCGCCTGTCGAACCAGGCCCGCCAGGCCGAGATCACCCAGGAGATCAGCGAGATCGTCTCCGGCGCGGACTCGCTCGCCGGCTGAGCCCCGGCCAGCCCCCGTCATCACCAGCCACCCCCGGCTCACGTCTTCCGAGGAGAAGCCTTCATGTCCACCATCACCCCTGACGCCCCCACCAGCCCGGGCGGCGCCGACGACCGGGGCTCCGACGGCTTTGCCGCCGGTCGCATCTCTCGCGTCACCGGTCCCGTCGTCGACATCGAGTTCCCCGCGGGCGGGCTCCCCGACATCTACAACGCCCTCAAGATCGAGTACATGCTCGAGGGCCGTGACCTGGTGCTGACCCTCGAGGTCGCCCAGCACATCGGCGACAACGTCGTGCGGGCCATCGCCCTCAAGCCCACGGACGGTCTCGTGCGCGGCATGAGCGTCATCAACACGGGTGAGGGCATCACGGTGCCCGTGGGCGACGTCACTCTCGGGCGCGTCTTCGACACCATCGGCACGCCCTTGAACCTCGCTGAGGGCGAGACGCTGGACATCAAGGAGCGCTGGCCGATCCACCGCGAGGCTCCGGCCTTCGACCAGCTGGAGTCCAAGACCACGCTGTTCGAGACCGGCATCAAGGTCATCGACCTGCTCACCCCCTACGTGCAGGGCGGCAAGATCGGCCTGTTCGGGGGTGCCGGCGTGGGCAAGACGGTGCTCATCCAGGAGATGATCCAGCGGGTCGCCCAGAACCACGGCGGCGTGTCGGTCTTCGCGGGCGTCGGTGAGCGCACCCGCGAGGGCAACGACCTCATCGTCGAGATGGACGAGGCCGGCGTCTTCGACAAGACGGCGCTGGTGTTCGGGCAGATGGACGAGCCGCCGGGCACCCGCCTGCGCGTCGCGCTGTCGGCCCTGACGATGGCGGAGTACTTCCGCGACGTGCAGAACCAGGACGTCCTGCTCTTCATCGACAACATCTTCCGGTTCACCCAGGCCGGCGCCGAGGTGTCCACGCTGCTCGGGCGCATGCCGTCCGCCGTGGGCTACCAGCCGAACCTCGCCGACGAGATGGGCGTGCTGCAGGAGCGGATCACCTCCACCCGCGGACACTCGATCACCTCGCTGCAGGCGATCTACGTGCCGGCCGACGACTACACCGACCCGGCGCCCGCGACGACGTTCGCGCACCTCGACGCCACGACGGAGCTCTCGCGCGACATCGCCTCGCAGGGTCTCTACCCGGCGGTGGACCCGCTGAGCTCGACCTCGCGCATCCTCGACCCGCGGTACCTGGGCCAGGCGCACTACGACACGGCGACGCGCGTGAAGCAGATCCTCCAGCGGAACAAGGAGCTGCAGGACATCATCGCGATCCTGGGGGTGGCCGAGCTCTCCGAGGAGGACAAGGTGGTCGTGAACCGCGCCCGCCGCATCCAGCAGTTCCTGTCCCAGAACACGTACATGGCCGAGAAGTTCACCGGCGTGGTGGGCTCGACCGTGCCGCTGACCGACACCATCGAGTCGTTCACGAAGATCGCCGACGGCGAGTACGACCACGTGGCGGAGCAGGCGTTCTTCAACGTCGGGTCCATCGAGGACGTCGAGGAGAAGTGGGCGCAGATCCAGAAGGAGAACGCACGGTGACCCTGAACGTCCAGGTCGTCTCCGCGGCGAAGGAGGTGTGGTCGGGCGAGGCCTCGATGGTCGTCGCCCGCACCGCCGAGGGTGAGCTCGGGATCCTCACGGGCCACGAGCCCGTCCTCGCGGTGCTGTCCGCCGGTGAGGTCCGCATCGGCACCGGCGAGAACGCCGTGCGCTCCGGTCGTGTCGACGACCTCGTCGTCACCGTGGACGGGGGATTCCTGTCGGTGGAGCACGACACCGTCCTGGTCGTCGCCGAGCGCGTGAGCGTCTCGCAGGGGGCCGACGCCACCGGGTCCCGGGCCTGAGCAGCACCTCGTGACCGCCTGCCGCTCCCCGATCGCCCCTCGCGGGCGTCGCGGGCGGTGAGCGTGAGGTGGTCCTTCTCCTCGTCGTCGCTGAGGTGATCGCCGGAGCGGTGGTGCTGGTAGCCGTCACCGCTCTGCTCCTGGTGCTGCGGCTGCGTTCCCTGACGCGTCACCGAGGCACCTTCGACTGCGCGCTGCGCCGCGACGGAGCCGACCAGGGCGGCTCCTGGGCTTTCGGCGTGGCCCGGACGGGCACCGAGACCCTCAGGTGGTGGCGGTCCAGGTCCTTCTCACCGGGCCCGACGTGGCACGCCCGTCGCTGCTCCCTCTCGGTGGAGTCGAGGCAGCCGGTGACCATCGAGGGGGAGGGCACCGGCATGGTCGTGCGTCTGCGCAGCGGCACCCAGACGGTGGAGCTGCTCATGGAGGACGACGCCTACACCGGGTTCGCCGCGTGGTTGGAGTCCGCGCCGCCGCGCGATCGGGGCGCTATCCGCTGATCGGCAGGGCGTCAGCGGCGACCGCGCAGGATGGCGGCGGCCCTCTCGGCGTCCTGCGGGAAGACCAGGACGCGAGGGCCGTCCGTGGTCGGGGCCAGCGTGGCGCGGATGCCGGAGTCGACGAGCCGGGAGCGCTCCACCTCGGCCTCGATGAAGGTGGGCGGAGCCGCGACCGTCACGAGCATCCCGTAGTCGTCCTCGGTGCCGGTCCTGGGCGGCCGGGCCACGACGGACTTCCCGTGCGAGAAGGCCCACCTCAGCAGGAGGGCGAGGACCGCGACGAGCAGCAGGGCCATCAGCGGCGCCACGAGCAGCGTGAAGAACGAGCCCTCCAGACCTACCTGGCCGCCCGGCTCCGGCAGGGTGGCCGCCTCGGGCACCGTCAGCACCGTCGCCATCGCCGTTCCCGCCGTCGCCTCCACCGGGCCATGGTCCACCCGATCAGAAGAGCCTGCTCGTGGGGTCGTCGATCCCCCTCATGGCGTCGTAGTCCAGCACCACCGTGGAGATGCCCCGGTCGTGCGCCAGGACCCGCGCCTGCGGCCGGATCTCCTGGGCGGCGAGCACGCCGTGCACCGGGGCCAGGAGCGGGTCCCGGTTGAGGAGCTCGAGGTAGCGGCTCAGCTGCTCGACCCCGTCGATCTCGGCGCGGCGCTTCACCTCCACGGCGACGGTGGCGCCGTCGCCGTCCCGCGCGAGCAGGTCCACGGGCCCGATCGCCGTCGGGTACTCCCGGCGCACGAGGCGGTGGCCCGGTCCGAGGGTGTCGATGTGCTCGGCCAGCAGCGCCTGCAGGTGCGCCTCGACGCCGTCCTTGACCAGCCCCGGGTCGACCCCGAGGGGGTGCTGGGTGTCGAGGACGATCTCGTCCATGGCGATCACGAGGGTCTCGTCCGCCTTGTTGGTGACCGTCCACGTCATGCCGTCCGCCGTCTCCTCCTCGACGAGCCGGCACGGCGGCGACATCCAGTTCAGCGGCTTGTACGAGCCGCCGTCGGCGTGGACGAGCACCGAGCCGTCGGCCTTGACCATGAGCAGGCGGAGCGCCGACGGCAGGTGGGAGGTGAGACGGCCGGCGTAGTCGACGGAGCAGCGGGCGATCAGCAGGCGCACGGGCGACCACCCTAGGTGGGCCCCACACTGGACCGGTGCCCCGCTCCAACCGCCGCGACCCTCGCTACGGCGCCCCGCAGCCCCGCGGCGGCCCTCGCGGCAGCGCCGAGGGCGGGAGCGACCTCTCGTGGGTGCTCGGCGGCCACCACCGTCGTGAGGCCGGGCCGGACGGTGAGTGGAACGTCCGCGAGGTCGGCCCCGGGCGCTCGGACAAGTTCTACCGGTGCCCCGGGTGCGACCAGGTGCTCACGCCGGGGACGCCGCACGTGGTCGCCTGGCCGACGCAGCACCTCTTCGGGGACGAGCACGCCGCCGGGGAGCGGCGCCACTGGCACCGGTCCTGCTGGGCGGCGCGCGCGCGGCGGCGCCCTCGCTAGCCTTCGTCGCGTGGAGATCCGATCGTCGACGTCCCTGCCGGCACGCCGCAGCGACATCGAGCTGACCACCGCCGACGGGGTGACGCTGGTGGGGGAGCTGGCGCTGCCGCAGGACACCGAGCCGCTGGCCACCGCCATCTGCCTGCACCCGCTGCCCACCGAGGGCGGCTCGATGGACAGCCACGTGCTCCGCAAGGCAGCGGCCCGGCTGCCCGCGCTCGCCGGCATCGCCGTGCTGCGCTTCAACACGCGGGGGACCACCAGCGGGCGGGGCACCTCCGGCGGGACCTTCGACGCCGGCGGCGCCGAGCGCTTCGACGTCGCCGCGGCCATCGAGTTCGCAGAGTTCGAGGGCCTGCCCCGGCGGTGGCTCGTGGGCTGGTCCTTCGGCACGGACCTGGCGCTCACCCACGGCCTGGACCCGTCGATCGAGGGCGCCGTGCTGCTCAGCCCCCCGCTGCGCTGGTCGCTGCGCCCCGCGCTGGAGGCGTGGACGGAGTCCGGCAAGCCGGTGCGCGCGCTGATCCCCGAGCACGACGACTTCCTGCGCCCCGAGGCGGCGGTGGAGGCCTTCGCGCCGCTGCGCCAGTGCGAGGTGGTCCCCGTGGAGGGGGCGAAGCACCTGTGGGTCGGAGAGGCCCAGGTGCGGCGCGCGCTGGACGAGATCGCGCAGACCCTCGTGCCGGGCAGCGCGCCGCTGGCCCGGGAGTGGCCGCCGGGCTGAGGGCGCGCCGGGGACAGGGCGAGAGCCCGCCGGACGCCGGCCCGCGCAGCACCGCGGCGCTCGATTGGGGCGGGCGCCGGAGTCCTCCTACAGTGACGACGTGATCGTCGCTTTCTCCGTCGCCCCCTCGACCGCCCCGATGCCCCGGCCGGGAGCCGACCCCGGCGCGGGGGGCGCGGCCGACGGGTCCTCCCTGGCGCTGGCCGTCGCGGACGCCGTGCGGGTGGTGCGCGAGTCCGGCCTGCCGCACCGCACCGACTCGATGTTCACCACGATCGAGGGCGGGTGGGACGAGTGCATGGACGTCGTGCGGCGCGCGTGCGACGCCGTCGCCCGCCACGGTGACCGCGTGTCGCTGGTGCTGAAGGCGGACCTGCGCACCACGCCGGGGCGCACCAGCGGTGAGATGGAGGGCAAGGTCGAACGTCTGGAGGCCGCGCTGGAGCGGGTCGAGGGCGAGCCGGGGAGGGGACGGTGAGCGCCCGCGAGCCCGCGGGCACGCGTCCGTCGTCCGGCACGGGGGGCCAGCGGTCCGCCGGTGCGGTGAAGGGTGGCGACCAGCAGGTCCGTGCCCAGGGTCGCCGTCGCCCGCTGCTGGTCGTCGGTCTGGTGCTCGCGATCCTCGGGGCGCTGGCCATCGCTGCGGGCATCACCGCCGCGGCCGCCTTTCCCGTCGCCTCCACCGCCCGTTCCACCGGTGACGTCGGCGGCTCTCGTGCAGCGGTCACCGCGCCGGGGCTGCTGGAGGTGCGCGAGGGCACCGCCACCGTCGAGGCGAGAGGCAGAGGCCCGGTGACCCTGGCCACGGCGCGCGAGGGCGACCTGAGCGCCTGGCTGCGCGCCGACCCGCCCGTGGAGGCTGCGAGCCTCGGCGGGGTCGACGCCGAGGGCGCCCTGGAGGTCGACGGCGTGGAGGCCGCCGAGAGGGCGGACGTGCCGGACGCGAGCACGAACGACCTGTGGCTCACCCGCGACACCGGTGACGGCTCGGCGAGCCTGGAGGTCCCCTACGGCGACCAGCCGGTGCAGGTCATCGCGACGGCGCCCGACGGCGGTCTGCAGGACGTGTCCATCACCTGGCCCGACGAGGCCACGAACCCGTGGGCCCTGCCCCTGCTGATCGGCGGCGGTGTGGCGCTGGTGGTCGGCGTCGTCCTCATGCTGCTCGGACGGCGCCGCTCGGGGACCGCGGACGTCCCCGCGGTGCCTGCGGCCGAGGGGGCGCGCACCGAGCGAGCGGCATCGCCCGCGACGCCGCCGCGCCGGGGCACGCAGCGCCTCGCCGCCCTGCCGGTGCTGGGTGCTCTCGTGCTCGCCGGGTGCAGCTCCCCCGAGCCGCTGACGCCGGAGCCCCGCCAGGAGCCCGCGCCCCAGGCGGTGCTCACCGACGCCCAGCTCGAGAACGTCCTGCGGGGCTCGGGGGGCGTGGTGCCCGTGGTCGAGGAGGCCGACGCCTCGCTCGACGCCGAGACCGCGGCCCAGCGCCTCGCCGGCGCACCGCTGGACGCCAGGAGCGCGGCCTACCGCGCGGCGACGTCCGTGCGCGAGGCCGAGGGGGGCGACCCGGAGGCCGCCCCGCCGGTGCGACCGCTGGGCGGGGAGCAGCTCCTCGCGGCGCTGCCCGCGGCCGGTGGCTGGCCCCGGTACGCGGTGGTGGTCACCCAGCCGGAGGACCAGCCCGCCCCCGAGCCGGCCGCCCAGCCGCCGGTGGAGGGTGCCCCCGAGGGCGAGCCGGAGGCGGCTGTCGAGGGCGAGCCCTCACCGGAGGGCGACTCCGAGCCGGGACCCGCTCCGGAGGTCCCGGAGGAGACCCCCGAGGAACCGCCGCAGCCCGTCCCCGTCCTCGAGGTGATCGAGCAGGCCGACCCGCGCGAGAGCTACAAGGTGGTCGCCCGCGCGAACCTGCTGCCGGGCGCTGCCTTCCCGTCGCTCGCCGCGCAGGGCGGCACCGTCGAGCCCGTCGCGCTCGACGCTGAGGACCTCGTCTCACCCCCCGAGCAGGTCGTGGCCGACCTCGCGGACGTGCTGACGGCCGGCACCGACTCCCCGCACGCTGCGGGGTTCGCCGACAGCCCGTTCATCAACACCGTCCTCACCGAGCAGGTGCAGCAGGAGGAGGGGAGCGGGAGGTTCGTGGACTACGCCGCGCAGCACGCTCCGCGGGAGGGGCAGGCCTGGGCGCTGCGCACCGCGGACGGTGGCGCCGTGCTGATCGCCGTCATCGACGGCGTCCAGTCGCTGACGCCCAACACGGAGGGCTCGACGCTCACGCTCACCCCCACGCTGGCGGCCATCGCCGGGGCGCCGACGGCGAGCTCGCAGAAGCTCACCACCGCCGAGACCGTCGTGGTGACGGTGCCGCCCGCCGGCGCCGCCGCCGCGGAGGGCGCCGCCGAGCGGTCGCTGGAGATCGTGGGCGGAGAGCGGGACGTCACCGCCGTGGACCTCGGCTGAGCCGCTGGGGGAGGATGCGGGGATGAGCCAAGGACCTACCGGACCCCGCCTGAACCTCCGTGGCGCCGTCGACCTCACCGGGATGACCCGGCGTCCCTCGCCGGGCGCCGGGGCGCCGGGCCCAGGAGCGCCGGGCGCCGGAGCGCCGGGCGCCGGGGCTGCGGGGCCCGGTGCTGCGAGCGGGGCGAGCCCCCGGGGCGGTGCGGGCACCTCGCCGTTCGTCGTGCAGGTGAGCGACGCGACGTTCAACGACGTCGTCCAGCTGTCGGCCACCGTCCCGGTCGTCATCGCGCTCGGCTCCTCCTCGGCCGACCCGACCGGGGAGGCGTTCGCCGTGCTCTCCGGGCTGGCCGCGCAGGGCGCCGGCCGCTGGCTGCTCGGACAGGTCGACGTCGACGCCTCGCCGCAGATCGCCGGGGCCTTCCAGGTGCAGACGGTCCCGACGGTCGTCGCGGTGGTCAAGGGCCAGCCGGTGCCGCTGTTCACCGGCCCGCAGAGCCGGGAGCAGGTGGTGGCCGTCGTCGACGCCCTCCTGAAGATGGCCGCGGAGAACGGGGTGAGCGGCCAGCTGGCCGACCCGGGCGGTGACGCGCCACAGGAGGAGACGGCCCTGCCGCCCCTGGAGGCCGAGGCCCTCGAGGCGCTGGAGCGCGGCGACACGGCCGCCGCCATGGACGCGTACGAGCGGGCGCTCGCGGCGAACCCGCGGGACGCGGCGGCGATCACCGGCGTGGCGCGCGTGCGGCTGCTGGAGCGGGTGGCCGGGCTGGACCTCGCGACCGTCCGTGCGGCCGCAGCCGACGACCCGGACGACGTGGACGCGGCGTTCGCGGTGGCCGACGTGGACCTGGCCGGTGGGCACCTGGCCGACGCGTTCGCCCGCCTGGTGGAGGTGCTGCGGCGCACCTCGGGCGAGGACCGCGACCGTGTGCGCACCCGCCTGCTGGAGCTCTTCGACGTCGCCGGGCCCGACCAGCCCGAGGTCGCCGCGGGGCGCCGGGCGATGACGACGGCGCTGTTCTAGAGCGCTCTGGGGTCACCGTGCCCAGCTGACCTGGGCCGTGCGCGAGGCCGGGCGCCGATCGGGGACGTCGTGCCGCGCTGTGAGGCTGCACGACGCGGTAGGGCGTCCCCGAACGGTGCGGGGGGCTGGCAGAGCACGGTGGGGCGTCCCCGGACGGGGGCGCAGGAATGAGCTCAGCAGGCGTCGAGGACCTCGCGCAGCGGGCGCCGCACCCCCGGAGGGTGCGGCGCCCGTCGTCGCGCCGTGGCTCCGCGGCGCCGCGGAGGGACGTCCGGCTCAGTCCTCGTCGTGGACCAGGTAGACGGCGCCGAGCGGGGGGATGCGCAGCGTGGCGTGGGCGGGCTGGCCGGTGTGCTCGCCCTCGACCGCCTCGACGGAGCCGTTGACCACGCCGGAGCCGCCGTAGACCTCTGCGTCGGTGTTGAGCACCTCGCGCCACGTCCCGGTCTCGGGCAGCCCGAGGCGGTAGCCCTCGTGGGGGTTGCCGGCGAAGTTGACGGCCACCGCCACCTGCGAGCCGTCGCGGGCGGTGCGCAGGTAGGAGAACGTGTCCCGCTCGCGGTCGCCCCCGTCGATCCACGCGAAGCCCTCACCGGTGAAGTCGAGGTCCCACATCGCCGGCGTCGCCCGGTAGAAGGCGTTGAGGTCGGCGACGCAGCGCATCAGCCCGGCGTGCAGCGGCTGGTCGAGGAGCCACCAGTCCAGGCTGCGGCCCTCGGCCCACTCGGCCTCCTGGCCGAACTCCTGGCCCATGAAGAGCAGCTGCTTGCCCGGGTGGGACCACATGTAGGCGTAGAACGCCCGCAGCGTCGCGACCTGCTGCCAGCGGTCACCGGGGACCTTGCGCAGCATCGAGCCCTTGCCGTGCACCACCTCGTCGTGGCTGATGGGCAGCACGAAGTTCTCGGTGAACGCGTAGACGAGGGCGAACGTCACCTCGTCGTGGTGCCACGTGCGGTTGACGGGGTCCTCGGCGAGGTAGCTCAGGGAGTCGTGCATCCACCCCATGTTCCACTTCAGGCCGAAACCCAGGCCCCCGGCGTCGGTGGGGCGGGACACGCCGGGCCACGCGGTGGACTCCTCGGCGATCATCATGATCCCCGGCACCCTCTTGTAGGCGGTGGCGTTGACCTCCTGGAGGAAGTCGATCGCCTCCAGGTGCTCGCGGCCGCCGTAGCGGTTGGGGATCCACTGCCCGTCCTCGCGGGAGTAGTCGAGGTAGAGCATCGAGGCGACGGCGTCCACGCGCAGCGCGTCGACGTGGAACTCCGCGAGCCAGTAGACGGCGTTGGCGACGAGGAAGTTGCGCACCTCGCGCCGCCCGAAGTCGAAGACCAGCGTCCCCCAGTCCGGGTGCTCGCCCTTGCGGGGGTCCGGGTACTCGTACAGCGGCTCGCCGTCGAAGCGGGCGAGGGCGAACTCGTCCTTGGGGAAGTGGGCCGGCACCCAGTCGACGATCACGCCGATGTCCGCCCGGTGGAGGGTGTCCACGAGGTACCGGAAGTCGTCGGGGCTGCCGAAGCGCGACGTGGGGGCGTAGTAGCCGGTGACCTGGTAGCCCCAGGAACCGCCGAAGGGGTGCTCGGCGACGGGCAGCAGCTCCACGTGGGTGAAGCCCGTCGCGGTGACGTGCTCGACGAGGGCGTCGGCCGCCTCGCGGTAGCTCAGGCCCTGGCGCCAGGACCCCAGGTGCACCTCGTAGACGCTCAGCGGCCCGGTGTGCGGGTCGGACGCGACGCGAGCGTCCATCCAGGCGTCGTCGCTCCACGTGTGCTCGGACTCGTCGACGACGGACGCGGTCGCGGGGGGCACCTCGGTGGCGCGGGCCATCGGGTCGGCCTTCTCCACCCAGTGGCCGCCCTGGGTCTGGAGGGCGAACTTGTAGGTGGCGCCCTTGCCGACGGAGGGCAGGAAGACCTCCCACACGCCGGAGGAGCCCATCGAGCGCATCATCGACCGGCGCCCGTCCCAGCCGTTGAAGTCACCGATGACCCGCACCGCGCGCGCGTGGGGCGCCCACACGGCGAAGGAGGTGCCGATCACGTCGCCCATGGGGCCGGACCAGCGGCGCACGTGAGCGCCGAGGACGCCCCACAGCTCCTCGTGGCGGCCCTCGGAGATGAGGTGGAGGTCGAACTCGCTGATCGTCGGCAGGTAGCGGTAGGGGTCGTCGACGACGGACGTCTCGCTCCCGCGCGTGACCTCCAGGCGGTAGTCGGTGACGTCGTCGCCGGGCAGCACGCCCACCCACACGCCCTCTGCCTCGTGGGACAGCTCGGTGCGCCCGCCGCCCTCGGTGAGCGCGACGACGGCGTCGGCGAAGGGGGCCAGCGCCCGCAGCGTCACCACGGCGCGGGCATCGGCCACGGCCGCCTGACCCGTGGGGACGGCGGGCGGGGCGGAGGCGTCGCCGGAGGGGGCGACCCCTGAGGGCGCCGGCCCGTCGGTGGCGGCGCCGCCGACCAGGTCGACGTGCCCGCCCAGCACGCTGTGGGGCGAGGAGTGCTCGCCCGCGCCGATGCGGTGCAGGTCGCTGGGAACCACGGGGCGCGGCCGCGGAGCGTCGGTCGTGGGCGTCGGGGCGGCGTCGGTGGAGCTCATGGGATCAGCCTCGCAGGTCTCGGGGGTCGCCGGCTGTGAGCCGTCGTGGAGCAGGCGACGCACCGCGCGCAGCGGTACGTCCACCCACGCGGGTCGGTTGCGGGTCTCGTAGACCACCTCGTAGACGGCCTTGTCGAGCTCGAGGGCGTCGAGGAGCTCGCGGCGCGCCCGCGGGTCGGACCCGGTGGAGGCCGCGTACCCCTCGCAGAAGGCCTCCCGGGCCTCCTCGCGCCACGCCGACGCGGCGTCCTCGTCGGTCCCGGCGCGCGCAGCGGTGGCGGCGGCGTAGTCGAACGAGCGCAGCATGCCCGCGACGTCGCGCAGCGCCAGGTCCGGGCGCGTGCGCTCGGCGAGGGGCCGCAGGGGCTCGCCCTCGAAGTCCAGCAGGACCCACCCGCGCTCGGGGGAGTGGAGCACCTGCCCCAGGTGGTAGTCGCCGTGGACCTGCTGGAGCGCCAGGCCGCCTCCGTCGTCCCCCGTGGCCTCCACGGCCGCCGCGCTGCGCTGGAGCCGCAGGTGCAGCGCCTCGGCGTGCTCTGCCAGCGAGGGAGCGGCGTCGACCGCCCAGGCCGTGCGCTCGCGCAGGGCGGCGACGAGACCGGCGCGCTGCTCGGCGCCGGCCGTCTCCGTGGGCAGCGCGCTCGCCAGGGCGGCGTGCACGTCCCCGGTGGCTGCGCCGAGGTCCCTGGCGCCGGCGGCGAAGCTCGTCCCCGTCTCGGCGAGGCCCAGCGCCTCGCGCCAGGCGTCCTGGGCGCCGGCGACGAACTCCGCGGCCACCGCGAGGTGGCCGGCGACGGGGTTGCCGCGGGGGTCGGGCCAGGTGCCGGAGACCCATCCGACCGGAGCCGGGATGCGGTCACAGCCCACCTGGGCCAGCGCGGCCTGGACCACCACGTCGGGGTTGTCCCCGGCGTCGAGGACGCGGAACAGCTTGACGATCACCGCGGTGGCGCCCGGTGGGCTGATGATGATCGAGGTGTTGGACTGCTCGCCGCCCAGCACCTTCGACGGGGCGCCGCGCGGGGGCGCGCTCGCGCTGGCTGCCAGGTGACCGCTGGCGGTGGCGTCGCCCTCGCCCGCGCTCACGCCGCCGAGGAGGTCGACCAGCGCGGCCACGAAGGCCGGGTCGTGCGGGCCGTCGGTGACGCGCCAGGTGGCGTCACCCTGGGCCAGCCGCATCACCTCGGCCCCCTGAGCCGGCGCGCCGCCCCCGTCCCCGTCGACGCGGCGGTACACCAGCGGCACGCTGAGCAGCTGCGACGCCCCTGCGGGAGCGACGGCCACGGTGTGCAGCAGGACCCGCTCGCCGGGGGAGGCGGCCAGCTCCACGGTGGAGCGCAGCGACGGCTCGCCGGCCTCGGTGCCCTTGGCGGGGAACCAGCGCTGCTGGGGCAGCCAGCGCGCCAGCCCCGAGGTCCACTGCCCGTCGCCGACCGGAGGTCCGCCCGGGGCGGTGTCGCTCTCAGGGCCGCTCACGGTGCCGCCGTCGGGGCCGCTCACGGGGCGACCGGCTGCTCGCCGGCCACCGCGGCGGTCGGTGGGCCCAGCGGGGTGACGTGCAGGACGTGGGCGCTGCGGCCGGGCCCGAGCTTGACGTAGGCGTCGGCCCACCAGGTGAACGTCTCGTCCGTCAGCAGGTCGCGCGCGGAGAAGGGGGCGCTCGGCTCCAGGCCGAGGGCGGCCACGTCGAGGTGCACCGTCGTCTCCCGGGTGGCGTGCGGGTCGAGGTTCACCACGACCAGCACGCAGTCGTCCTTCCCCGTCGGGGAGTGCTCGGCGGGGACGCGGCGGGAGTAGGCGAGGGTGTACGGGTCGTCCGCGGTGTGCAGCGTGAGCCCGCGCAACCGCTGCAGGGAGGGGTGCTCTCGCCGGATGCGGTTCAGCGAGGTGAGCAGCGGCGCCAGCGAGGTGCCGGCGGCGATGGCCCCGGCGTAGTCGCGCGGGCGGAACTGGTACTTCTCGTTGTCGATCTGCTCCTCGGCGCCGGGCCGGGCCACGTTCTCCACCAGCTCGTACCCGGAGTAGATGCCGTACGTGGGCACCGCGGTGGCCGCGATGATGGCCCGCAGCGCGAACGCTGCCGGGCCGCCGTACTGCATGTCGGGCGTGAGGATGTCGTGCGTGGTGGGCCAGAAGCTCGGCCGCAGGTAGTGCGCGGTGCCGTCCGGCGCGCCGTCGGGGCTGAGGCTGTCGCGCGCGCCGGAGCTGACCTCCACGAGGTACTCGCCGAGCTCGCTGGCCTCCGTGCGCCACGTGAAGTAGGTGTAGGACTGCGTGAAGCCCACGGCCGCCAGCTCGCGCATCATGGCCGGCTTGGTGAACGCCTCGGAGAGGAACAGCACGTCGGGGGCGACCTCCCGGACCTTGACCGTCAACCAGGCCCAGAACTGCACCGGCTTGGTGTGCGGGTTGTCGACGCGGAAGATCGTGACGCCGTGCTCCACCCACAGGAGGACCACGCGCAGCACCTCCGCGTAGATCCCCTCGGGGTCCTGGTCGAAGTCCAGGGGATAGATGTCCTGGTACTTCTTCGGCGGGTTCTCCGCGAAGGCGATGGTGCCGTCGGCGCGGTGGACGAACCACTCCGGGTGCTCCGTGACCCACGGGTGGTCCGGTGAGCACTGGAGCGCCAGGTCGAGCGCCACCTCGAGCCCCTCCTGGCGGGCGCGCGCGACGAAGGCGTCGAAGTCGTCGAACGTGCCCAGCTCCGGGTTGATGGCGTCGTGGCCGCCGTCCGGGGAACCGATCGCGTACGGCGATCCCGGGTCCTGCGGCCCGGCGTCCAGGGTGTTGTTCGGCCCCTTGCGGAACGTCGTCCCGATGGGGTGGACCGGGGTGAGGTACACGACGTCGAAGCCCATGGCCGCGATCTCCGGCAGGCGTTCCTGAGCGGTGGCGAAGGTCCCGGAGGCCCACCTGCCGGTCTCCACGTCGTACGTGGCCCCGATCGAGCGGGGGAAGATCTCGTACCAGGACCCGACGAGCGCGCGCTCGCGCTCGACGAGCAGGTGCCGCGGGGTGCTGGGAGAGACCAGCTCGCGGAGCGGGAGGGCTTCCAGGGCGGCGGTCACGCTCGACGACGTCGCGGCGGCCAGGCGCACGGGAGCCGGGCGTGAGCCGTCGCGCAGGGCCGCGACCGCACCCCTCAGGTGCTCGACGTCCTCGCTCGGGCGCCCCGGGACCTGGGCGGCGCGCTCGAGGAGGTTCGCGCCCTCGGCGAGCACGAGGTCGACGTCGATGCCTGCGGGAACCTTGATGCTCGCGGCGTGCTCCCAGGAGGCGTAAGGGTCCGACCACGCGTCGACCCGGAACTGCCAGTCCCCGGTGGCGTCCGGGGTCAGGAACGCCTCGAACCGGTCTGTGCCCGGCACCAGCAGGGACATGCGGGCGCTGGAGCGCTCCGAGCCGTCGGGGGCGACGAGCACCGCGGTGGCGGCCAGGGAGTCGTGGCCCTCGCGGAAGACCGTCGCCCGCACCGGGACCGCCTCGCCGACCACGGCCTTCGCCGGCCAGAGCCCGCCCTGGACCACCGGCTCCACGTCCACCACGGGGATCCGGCCGACCTTCCCGCGGGCGAGCGTGGCGGCGTCAGCGGACGTGCCGGCGGTGTCCTTCGGCCTCGACGCCCGCGGCTTCGCCGGGGACTTCGCCGGGGACTTCGCAGCCGCCTTCCGGGGTGCGGCCTTCGCCGTCCTCTTCGTCGGCTGCCTCACCGCCGGGTCGGGGTTCTCACCGGTCGTCGCGGGTGCGGTCGTCTCGCTGATGGGGGCCTCGCTCACGGGGACGAACCTACCGACCTCGCCCGCCGCCGTGCGCCGGCTCGCTGCGGTCGGTGCTCCGAGGACGCCGATCGGGTCGGGCCGGCCCGGCCGGTGCGCCGGCAGTACTACGGTGACCCCCTGTGAGAGCCATCCGCCGGTTCACCGTGCGCACCGTCCTGCCCGCGGCGCTGAGCCCCCTCGGGGACCTCGCGCTCAACCTCCGCTGGTCGTGGCACGCGCCCACGCGGGCGCTGTTCGCCGAGCTGGACCCCCAGCGCTGGGACGAGGTGCGTCACGACCCGATCGCCCTGCTCGGCGCCCTGGGCACCGACGCCCTCGAGACCGCCGCGAAGGACAAGGCCTACGTCGCGCGCGTCAAGGCCGCGGCCGCCGACCTGGGGGACTACCTCACGGAGAAGCGCTGGTACCAGCAGCAGCCGGCCTCGGCCGCCCTGCCGCCGGCCATCGCCTACTTCTCCGCCGAGTACGGCATCACGTCCGTGCTGCCCCAGTACTCCGGCGGTCTCGGCATCCTCGCCGGGGACCACCTCAAGGCGGCGTCCGACCTCGGCGTGCCGATCGTGGGCGTCGGGCTGCTCTACAAGACCGGCTACTTCGCCCAGGCGTTCTCCGCCGACGGCTGGCAGACCGAGACGTACCCCGTGCAGGGGCCCGACGGCCAGCCGCTGACCCTGCTGCGCGAGGCCGACGGCAGCGCCGCGCTCGTGTCGGTGGAGCTGCCCGACGGCCGCAGCCTCGACGCGCACGTCTGGCGGGCCGACGTCGGGCGCGTGCCGCTGCTGCTGCTCGACTCCGACGTCCCCAGCAACGACGAGGTCGCGGCGGGCATCACCGACCGGCTGTACGGCGGTGGCGGTGACCACCGGCTCCAGCAGGAGATGCTCCTGGGCATCGGCGGCGTGCGCGCGCTGCGCCTGCACGCACGGCTGACCGGCGCCCCCGAGCCGGGCGTGTACCACTGCAACGAGGGCCACGCGGGGCTCCTGGGGCTGGAGCGGGTGCGCGAGCTCGTCGCCGACGGGGTGGAGCTCGAGACCGCCTTCGAGGCCGTGCGCGCCGGTACCGTCTTCACCACCCACACCCCGGTGCCCGCGGGCATCGACCGCTTCGGCATCGAGCAGGTGCGCCGCTACCTCGGCGAGTCCCCGGTGCTGGCCGGCGTGCCGATCGACGCGGTGCTGCCGCTCGGGCGCGAGGACTACGACGGCGGCGACCCGGGCGTGTTCAACATGGCGGTCATGGGCTTCCACCTCAGCCAGCGCGCCAACGGCGTCTCGGCGCTGCACGGCGAGGTCAGCCGCGGCATGTTCTCCGCGCTGTGGCCGGGCTTCGACGCGGCGGAGACGCCCATCACGTCCATCACGAACGGGGTGCACGCCCCCACCTGGGTCGACCCTCGGATCGGCGACCTCCTCGAGGCCGCCGGCGGCGGCGGCGACCTCTCCGACCAGGCGAGCGCGGCGCCGCGCCTGGACCCGGCCCGGCTGTGGGCCGTGCGCCGGGAGGTCCGCGCGCAGCTCGTGCACGACGCCCGGTCGCGCGTGCGCGCGTCGTGGCTGAAGCGCGGGGCGTCACCGGCCGAGCTCGGGTGGGTCGACGACGTGCTCGACCCGGACGTGCTCACCATCGGCTTCGCCCGGCGCGTGCCGACGTACAAGCGCCTGACCCTCATGCTGCGCGACCCGGACCGCCTCAAGGCGATGCTGCTGCACCCCACCCACCCGGTGCAGCTGGTGATCGCCGGGAAGTCCCACCCGGCGGACGACTCGGGCAAGCGGCTGCTCCAGCAGATGGTGCAGTTCTCCGACCGTCACGACGTGCGCCACCGCATCGTGGTGCTGCCGGACTACGACATCGGCATGGCGCAGCTGCTCTACCCCGGCTGCGACGTGTGGCTGAACAACCCGCTGCGCCCGCTGGAGGCCTGCGGCACCTCGGGAATGAAGGCGGCGCTGAACGGCTGCCTCAACCTGTCCATCCTCGACGGCTGGTGGGACGAGTGGTTCGCGCCCGAGTTCGGCTGGGCCATCCCCACCGCCGACGGGGTCACCGACGAGACCCGGCGCGACGACCTCGAGGCCGCGGCGCTCTACGACCTCCTGGAGCACCAGGTCGCCGCCCGGTTCTACGACCGTGACGCCGACGGGCTGCCCCAGGGCTGGCTGAAGATGGTGACCTCGACCCTCACGTCGCTGGCGCCGAAGGTCCAGGCCACCCGGATGGTCCAGGACTACGTGGGCACCCTCTACGCCCCGGCGGCCACCGCGGCGGCGTCGCTGGCGGCGAAGGACCACCGCGGGGCCGCGGAGCTGGCACGGTGGAAGACGAAGGTCACCGCGGGCTGGGCCGGCGTGCGCGTGGACCACGTGGACTCCGAGGGCGTGGACGCCACGCCGGAGGTGGGCGACACCCTGACGGTCTCGTCGTGGGTCTCCCTCGGGGACCTCTCGCCGGAGGACGTGGACGTGCAGGTGGTCCACGGCCGGGCGGGCGAGGACGACGAGCTGAGCGACACCTCGGTGACCTCGCTGCCGGTGACGCAGCAGTACGAGGACGGGCGCTACCTGTTCTCCGGGGACGTCGCCCTGCGCGCCACAGGGCCGTTCGGCTACACGGTGCGGGTGCTGCCGCACCACGCCGGTCAGGCCAGCGACGCCGAGACGGCCCTGGTGGCCATCGCGTCCTAGGGGCGCGGCGCAGGTGGGGGCGGGTGGCCGTGTCGTCGGCCACCCGCCCCTCGTGCGTCCGACCGGGGACCTTCCACCGCGCTGAGAGCCCTCGTCCACGCGGTGGGCGGTCCCCGGTCCCCGGTCGCCGGACCGGCGGCGCCGGCCCCGTGCGCGGCGACCGGCAGGGGGCGAGCGCTCGAGCGGGGAGCCGGTGTCGCGCCCACCGGCGTGTCGCCCGCGCGAGGCCCCCGGTCGAGACGACGGCAGCGTGCGAGGTGCCCGCTCGAGACGACGGCAGCGTGCGAGGTCCCCGCTCGGGGACGCAGCACCGCGCCGGTCAGTCGCGGGTGACCAGGACCAGCCGCACCGACAGGGCGACGAGGTTCACGGTCGAGCCCGGGGCCATCGGCCCGAGGTCCTCGTCCTCGTCCGGCTCCAGGTCCCCGAGGGGCAGCTGCCCCGGCGCGTCCGGGGGGTCGCGCCGGTCCACCCCGCT
>JARICT010000038.1 GCA_029257185.1 Quadrisphaera sp.
TTCGTCAAGGCGGCTCCCGTCATCGCGGCGCTGCAGGACGCCGGGGTGGACCAGCGTGTGGTCCACACCGGTCAGCACGACGACGCGGCGATGTCCGACGTCTTCTTCACCGACCTCGACCTGCCCGCCCCCGACCTCTCGCTCGGCGTGGGCTCGGGCAGCCACGCGCGCCAGACCGCCGCGCTGCTCACCGGCCTCGAGGACGCCTTCACGGCGCTGGCACCCGCGCTGGTCGTCGGCTACGGCGACGTGAACTCCACGCTGGCGGCCGCGCTCGTGACGGCGAAGGCGGGCATCGCGCTCGCGCACGTCGAGGCGGGGCTGCGCTCCTTCGACGCCTCGATGCCGGAGGAGGTGAACCGCCGCGTCGTGGACGCCCTGTCCGACCTGCTGCTCGTCACCAGCCCGGAGGCGCTGGTGCACCTCGGGGCCGAGGGCGTCGACCCTGCGCGGACCCACCTCGTGGGCAACCCGATGATCGACTCTCTCGTGGCCGCCCGGGACCGCCTGGACGCCGCACCGGTGGCCGCGCGCCTCGGCCTGGTCCGCGACCAGCGATACGCCGTCGCCACGCTGCACCGGCCCGCGAACGTCGACGACCCCGCCGTCGCGGCGACCCTGGTGGCGGCGCTGGCGGAGGTCGCCGCCCTGGTGCCCACCGTCCTGCCGCTGCACCCCCGCGGGGCTGCGACCCTGCGCGCGGTCGGTCTGGACGGCGTCGAGGGGCTCGTCGTGGCCCCGCCGCTGGGCTACGGGGACTTCCTCTCGCTGGTCAGCGGCGCCGCCCTGGTGGTCACCGACAGCGGCGGCATCCAGGAGGAGACCACCGTGCTCGGGGTCCCGTGCCTGACGCTGCGCCCCAACACCGAGCGCCCGATCACGATCATCCAGGGCACGAACCGTCTCGTCGACGCGGCCGACCTCGCCGCCGCTGCGGCGCGCGCCCTGGAGGACCCCCCGCGCCCGCCGGAGCTGCCGCCGCTGTGGGACGGGCGCGCCGGCCGGCGGATCGCCGGGGTCATCACCCGGTGGCTGGGCGAGCAGGGCTGATCCGGGCGGACCCTCCGAGGTCGGGGTCGATCGTGATGCTCCTGTGACTGGCTGTGGTGGCACGTTCAGGAAGCACACCTAAGGTGACCTTATGGCGTAAACGTTCGATCCGACGCCATGTACCCGACACCCCGGATACGATCATGATCCGACGCCCCACCCGCCGGCTGCCCGCCATCGCCCTCGCCGCGGCGGTGGCCATCCTCCCCCTGGCTGCCTGCTCCGACACCGAGGAGCCCGTCACCGAGGCGACCACGGTCCTGCCTACCGAGGAGACCGAGACGCAGACCGAGACGGCCGCCCCGAGCGAGTCCTCGTCACCCTCGAGCGCCATGGACGCTGCCGGCGCCACCGAGCTCGCCGAGGGTGACGTCTCCCAGGACGCGCTCTCCGACAAGGTCGGCCAGGACGTCATCTTCATGGCCGAGGTCGCCGAGATCCTCTCGCCCGAGTCCCTGACGGTCGGTGGCCAGGAGGAGGGCCAGGAGCCGGCGCTGGTCGTGGGCGCCGACCTCCCCGCCGACGTCGAGGCCGGGGAGACCATCCAGGTTCGCGGCACGGTCGAGAACTTCGTCCTGGCCGTCGTCGAGGGTGAGGTCGACGCCGACCTCGACGACGAGGCGCTCGCCCCGTACGAGGGCATGCCCGCCATCGTCGCCGCCACCGCCGCTCGCTGAGGCCCCCGGCCACCGAGCACGCCCGACGCCGCCGCGGCTGCGGCCTCGGCGCACCTCCGACCTCAACGGCCACGACCACGGCCACGACCCCGAGGAGCATCACCATGACCCGACGCACCACCCGTACCCGCACCCTGCTGGCCGCCGCCGCGATCGCCGTCGTGCCCCTGGCGGGCTGCAGCAGCGAGGAGCCCGGCGAGACCAGGGCGCCCACCGACGACACCAGCCAGTCCATCGAGGCCGAGGCCCCCGAGGACGAGGGCACCCCCGGCGTCGGCGAGGAGGGCGACGGCGGCGCCGCCGCGGAGAGCATCGCCGGGATGCTCGGCGAGGACGTCTCCTTCACCGGCGAGGTCGAGGACGTCCTGCCGCCCGACGCCTTCACCGTCGGCGGCGACGAGATCGGCGAGGACCCGATCCTCGTCGTCGGCGCCGACCTGCCGGCCGGGTTCTCCGACGGCGACACCGTGACGATCGACGGCACGGTCAAGACCTTCGTCGTCCAGGGCTACGAGGACGACCTGGGCCTCGACCTGTCCGACGACGAGTTCGTCGACTTCGACGGCGACCCCGCCGTCCAGGCCAGCAGCGTCACCGTCGTCGAGGAGAGCTGAGCAGCGACACCCTCACACCGCGGAGGCGGAGCCGATCCGGCTCCGCCTCCGCGGTGTGCCCGGCCCGCCGGGCGATCACGGCGCCGCGCCATCGGGGGCGGCCTGCCTCGGTGGCGGGTGCCCTCGAGAGGTGCTACCCACATCGGCATGACGCACGAGACCCGCTCCGCCCGACCGACCCGTCCGAGCCGCTCCGTCGCCCTCGGCGCCGCCGCGCTGCTGCTGGGCCTGCCCCTGGTGGCGGCCTGCACCGAGAGCCCCGCGGCGCCGCCGGAGCTGGCCGAGGCTCAGCCCTCGGACCCGCTGACCGTCGGCGTGATCGACGACGGCGACGGCAAGAGCGCCGTCGTGGTCGAGGACGGTGACCCCGACGAGGTGATCGACGGCTCGAGGACCACGTCCTCGACCCTGACCGTCGGGGACGGGGCCTGCTACTACCTCACCCGTGAGGGCGGTCCGCCCTCGACCCTGCTGGTCTTCCCGTCCGGCACGACGCTCGAGGCCGGGGACGTCCCCTCCGTGGTCGTCGACGATGAGGCCTTCCCGGACGGCACGCTGATCGAGGTGACGGGGGGCGACGTGCAGCTGAGCCCGGAGAACCTCGACCGGGCCTCACCGTGCACCGCGACCGCCGGGAGCTTCCTCGTCACCGGCGCGCAGAAGGTCCGGGGGAGCGAGCCCGACGAGTCCCCCTCGTCATAGCTCGAGATACCCAGCAAACATCCAGGAGACGTCCGAGCACCGTCCAGCGCGGGGGTTCACGCTGGACCCATGACGCACCACGACGACCACCGTCCGACCGCCACGAACCCTCAGCCCTCACCGGTGCGCCGCCGCGGCCCGGGCTGGACCGGCACTCTGGTCGCCGCGGTCACCGCGGGCCTGCTCTCCGGCGGCCTGGCCGCCGGCGTCGGTGCCTTCGGGCAACCGACCGACGCAGCGACCGCCGCCGCGCCCACCTCCAGCGCGTCCACCGCCCAGGCCGTCGCGCCCGCCTCCTTCGACGAGGCCGTGAGCTGGGGCACCGTCGCGGACCAGGTCAGCCCCTCGGTGGTCACCATCACCGTCGAGGGACAGCGCGGCGGCGGCGAGGGCACCGGCATCGTCCTCGACACCGACGGGCACGTGGTCACCAACGACCACGTCGCCACCGCCGGCGGCCCCGGTGCGAGCATCACCGTCACCCTGAACGACGGGCGCCAGCACGACGCCACCATCACCGGCACCGACCCCAGCACCGACCTCGCCGTCCTCGAGCTCCTCGACCCACCGGACGACCTCGAGGCCGCCAGCTTCGGTGACTCCTCCGCCGTGGCCGTCGGCCAGCCCGTCATGGCGCTCGGCAACCCCCTGGGACTGTCCGACACGGTGACCACCGGCATCATCTCCGCGCTGGACCGCCCCGTGGTCACCCCGGGCAGCCAGGGCGACCCAGCGGTGGTCACCAACGCCCTGCAGACCGACGCCTCGATCAACCCCGGCAACTCCGGCGGCGCCCTCGTCGACGCCACCGGGCGCGTCATCGGCATCAACTCCTCCATCGCCGCACCCTCCGCGGGCAGCGGGACCGCCGGCTCGGTGGGCCTCGGCTTCGCCATCCCCGCCAACGAGGCCCAGCGCATCGCCACCGAGCTGGTCGACGACGGACGCGCCACCCACGCCCAGCTCGGCGTCACCCCCGCCACCCAGCCCGAGGCCTCCACCTCCGAGGGCACCACGCGCCAGGCAGCGGTGATCGCCGAGGTCGTGCCGGGCAGCCCCGCCGACGACGCCGGCCTCGAGGTCGGCGACCACGTCATCACCGTCGACGGGATCCCCACCCCGTCCCCGGACTCCCTCGTCGCGCTCGTACGCTCCCACGCCCCCGGCGACGAGGTCACCCTCAGCGTCGTCCGCGACGGCGCCACCGAGACGCTGACGGCCACCCTCCAGCAGGCACGACGCTGAGAGCCGTCCCAGGCCCGCGAGCGCCCCCGACGCGGTCAGCCGCGCAGGCGCCCCGCGACCGTCGCCACCTGGGAGAGGGCGACCAGCCCCGCGACGGGCACCGCTCGCGCGGGGGGCTGCTCGCGCAGGGGGCGGGCCAGCAGCCCCAGGTAGAACGACACCGGGGCGCGCCCGGCGTCGGGCATCCCCGCAGCGGCCCGCATCCGGTGGACCGTGGCGGACGCCTGGCCGTAGGCGCGGTGCTGGCGCCAGAAGCCTCGCAGCGTCAACGCGTGGTGGTGGTCGACCAGGGCGGACGGCTCGTACACCATCGCCCGCCCTGCCGCCCTCCACGCGTCACAGAAGGCGCGGTCCTCGCCCGCGGCGCGGGGGAAGCGCTCGTCGAAGCCGCCGTCGCTGGCGAAGGACGCGGTGCGCAGCGCGAGGTTGCACGTCGGGAAGAACGTGGGCGCCTGCCCGGCGCGCGGCTCGACGAGGTGGCTGACCATCGTCTGCGTGGCCTCGGCGCACAGGTCGGCGCGCCGGGCGTTCACGGTGGCGCCGCCCACCAGGACGTCCCCGACGCCCAGGTGGGGCTCCAGGGCGGCCAGCCAGTCCGGGTGCGGCACGCAGTCGTCGTCGGTGAAGGCCAGCAGCTCCGAGCGCGCCCGGGCGGCGCCGGCGTTGCGCGCCGCCGCCGGGCCGGCGTTGACCTGCCGGTGCACGGTGATCCGGAAGGACCCTGCCTCGTCCCCCGTCAACGGGCCGGCGGCGGACCCGGCGGCCCGGGTGCTCTCGACCGACTCGGCGACCGCGCGCGCCTCACCGTGGGGTCCCCCGTCGTCGACCACCACCACCTCGAGCCCCCGGGACCCGCACGGCGGCCAGCGCGCTGAGGCAGCGCGCCAACGGCTCCGGTCGGCGGTACGTGGGCACGACGACCGTCCAGGTCGGCGCCGGGGTCGCCGTCACGACGCGTCGCCCGTCCGCCCGGACCAGCCTCCGAAGACCTCCTGCGCCGCTCCGAGCGCCACGTGCTCCAGCAGCACGTCGTCCGTGACGGCCGCCGCCACGTGGGCCCACGCGACCCGGGGGCTCAGGTACGGCGCGGCGGAGGCGAACATCACCCGGCCGGGCGCCTCACGGACCGCCAGAGCCACGAACTCCGCGAGCCACGCCGCCGCGGTGTCGAGGTACACCTTCCCCTCGCGGGCCAGCGCCACCGCGTCGGCGAGGTCGGTGGCGGACGCCGGGAGGGCCCCCAGGTGGGCCAGGACCACCGGCACGCCGGGCAGCCGAGGCAGCAGGTGACGCGCCACCCACGCCGGGGGGCAGGCGGCGCCGGCGTGGACGACGACCGGGATCCTGCGCTCACGGACCTGCGCCATCAGCGTCTCGTCCGGCACCCCGTCGAGGTGGGGGGCCAGGGAGACCGCCGCGTAGCCGGTGAGGTCCGTGGCGTCCGGGGGGCGGGCGACGGCCCGCGAGCGCAGGGCGCGCCGGGCTGCCCAGGGCGAGCGGGTGACGAGCGGGACGCGCCCCCCGAGGCGCGCGGCGGGCAGGAGCAGGCCGCCGGAGGTGCGGCTCGCCGCCAGCATCGCGGCGTTCGTGGCGGCGTAGTGCTCGGCCCCCGGCGGGCACGCCAGGGCGCGGGCGACACCGGCCTCGCGCAGGAGACGCTCCGCCTCGGCAGGAGGGAGCAGCACCTGCGCCCCGTCCGAGCCCTCTGAGCCCTCTGAGGAGCCGGAGTCCTCCGCAGGCGCACCGCCGGCGCCCTCCCCGGCGTCGGTCGCGCCCGGGCGCGCCGCGGGGACCGGGCTGACGTGCACGTGGGCGTCGACGAGCCCGGGGGGCAGGGGGACGGACAGCGGCCGGGGGCGCAGCAGCCGGGCGGCCGCCGCGGCGCTCACGCGGCGGCTCCCCGGACGACGCCCAGGTCGCGGTACAGGCCGGCGGCGGCCTGCGCGGTGGCGTCCCACGTCGCGGCCTCCAGCGCCCAGGCGCGCGCCGCGGCCCCCCGCTCCCGGCGCGCCGCGGGGGCGGCGAGCAGCTCGCCGCCCCCGCGCGCCCGGGCCGCCACGTCGCCGGGCGGGCTGAGCACGCCGCGGCCGCCCGCGAGCAGGGACGGCACGTCGCCCACCGGGCTGGCCACGACGGCGAGCCCGGACGCCATCGCCTCGAGGAGCTTCAGGGGCGCGGCGTACCGGGTCACCGGGGCGGAGCGCCGGG
>JARICT010000123.1 GCA_029257185.1 Quadrisphaera sp.
CAGCAGATGAACTCGTTGCGGGCCAGCGCAGTGATGTCCTTCCAGGCGTCGAGCCCCGTCGAGCTGGACAGCAGCGCCCGCTCCAGGTCTACCGGCAGCGGGTGCACGGCACCGCCGGGGACAGCCGGAGCCGGGTCAGGCATCGGGGAGCTCGGCGAAGGTCGCCTGGGCGTCGATGACGGTTTCGTGGGTCTCCCCCGCGTGCTCCTCGCCGCAGGGCCCTCCGAGCTGGCGGCAGGTCATCGTCTTCATGGTCGTCCCTCTCCTCGGTGCTCTCGGTGCTCGTCCTGGCGGGTGGATCGGTCCGGTCGGTGCTCAGCGCCGTCGCCGCGGCTGGTCTGTGACAGGGGGCCGACCCCGCCCGCTGAGAGGATGCGTCGATGTTGAGCAGCCCCTGGCCGATGCGCGTCGGCTCCCTACTCCTGCGCCACGCCGCCGAGGACGACCTCGAACCTCTGCTGGCCGTGCGCAACGACCCCGACGTCAACCGCTTCATGATCCGCACCCACGTCGAGCCCGGGACCTTCCGGCGGGAGTGGCTGGCGGTCCCCACCAGCGAGAGCGACTTCTCCTGCGTCGCCGAGCAGGGTGGGCAGGTGGTGGCGATGGGCTCCCTCGAGCTCGAGGACGGGATGGGCCAGCCCGGGAAGCCGACGCTCACCGAGGCCGGCATCGGGTACGTCGTCGACCCCGCCCACGCCGGGCGCGGGGTGGCCAGCGACCTGGCTCACGGCCTGCTGAGCGCGGCCTTCGAGCACCTCGGCGCCCGGCGCGTCACGGCGGGCTGCAACGCCGACAACCCCGCCTCGGCCCGGGTGCTCGAGAAGGCCGGGATGCGCCGCGAGCAGCACGGGGTCCAGGACTCCTGGCACGCCGACCTCGGCTGGGTCGACGGTTACACCTACGCCCTGCTCGCCGCCGAGTGGCGCGCCACGCACGGCCCCGTCCAGGGCTGACGCCCTCAGCGCACCGGAGGGGTCACGAGCCGGTGCTCGTAGGCGGTGATGACCAGCTGGGCCCGGTCGCGGGCGGCCAGCTTCGAGAGCAGGTTGCCGAGGTGGGTCTTGACGGTGTTGCGGGAGACGGTCAGCTCCCGGGCGATCTCGTCGTTGGACAGCCCGCGCCCCACCAGCGTGAGCACCTCGATCTCTCGAGCGGTGAGGCGTTCGACCTGGCGCGGGGCGCCGGGGCGGGCGCGGTCGAGGAAGTGCCCGACGAGGGTGGTGAGGATGGCGGGGGCGAAGAGGGACTCGCCCTGGTGGACGCGGCGGATCGCGTCCACCAGCTGGTCGGGTCTGGCGTCCTTGAGGAGGAAGCCGCTGGCGCCGGCGCGCAGGGCGCCGTGGACGTGGTCGTCGAGCTCGAACATGGACAGCACCAGCACCCTGGTGCCGGCGAGCTCCGGTGCGGCGGTGATCTGCTCCGTGGCGTTGATGCCGTCACCGTCGGGCATCCGGACGTCCATGAGGACCACGTCGGGTCGCAGCCGGCGGGCGGCGGCGACGGCCTCGGCACCGGTGCCGGCCTCGCCGACCACCGCGACGTCCGGCTCTCGGTCGATGGCGATCCGCAGGCTGCGCCGCAGCAACGCCTCGTCGTCGACCAGGAGCACCCGCACGGCCGCCTCAGGAGAGGAGGGCGCCCGCGTCACGCGCCGTGCTCCGGGATCTGGGCGAGGAGGCGGAAGCCGCCGCCCTCGGGTCCGGCGGTCAGGGTGGCGTGGTGGGCCGCGAGGCGTTCGCGCAGCCCCCGCAGGCCGAGGCCCGTGCCCGGGTGCGCCCGCCACCCGGGCGCGCCCCCGTCGTCGCGGACGTCGACGCTGACGACGCCGCCCGCTCGCTCGATCGCCAGGTGCACGGTGGTGGGGCCGGCGTGCTGGAGGGTGTTGGCCAGCGCCTCACGGACGACGGCGCACACCGCCAGCTGCGCTCCCGAAGAGACCTCGCCGAGGTCGCCGTGGTCCAGGGTGATGGCGAGCCCGGCGCCGCGAGCGCCGTCGACGATGCCCGGCAGGTCGGCCAGGGAGTCGACGGGGCGCAGCGACGCGGGTCCGTCCTCGTCGCTGCGCAGCACGGTGAGCAGGCGGCGCAGCTCGGTCATGGCCTGACGCCCCAGTCCCTCGATGTCGCTCAGGGCCTGGCGGCGCTCGGCGTCGTCGCTGTCGCCGGTGAGGTTCGCCGTCGCAGCGCGCACCGTCATCAGCCCCAGCCCGTGGGAGGCGAGGTCGTGGAGCTCACGGGCGATCCGCGTGCGCTCGCCCTGCGCGGCCCGCTCCGCGGCCCAGTCCGTGAGCCGGTCCTCGTGGGTCCGGCGCTGGGCGCGGGTGCGCAGCAGCGCCCACGCGGTGGTGGCCACGGCGACCGCGACGATGAGGCAGAGCGCCGCGACCAGGGAGGAGGACTCCCGCCCGAGCATGAGGGTGACGAGCAGGAGCACCACGAGGACGCCCGCAGCGCTCAGCCAGGCGCGCGAGGTCCAGGCGGGTCGCCCGTCACGTTCCATGCTCCGCACTCTCCCAGCGCTGCGCTCGCTGCGTCGTCACCCCACGGGGTGAACCGGAGCGGGCAGACCACCCCTGGGTGTGGTGACTGCGCCCGCTCGCGCTGGTGGCATGGCGCCCGTGCTCACGTTCAACCGGGTGACCAAGACCCGCGGCTCCCGAGAGATCCTCACCGACATCACCTTCGAGGCCCGGTCCGGCAGGGTCACGGGGTTCGCCGGGCCCAACGGGGCGGGGAAGTCCTCGACCCTGCGCATCCTGCTGGGCCTGGACCGGGCCACCTCGGGCCACGCGCTGGTCGCCGGGCAGCGCTTCGCCTCCCTGCGGGATCCGCTGCGCCGCGTCGGCGCGGTCCTGGACGGCTCCGGGGCGCACCGCTCGCGCACCGGGCGGGCGCACCTGCGCTGGATCGCCCGGTCCGCCGGCATCGCCGACGCCCGGGTCGAGGAGGTCCTCGAGCTCACCGAGATCGCCGACGCCGGGAACCGGCGGGTGGCGGCCTACTCCCTGGGCATGGGACGCCGGCTCGGGCTCGCCGTGGCGCTGCTGGGCGAGCCGGCGGCGCTGGTCCTCGACGAGCCGATCAACGGCCTGGACCCCGAGGGCATCGCCTGGGTGCGCACCTTCCTGCGCCAGCAGGCCCGGGAAGGTCGCGCCGTGCTGCTGTCCTCGCACGCGATGGGCGAGCTCGCCGAGACCGTCGACGACGTCGTGGTCATCCACCACGGCCGGATCGTCGCCGACGGCGCCCTGGCCGAGGTCGCCGGCGGCCACCACAGCCTCGAAGACGCGTTCTTCGCCCTCACCAGCGACCGGGCGGACCGATGAGGGCGCTGCGCGCGGAGGCGTCCAAGCTCGCGACCCTGCCGTTCGTGTGGTTCGCCGTCGTCGCCGGGATCCTCGCGCCGACCGGCATCGTGGTGATCACGAGCCTGACCAGCGACCCGAACGTCGACACCGGTTTCGCGGAGCTGGGCCTGGGGGTGATCGGCGCGATCATGCTCGGTGTCGTCGTGATCAGCAGCGAGTACACCACGGAGGGGGAGGAGGCCGCCGGCAGCCAGCAGATCACCACCACCTTGACCTCGCTCCCCTCCCGCCCCCGGGTCCTGGTCGCCAAGGCCGGCGCCGTGGTCCTGCTCACCGCGGTGCTGGCCGTCGCGGCGATCGCCGCGGTCTTCGCCGTCGCTGGCCTCTTGCTCGGTGACGGCGCACCGGCCCTGGACGGCCATGCGGTGGCGCGGATGGGCGGGGTCGTCACCTACTGGGTGCTGATGGCGCTGCTCGGCTCGGGCCTGAGCGTGCTGACCCGCAGCGGCGTGGTCCCCATGGTGGTGCTGGTCGCGAACTCCTCCGCGGTGACCGTCACCTACCTGCTCGCCCTGCGCGTGCCTGCCGCGAGCTACCTGCCGGACCTCGCCGGGCTGCGGATGTTCACCCACGTGCGCACCGGCGTGGAGATCGCCCCCCTCACCGGCGGCCTGATCATGACCGCCTGGGTCGCCGCCCTGCTCCTCGTCGCCGGCGTCGTGTTCTGCCGCAGGGACGCGTGACCGCCGCGGTGGGCCCTCCTCGGACCCGAGGTCGGGCGTTCATCGGTGCCGTCCGGGCGGAGGCGTCGAAGCTGTGGTCGCTGCCCGCGACCTGGCTGCTGCTGGCAGCCACGCTCGCGCTCACGATCGCGTTGTCGGTCGCCTTCGCGGCCAGCGTCCGCAGCGGTGCCACGTCTGCGGCCAGGACGCTCGACCTCGGAGTCCTCGCGGTCACCTGGACCCAGTGCGGGTTCTTCCTGCTCGGCGTCATCGCCGCCACCTCGGAGCACGTCGGCGGCCAGGTCCGCACCACCCTGGTCGCCATCCCCGACCGCATCGCCCAGCGCCTGGCCGCCACCGCGGCCCTGGGGCTGATGTCCTTCGCCGCGGGCGTGGTCACCGTCGCGGTGAGCATCACCGTGGCGCTCCTGGCCACCGGGACCGCCGTCGGCGACGTCGGTCTGACGCTGGTGCTGCGGCTCACGTTCAGCGCCGCCGGATACCTGGCCCTCATGACGGTCCTCAGCTCCGCGCTCGGCGTGCTCGTGCGCAGGGCCGTCCCGACCGCGGCGGTCCTGCTGGTCTACCTGCTGATCCTCAGCCCCATCCTGCAGGACCAGCGCTGGTACCTGCTTCCCGACATCGCCTCGTACACCCTGTGGTTCGCCACCGTCCCCGACGGCGCCCCACCAGCACTCACCGCCTGGCTCGTGATCGCCGCCTGGACGCTGGTCTTCCTGCTCTCCTCCGTCGTCGCGGCGAACAGGCGTGACACGTGATGCCGCGCGCACCGAGGACGGACGGTTGAGCTACCCGTCGCCGGAGTCGACGAGGCGGGTCAGGCTCCAGCGGCCTCGTCGACGCTGCTGGCGAGCAGGCAGAGCTCGTTGCCCTCGAGGTCGGCCAGCACCGTCCGGCTCACGTCCGCGCTCTGACCGACATCGACCCGCCGCGCCCCGAGGCCCTGGAGACGGGCCAGCTCCTCGGCGGTGCCGGTGCCGGCGGCCCGCAGGTCCAGGTGCAGCCGGTTCTTCACCGGCTTGGCGTCCGGCACGGGCAGCACGTCGATCGCCGGGCCGTGGGCGCCATCGATGCTCACCCCTCCCTCGTCGCGCTCGACGACGTCGTACCCCAGCACCCGGCACCAGAACTCGGCGACCGCCTCGACGTCGCGGGCGTCGATGACCAGGACAGCGACACGGCTCGACATGCCCCCGTCCTGGCAGGCACCGACCCGCTGGCCCTGGTCGTAGCCCTCGTGCGGAGGCGCTGAGCCGCCGGCCCGCGACGCGGACGCTGCGTCCTGCCCGCGGCGCGCCGCGGCGGTGGGGGCTGGCGCAGCGTGCCGGACGAGGGTGCAGCGTTCGCGTCGGTGCGGGCGGGCGCACGAGCTCAGGCCGGGGCGATCGCCCCGGAGGCCACCTGCTCGGCGAAGTGGCACGCCACCACGTGGCCCGGCGCCACCTCGCGCAGCACGGGCACCTCGGTGTCGCACCGCGTGGCCTGGCGGTAGGGGCAACGGGTGTGGAACCGGCAGCCGCTCGGCGGCGCGGCCGGGCTCGGGAGGTCTCCGCGCAGGATGATCCGCTCGCGGGCGTCCTCCACGACCGGGTCCGGCACGGGGATCGCCGACATCAGCGCGATCGTGTACGGGTGCGCCGGGGCGGTGTAGAGGTCGTCGCCCTCCGCGTGCTCGACGACGGTGCCGAGGTACATCACCGCCACCGCGTCGGCGATGTGGCGCACCACCGCCAGGTCGTGGGCGATGACGAGGTAGGTCAGGCCCAGGCGCTGCTGCAGGTCCTCCAGGAGGTTGATGACCTGCGCCTGCACGGAGACGTCCAGGGCGGAGACCGGCTCGTCGGCGACGACCAGGTCCGGCTCGACCGCGAGCGCCCGCGCGATCCCCAGGCGCTGGCGCTGACCCCCGGAGAACTCGTGGGGGTACTTGCCCGACGCGGAGCTCGGCAGGCCCACGAGGTCGAGGAGCTCGCGGACCCGGGCCTCCTGCTCGCTCCTGCCATCGGTGAGCCGGTGCGCGACGAGGGGCTCCACGAGGAGGGACTGCACGGACTGGCGAGGGTCGAGCGAGGCCATCGGGTCCTGGAAGACCATCTGCATCCGCCGGCGCAGCAGGCGCAGCGGCTCGCGCTCCAACGCGGTGACGTCCGTGCCGTCGAAGACGACGCTGCCGGCGGTCGGCTCGGACAGGCGCAGGACCGCCCGCCCGAGCGTGGACTTCCCGCACCCCGACTCCCCCACCAGGCCCAGGGTGGTGCCGCGGACCACGTCGAGGTCGACCCCGTCGACGGCCCGCACGGGAGCGCCACCGCGGCCCAGGAGCCCGCCGCGGCCCGGGTAGTGGACCTCCAGGCCCCGCACGGTCAGCAGCGCGTCGGCCGGTGGACCGGACGCGTCCCGGGCTCCGGGGTCGCTGGATCGCTGCGGGTCCGGGGTGATGACGCTCACGAGGGCGCTCCCGTCGTCGTGGTCGGCGCCGTGGTGGGGGCCGTCTCGGGCGTGGCGCTCGGCGCCGCGGGGGGCTCGTCGGCGGGGTGCACGCAGCGGTGAACGTGCGCCGGCCCGTCGTCGACCAGCGCGAGGTGCCCGCTGGCGCAGGCGCTGTCGGCCGCGGGGCACCGCGGCGCGAAGGCGCACGCGCGGGACCACGGCACGACGTCGCGGGGCGTCCCCGGGATGGGGACCAGACGTGCGGAGCGGTCGCCGTCGAGCCGCGGCACCGAGGCCAGCAGACCGGAGGTGTAGCGGTGGCGCGGGCGGGCGAAGAGCTCGCGGCGCCCGGCACGCTCGACCACGCGCCCGGAGTACATCACCGTCACCTCGTCGCACACCCCCGCCACCACGCCGAGGTCGTGGGTGATGAGCAGCATGGCGGTGTCCTGCTCGCGCACCAGCGAGGCCAGGAGCTCGATGACCTGCGCCTGGATCGTCACGTCCAGGGCGGTGGTGGGCTCGTCGGCGATGAGCAGCGCCGGGTCGCACGCGAGCGCCACGGCGATCATCACGCGCTGGCGCATGCCGCCGGAGAGCTGGTGGGGGTACTCGCCCACGCGGCGCCGGGGGTCGGGGATGCCCACGCGGCCGAGGAGCTCGACGGCGCGCTCCTTCGCCGAGGCTCTCGAGGCGCCGGTGTGCCGACGCAGCACCTCGGTGATCTGCAGCCCGACGGGGATCACGGGGTTGAGCGACGTCATGGGGTCCTGGAACACCATCGCGACCTCGCGCCCGCGCAGCCCCTCCAGCTCGCGGTGGCCCATCGCCAGCAGGTCGCGCCCGCGCAGCAGCGCCTGCCCGCCCACGCGGACCCCCCGCGCGGGGAGCAGCCCGGTGACGGCCAGCGACGTCACCGACTTCCCCGACCCCGACTCCCCCACCAGGGCCATCACCTGGCCGGCGCGCACGTCGAAGCTCACCCCGTCGACGGCGCGCACGTCGGCGCGCCCGCGCGAGGAGAACACCACCTCGAGGTCGCGGACGGAGAGCAGCGGGTCGGCGGGGTTCATCTCCGCCCCTCCGGGTCGGCTCATCTCCGCCCCTTCGGGTCGGCTCATCTCCGCCCCTTCGGGTCGAGGGCCTGGCGCAACGACTCCCCCAGCAGGGTGAAGCCCAGCGCCGTGATCGCGATGCAGACGCCGGGGGCGATGGCCAGCCACGGGTCGGAAGCCAGGCGCGGCTGGGCGCGCACGAGCATGCGCCCCCACTCCGCCGTCGCCGGGTTCGCGGCCCCGAGGCCCAGGTAGCTCAGCGCCGCGACCTCGATGATCGCGGTGCCGAGGACGAGGGTGGCCTGGACGATGACCGGCCCGAGGCTGTTGGGCAGCAGGTGGCTCATCACCACGGTGCGGTGGCGCAGCCCGAGGGAGGTCGCGGCCAGCACGTAGTCCGCGCCGCGCTCGGCGAGCATCGAGCCGCGCAGCAGCCGCGCGAAGATCGGGATCTGCGCGACGCCGATGGCGATCATCACCGACGTGCCGCTCTGCCCCGCGACCGCGGCGATCGACACCGCCAGCAGCAGCGACGGGATCGACAGCAGGATGTCCACGACGCGCATCACGACGGTGTCGACCCAGCCGCCGAAGGCCCCGGCGAGCGTGCCCAGGACCATGCCGAAGAAGAGCCCGATGACGGTGGAGACCACGCCGATCACCAGGGACTGCCGCGCCCCGTAGACCAGCTGGGTCAGCAGGTCCACGCCCGAGGGGTCGAGCCCCAGCGGGTGCGCCTCCGAGGGTCCCGGCACGGAGGACGGCGTGATGCCGCTGCCCGGGAGCGCGCGACCGGGCTGGTAGCCGGCGATGAGCGGCGCGGCGAGCGCGACGAGCACGAAGAGCGTGACGAGGACCGCCCCGAGGATCGCCGTGGGGTCCCGTCGCAGCCGGCGCAGCGCCCCGCGCACGAGCGACGTCCCCGGCTCGTCGTCGATGCCGCCGGCCCCGAGGGCCGCCCACCGCCCGGGCCCTGCGGCCTCGTCGCGGGGCTGCCCGCCGAGACGGTCCAGCGCTCCGTCGGCCAGCCCCGCGGCGGCGTCCCCGGCGTCGTCCGCGCCGCGGGAGCCAGAGGCCGGCGGCGGGGCGGTGGCGCTCACGAGAGCCTCACCCGCGGGTCGATGACGCCGTAGAGCACGTCGACGACGAGGTTGACGAGGGCGTAGGTCAGCGCGATGAACAGGATGTACCCCTGCAGGACGGCGTAGTCGAGCTGGCTGATGGCCGTGAAGAGGTAGGAACCGATGCCGTTGATGGCGAACACCGACTCGGTGAGCACCGCCCCGGAGAGCAGCAGGCCGGTCTGCAGCCCGATGGTGGTGATGACCGGCAGCAGGGCGTTGCGCATCACGTGGCGCACCCGGATGGTCCGCTGGGCGAGGCCCTTGGCGCGGGCGGTGCGCACGAAGTCGTCCCCGAGCACCTCGATCACCGAGGCGCGGGTGATGCGCACGATGATGGCCAGCGGGATGGTCCCGAGCGCGAGCGCGGGCAGGACGAGGTGCTTCAGCGCGTTGAGCGCCGCGTCGAGCTCCCCGGTGAGGAGCCCGTCGAGCACGTAGAAGTCGGTGACGTGCGTGGCGTTGATCCTCACGTCCTGGCGCCCGTCGGTGGGCAGCCACCCGAGCCACTGCGCGAAGACGATCTTCAGGAGGTAGGCGAGGAAGAACACCGGGATCACCACGCCGAGCAGCGACCCGCCGACGGTGAGCGAGTCGAGCCACCGCCCGTTGCGGCGCGCCGCGAAGTACCCCAGCGGGACCCCGACGACGACGGCGAAGACCAGCGCCGAGAGTCCCAGCTCGATCGTGGCGGGGAAGCGCGAGACGAAGGAGTCCACCACCGGCTCGCCGGTGAACCCGGAGGTGCCGAGGTTCCCGGTCGCCAGCTGGCGGACGTAGATCCCCAGCTGGACGAGCAGCGGGCGGTCGAACCCGTACAGCTCGTTGATGGCCGCGATGCCCGACGGGGTCGCCCGCTGGCCCAGCAGCGCCCGCGCCGGGTCGCCGGGCAGCGCTCTGGTCCAGGCGAAGAGCAGGAGCACCAGGCCGGCGAGGACGGGGACGACCAGGAGGAGCCGGCGGACGACGAACCGGATCACCGGTCCGCCGCCCGCCCCGCCGCGAGCATCAGCCCTCGGTGAGCGTGATGGTGTTCCACACCTCGTCCTGCACCGGGGAGGGCTGGTAGCCCTCCACCCCGGGGGCGAAGGCCAGCGAGGGCACGGGAGAGGCCAGCGGGACGCCGGGGACGAAGTCGGAGATGTCCTTGTTGATCTGCTCGTAGACCGGCTCCTGCTCCTCCTGGGTCGCCAGGCCGCGGGCCTGCTCGAGGGCGGCGAACAGCTCGGGGTTGTCGAAGCCCCACTCCGGGGTGGGCGCGCCGAAGAAGGTGCCCACGAAGTTGTCGGAGTCGTCGTAGTCCCCGGTCCAGCCCAGCAGGTGGACGCCGTGGTCCTCGCTGCCGTTCACGCGGTCGAGGTAGTCGGCCCACGGGTCGGCCTGCGGGGTCACGGTGATGCCGGCCGCCTGCAGCTGGGACTGCACCGCGAGGAAGGTGTCCTCGGGGCTGGGCATGTACGGCCGCGAGACCCCGGTCGGGTAGTTGAAGGTCAGCGACAGGTCGCTCTGACCCGCCTCGGCGAGCAGCTCCTTGGCCTTCTCGGGGTCGTGCTCGTAGGTCGTGATGTCCTCGGTGAACCCCGTGACGAGGTCGGGCATGAACTCCTGGGCCTCGACCGTTCCCTCGGGCAGGGACTGGCTGATGACCGTCTCGCGGTCGATCGCGTGCGCGATGGCCTGGCGCACCCTGAGGTCCGCGAGCTCCTGCCCGGCCTGGTTGAACCCGAGGTAGAGGACGTTGAACGGTGCGCGCTGCTCGATGGTGAACCCGGCGTCCTCCAGCCCCGCGAGGTCGCCGGGGGCGACGAGGTCGTACCCGTCGATGTCCCCGGACT
>JARICT010000134.1 GCA_029257185.1 Quadrisphaera sp.
ACGCCTGCCACTGCGAGCGGTCGTCGCACGGCAGCCCGGAGAACACCGGCGGGATCTCGGGACCGGGCATCTCCAGGGCCTGGCAGCTGACGACGCGCACGAACGGGACGCCCGCGGTGACCAGCGCGGGGAAGCACACGACGTTGTCCTCGACGATGACGTCCGGCTTCACCTCCGCGACGATCTCCCGCAGGCGGGGCTCGGCGTACTTGGCGCCGTCGATGAGCGCCTGCCACGTCGGCAGGATGAAGGTGGACAGCTGCTCGCTCGTCGGCTTGCGGAACTCCGGGGCGGTCTCGGTGATGAACTCCGTCCAGAACGCGCCGGCGTCCTGGGCGTCGCCGTCCTCGGGAGGCGGGGCGAGGTCGACGAGCTGCTCCTCGAACCCCAGCGGCTCGAGCCGCCCGGCCCACGAGGTCTCGGCGGCGAAGACCACGCGGTGGCCGCGGCGCCGCAGGGCGGTACCCATGCCGATGCACTGGTTGGTGGGCCCGTAGGCCGACTCGGGGACGAACATCACCGTGAGCGGTCGATCAGTCATGAGCTTCCTTCCTCCGGGGGCGTGCAAGGTCTGTGGCGCGGCTGTCGTCGGTCTCCAGCGGGTGGCCGACGGCCAGGCGGGCGTGGTCGAGCACCAGCTCGGTGGCGACGGCGTGGGTGATGGTCGGGTGCCCGGCCACGATGCGGTAGCCGTAGGCGTCCTCGAGGGCGACGAGGTTCCGCGCCGTCGAGGTGCTCGGCTGGGCGAGGGTGAACACGCCGAGGGCCTCGCCGGTCTCGATCGCGGTCTGGTACATCGAGACCTGCCGGTCGTACAGCGAGGTCAGGAGCACCGCGTAGGTCGAGTGGCGCGATGCCGCGCCGCCCAGGGCGCAGAGCAGCCGGACCCCTTCGTCCCCCGAGTCGCGGGGGATGCCGGAGCGCACCATCTCGACCAGGCGGCGGGCGGGGTCGGCGATGCCCTCGCTGGCGCGCACGCGCTGCTCGTAGAAGCGCTCGGTGCCGGCGCGGTTGGCCTCCAGCAGCAGCGTCTGCAGGTCGGGGAAGTGGTAGAGGACCGCGCCAGACGTCAGGCCCGCCTCGTCGGCGACCTGGCGCAGGCGCACGCCCGGCCCGTACGTCGTGACCGCGCGCCGTGCGGCGTCGAGCAGCTGCGCGCGACGCGTCCCTCGCTCCTTCGCGACGGCCATGGTCCTCCTCGTGCCCTGCTCCGGTGCGGGTCCCGCGCCCAGCAGCGCGGTTCGAGTACGCGCTGAACCCTGCCAGAACGCTGCGCTCCTGTGAAGCCCCGTTCAGTGATCATGGTGTGACGGTCTGGTAACGGCTCGAACGGGGGATTGCCAAAGACTGAACGACTCTGCAAAGGTCGGGCTCCTCGCGGGCCAGTGGCTGCTCCGTTGGTCGACGGGACCGATCGTTCGTGCGTCACGACCCGGAGGCCGACATGACCCAGACCCGCCCGTCCCTGACCCGATCACCCCGTGCGAGAGCGCGCCGCCGCGGCGCCATGGTGGTGGCCGCCCTCACCCTGCCGGCGCTGGCGGCGTGCGGCGGCGGCGGCTCCGGCGCCGCTGAGCCTGCCGAGCTGGATCCCGAGGCGGACCTGTCCTCGCAGTCCCTCGTGGTGTCCAACTGGGCCGACTACATGCCCGAGAACCTCGCGGAGACCTTCAAGGCGGACGTCGGCCCGTCGATGACGGTGACCAACCACGCCACCAACGAGGAGATCGTCGCGAAGCTGACGGCGGGCTCCAACGCCGGCGTCGACGTCGCCTTCGTCTCCGGCCAGTTCGCGCAGGCCCTCGCCGAGCAGGGCCTCCTCGAGCCGATCCACGACGACCTCGTGCCGAACCTCGACCAGCTCTCGCCCGAGGCGACCCAGCTGGCCTACGACGAGGGCAACGAGTACTCCGTGCCCTACACCTGGGGGACCACCGGCATCTGCTACCGCTCCGACCTCGTCGACCCCGCCCCGACCAGCTGGGACGACATCCTCGAGCCGGCGCCCGAGCACGCCGGCAAGGTGACGATGCTGGGCACCGAGCGCTGGCTCATGCTGCCGGCCCAGAAGGCGCTCGGGTTCTCCGCCAACACCCAGGACGAGGCGGAGATGCAGCAGGTCAAGGACAAGCTCGTGGCCGCCAAGGACTCGCTGCTCGCCTACGACGACACGACGTTCTACGAGCGTCTGATCTCCGGTGAGGCAGTGATGACCGAGGCGTGGGACGGCTGGTGCAACTACGGCACCGCCGAGAACCCGGACATCAAGTTCGTCGTGCCTTCCGAGGGCAGCGACCTGTGGGCCGACACGATGGTGGTGCTGAAGAGCTCGGAGAACAAGGAGGCGGCGCACGCCTTCGTCAACTACGTCCTCGAGCCCGAGAACCACGCGTGGGCCGTGGAGAACATCCTCTACAACGTGCCCAACGCCGCGGCCATGGACCAGGTGCCGGCCGAGATGATCGAGCAGTTCGACACCCTCCAGGTGACACCCGAGCAGCTGATGGAGGGCGAGTCCCTCGTCGACCTCGGCGAGGCCGCGCCCCTCTACACCCAGATGGCGACCGAGATCACGGCCAGCAGCTGATGGCGCCGCGAACCGCTCGTCGCACGGGCGGCGCGGCGACGCGCGGGCCGCGCGGCGAGCGGCTCGCGCTGCTCGCCCCGGGGCTGCTCTACCTCGCGCTCTTCGTCGGCGTCCCGGTCCTGCTCGTCCTGGCGACCACGGTGCTGCGCCGCGGCCGGTTCGGCGGCCTGGTCTTCGAGCCCACGCTGGACAACTTCTCGAGGGCGCTGCAACCGGTCTACGTCGGCGTGCTGCTCGACAGCCTGGTGATCGCCGGGCTGGCGACCCTGCTGGCGGCCCTCATCGGATACCCGGTGGCCCACGGCATCGCCCGTCTGCCGCAGCGCTGGCGCACCACGGCCCTGATCCTCGTCGTCCTGCCGTTCTGGACGAACTTCCTGATCCGCACCTACGCCTGGATCGTGCTGCTGAACTCCCAGGGCCTGGTCAACGACGCCCTCGTCGGCATCGGTCTGCTGGACTCGCCCCTGACGCTGCTCTACACCCCGGGGGCCGTGGTCGTGGGCCTGTTCTACGCCTACCTGCCGCTGATGGTGCTCCCGGTCTACGCCTCGGTGGTGCGCCTGGACCCCGAGCTGCCCGAGGCCGCGGCGAACCTCGGTGCCGGGCGCGTGCGCACCTTCTTCGACGTCACCCTGCCGCTGACGCTGCCGGGCCTGCTGACCGGGGTGATCTTCGTGTTCGTGCCGAGCCTGGGCAACTTCGTGGTCCCCGAGCTCCTCGGAGGGGGCAAGACGGTGATGGTGGGCAACCTCGTGCGCGACCAGTTCCTCAAGGCGCGTGACTGGCCGTTCGGCTCGGTGCTGGCCGGCGCCGTCATCGTGCTGCTCGTGGTGCTGTTCGCCCTGCAGGCCGCGGCGGCGCGCCGGGTCTCCACGACGGGCCGGGCATGAGCGCCGTTGCGCCGGAGCCCGCGAATACGGCCCCCGCGCCGGAGCCCGCGCAGACGTCCCGGGCGAAGAGCGGACCCGGGTGGCTGTGGGCGCCGATGGCGCTCGCGGCCCTGTTCCTCTACCTGCCCATCGCCGTGCTGGTGGTCATGAGCTTCAACGCCTCGTCCTCGCCCTTCTCGTGGGGCGGGGCGAGCCTGCGCTGGTACGGCGAGCTCGTGAACGACGCGAAGATCCTCGACTCCCTGCGCAACACCCTGGTGGTGGCCGTCGTCGCCACCGCGATCGCCACGGTGCTGGGGACCACGCTGGCCGTCGGCCTGGCGCGCTACACCCGGTCCACCGCGCTCGCGGCGTTCTCGACCGCCCCCGCGATCCTCCCGGACCTCGTGCTCGGCATCGGGCTGCTCGTGCTCTTCTCGCTCCTGTCGGTCTCGCTGGGGCTGGTCCCGGTCACGGTGGCCCACTCCGTCTTCGGGATGGCGTTCGTCACCGCGATCGTGCGCGCCCGGCTGAACCAGGTGGACCCCTCGCTCGAGGAGGCCTCGCGGGACCTCGGGGCCGGCGCCGTCTCGACGTTCTTCCGCGTCACCGTGCCGGGCATCGCGCCCGCCATCCTCGCCGGCGCGCTGCTGACGTTCACGCTGTCCATCGACGAGTTCGTCATCGCCTTCTTCACCAACGGCCCGGACACGCCGACCCTGCCGATCACGATCTACTCGATGGTGCGCTTCGGCGTCACCCCCGAGATCAACGCCCTCGCGACCGTGCTGCTGCTCGTCAGCCTCGTGGTCGTGCTCGCCGTGGCGCGCATCGCGCGCCGCACGTCCCCGCAGGAGCCGCGATGACCACCCCGAGCCAGCCGCTGGTGCAGATCCGCGGCGTCAGCCGGTCCTTCGGCGACGTCGCGGCGCTGGTCGACGTGGACCTGGAGATCGAGGAGAACGAGTTCTTCGCCCTCCTCGGCCCCTCCGGCTGCGGCAAGACCACCCTGCTGCGCACCCTCGCCGGCTTCGAGGCACCGGACTCCGGCGCGGTGCTGCTCGGCGGCGAGGACCTGCTGCGCCTGCCCGCCCACCGCAGGCCCGTGAACCTCATGTTCCAGTCGTACGCGCTCTTCCCCCACATGAGCGTGGCGCACAACGTGGGCTACGGGCTGGCCCGTGAGGGCATGGACAAGCCCCAGATCCGGGAGCGCGTCCACGAGGTCCTGGAGACCGTGGGGCTCGCCGACCGGGCGGCTCGGCGCCCGCACCTGCTGTCCGGCGGGCAGCGCCAGCGCGTGGCGCTGGCGCGGGCCATCGTCAAGCGCCCACGTCTCCTGCTGCTCGACGAACCCCTCTCGGCGCTGGACCGCAAGGTCCGGGCCGAGATGC
>JARICT010000156.1 GCA_029257185.1 Quadrisphaera sp.
GGCCACCCCGCCGCCCGGCGCGGTGAGGGACCAGGACGGTGAGAGCCTGGCGGTCGCCGACGACGCCCCCGCGGTCGCCGCCCCGGAGGTGTCGGTGGCCCCCGGCGCCCCCGTCGAGCCCGAGACCGTCGAGCCCGAGCCCGCCGAGACAGGCACCGCCGAGCCAGGCACCAATGGGCCAGGCACCGATGAGGCCGACAGCACCGACAGCACCGACGTCGCCGCGACCGGCGCCGTCGAGACCGACGACTTCCGGATGGTCAGCGTCTCGTGGGAGCCCGAGGCGGAGACCGACACCGCCCTGGTGCGCTCGCAGGACGCGACCGTCCAGGTGCGCGTGCGCAGCGAGGAGGGGTGGAGCGACTGGCAGGAGCTCGGCGTCGAGGACGCCGGCCCCGACGCCGGCACGGAGGAGGGCCGACGCGCCCGGGCCACGGTGGCCAGCGAGCCGATGTGGGTCTCCGGCGGCGCTGACGGGGTGGACGTGCGGGTCACCGGACCGGGCGTCGCCGCCTCGGACGACGTCGCGGTCACCCTCATCGATCCCCAGATCGCCGCGGCGGACCCCGGCCAGCCCGGGGGGCCGGCGGCCACCGCCAGCGCCGCGACGGTGGGCGTGCCGAGCGTCATCAGCCGCAAGCAGTGGGGCGCCGACGAGCGCCTGCGCACCCGCAACTGCGTCGCCCCGGACTACACCCAGACGGTGAATTCGGTGTTCGTCCACCACACCGCCGGGACCAACGTGTACTCGCGGGACGAGTCGGCGTCGATCGTGCGGGGAATCTACTACTACCACACGCAGGTCCAGAAGTGGTGCGACGTCGGCTACAACGCCCTCGTCGACAAGTACGGGCAGATCTTCGAGGGCCGCTACGGCGGTCTGGACCGCAACGTCATCGGTGCGCACACGGCCGGGTTCAACTCGGGCAGCTGGGGCGTCTCCGTGCTGGGCAACTACAACACCGCCCGGCCAACCCCGGCCATCGCGAACGCCCTCGCGGCGATCATCGGCTGGAAGATGTCCGTCGAGAAGATCGACCCCCAGGGCAGCACGACGATGACCTCCGCCGGCACCTACGGCGCGTCCCGCTACAAGGCCGGGGTCAAGGTCAGGATGGACAACCTCTCCGGGCACCGTGACGGCGGGCTCACCGACTGCCCCGGGACCTACCTCTACGCCACGCTGTCCACGCTGGCGCGGCAGATCGCCACGACGGTCAAGGAGCAGCACTGGGAGGCCCGCGACTCCGCGTCCCCCGGCGCGGTCGACCACGACGTCTACTACGGGTCGCCCGGGAGCCAGGCGCTCGCCTGCGACGCGGACGGTGACGGGCGCGACGGCATCGCGGTCTACGACGGCGGTGTCTGGGACATCCGGGACGACGCCTCGTCCGGGCCCGCGACGCGGACCTTCCGCTACGGCGGCCCGAACGCCCTGCCCGTGTGCGGCGACTGGGACGGCGACGGGCGCGACGGCATCGGGGTCTACGTGCCCGAGACCGGCGTCTGGTACCTGAGGAACTCGGCCACCGACGGCAACGCCGAGCGGGTCTTCCAGTACGGCTTCGCCGGCACCGTGCCGGTCGCGGGCGACTGGAGCCGCTCGGGCCACGACGGCATCGGCGTCTACGACACGGCCAGCGGCACCTGGTTCCTGCGGGGCACCGCGGACGCCGGCTGGTACGGCGCGAAGTACCAGTACGGCTTCTCCGGGGCCACCCCGGTGACCGGTGACTGGGACGGTGACGGCGCGGACTCCACCGGCGTGATGAAGGACGGGCGCTGGTACCTGCGCGAGAGCATCACGCCCGGCGCTCCGGACCGTCTGTTCACCTACGGCGCTCGCGGCGACATGGCGGTGACCGGCAGCTGGGGCGGCGGCCGCCACGACGGCATCTCCGTGGTGCGCACCTGGCCCCCGGGCGTCTGACGCGCGGCGACCTGCACGCAGGGCGGGGCCGGCTGGTGGGCGACGTGCCCCCGGCCGGCCCCGTGCGTGGGGCGTCGGTGCGTGGGGCGTCGGTGCGTGGGGCGTGGGGCGTGGGGCGTCGACATCGTCCGTCATCCATCGTCTCGTGCTCGCAGGATGCCGCATCGGTCACACGGCGACCAGCAGGATGCTGCACCCGTCACACCCTCCACGGCGTGTCGCGTGATGGATGCAGCAATCTGCTGAGGTGCAGCATTCTGGGGGTTGCAACGTTCTGCGGAGCCGGAGCCGGAGCCGGAGCCGGAGCCGGAGCCGGAGCCAGAGCGCCCGTCGTCCCAGCCCCTCGTGACCCCACAGGACGGCTGAGACGTTGGCGCCCCGGCTACCCCGCGAGGTCGGCGGCGACCATCGCGGCGACGACGTCCTCGAAGCTCCGCGTCGGCGCCCAGCCCAGCACGGTGCGCGCCCGCGTGGCGTCGCCCACCAGCTCGGTGGCATCGGTGGGCCGCAGCAGCGCGGGGTCGGTGCGCACCCGCTCGCGCCAGTCCTCCACCCCGGCAGCTGCAGCGGCAGCGACGACGAGCTCCTCCACGGAGTGCGCCACCCCGGTGGCCAGCACGTAGTCCGCCGGCTCGTGGTGGCGCAGCGCGGCGACCATGCCGGCCACCACGTCGGGCGCCCACCCCCAGTCACGACGGGCGGCGGTGTTGCCCAGCACGATCTCGTCGACGTCCCCGCGGGCGATCGCCGCCATCGTCGCAGTGATCTTCCGGGTGACGAAGGTGTGGGGGCGCCGCGGGGACTCGTGCGGGTAGAGCACCGCGGCCACCGCGTGCAGCCCGCGCGAGCGGTGGATCGCGGTGAGGTGGTGCGCGTGGGCCTTCGCCGCGCCGTACGGGTTCGCCGGTGAGAGAGGGGTGCTCTCGTCCTGCGGCGACGTGGTGGTGCCCGCGAAGATCTCCGCGGAGGAGGCGATGAGCACCCGCACGTCGTCACCGCGCTCGGCCATGGCCCCGCAGGTGGCCAGCACGGCGGCCGGGGCGATGGCGTCGAGCACCGCGGTGCCCACCGGGTCGGCCCACGCACGGGCCACGGACGACTGCGCCGCGAGGTGGTAGACCTCGTCCGGCGCCACCGACCCGATCAGCGCGTCGACCGCCGCAGGGTCGGTGAGGTCGGTCTCGTGCAGCACCAGCGCGTCGCCCAGGGCGTCCAGGTGGGCGGCGATGGGGGCCTCCGGATCGCCTCCGGGGCGGACCGTGCCGTGCACCTGGGTCCCCTGGGACGCCAGCAGCTCGGCGAGGTAGCCGCCGTCCTGCCCCGTGACGCCGGTGACCAGCGCTCGCGCGGGGGGCTGCGACGACGCGGCGCCCGCCCCGGGCCCCCCGCTCACGCGCTGCGTCCGAGCAGCGCCTCCTGCTCGGCGACGTCGTGGTCGACCATGCGGGCCACCAGCTCGGGGAAGCCCACCGTCGGCGTCCACCCGAGCACCTCGCGGGCCTTCGCCGGGTCGCCGATGAGCAGGTCCACCTCGGCGGGGCGGAAGAACGCCGGGTCCACGCGCACCTTCTCGCTCCAGTCGTCGATGCCCACGCGCGCGAAGGCGAGGTCGAGGAACTCCCGGATGCTGTGGGTCTCGCCGGTGCTGATGACGTAGTCGTCGGCATCGTCCTGCTGGAGCATCAACCACATGGCCCGCACGTAGTCACCGGCATAGCCCCAGTCGCGTCGGGCGTCGAGGTTGCCCAGCGAGAGGGAGTCCTGCACGCCCAGGCTGATGCGGGCGACGGCCTGGCTGATCTTGCGGGTCACGAACTCCGGGCCGCGCCGCGGCGACTCGTGGTTGAACAGGATCCCCGACGAGGCGTGCATCCCGTAGGACTCGCGGTAGTTGATGGTCATGTAGTGCCCGTAGACCTTGGCCACGCCGTAGGGGCTGCGGGGCCACAGCAGCGTGGACTCGCGCTGCGGCACGTCCTGGACCTTGCCGAACATCTCCGAGGACGACGCCTGGTAGAAGCGCACCCTGCCGATGTCCGAGCCGGCGTGCAGCCGGGTGGCCTCGAGCATGTTGAGCACGCCGAGCCCGGTGACCTCCGAGGTGACCGCAGCGTTCTCCCACGAGTACGCGACGAAGGAGATCGCGCCGAGGTTGTAGACCTCGTCCGGCTGCGACGCCGCCAGGGCCCGCATCAGCGAGGAGAGGTCCATGAGGTCGCCGGTGAGGATCTTCACGTCCGGCAGCTCGGCGGCGAGGACGGGGAGCTTGGGGTTGTTCTGACCCCTCACCAGGCCGAAGACCTCGTAGCCCTCGCGGAGCAGCAGCTCGGCGAGGTACATGCCGTCCTGCCCGGTGATGCCGGTGATCAGAGCCCGCTTGCTCACGCTGGTGGTCCTCCTGTTGACGCCGGATGAGGGCTCGACCCTAGCCGGGGGCGGGGTGGTGCGTACCTCGTCCCCGAGCTGCCGGCGTCACCGCGCGTTCGGGTCGACGAGGATCTTGACGTGCTCCTCGTTGTTCTCGATCAGCTGGTCGAAGCCCTCGGGGACGAGGTCGTCCAGGGGGATCCTCGCGGTGATGAACGGCTCGAGGTCGATCTTCCCCTCCTGGACCAGGGCGATCGTGGCGGCGTGGTCGTTGGCATAGCCGATGGTGCCGCGCAGGTCGATCTCCTTGAGGACCAGCGTCGGCATGTCGACCTCGGGCTTGTGTCCCCAGATCGAGACGTTGACGATGACGCCACCGGGGCGGACGGCGTCCATGAGCATGTCGAGGACGACGGGGACCGAGCTGCACTCGAAACCGACGTCTGCGCCGCGCCCGCCCGTGAGCTCGCGGACCTTCTCGGCGACGTCGACCTCGCGGGGGTCGAGGACGCCATCGGCGACACCGGTGTCGCGTGCCATCTGCTTGCGTGCGGCGCTCAGCTCGGAGATGTAGACGGTCAGCCCGTAGGCCTTCAGCACGGCTGAGGTGAGCAAGCCGATGGGGCCCGCGCCGCCGACGACCGCCACGTCGCCGGTCTTCGCGCCGCTGCGCACGAACGCGTGGTGACCCACCGACAGCGGTTCGACGAGCGCCGCCTGGTCCAGGGGGAGGTCTCCCACGGGGTGGACCCACCGGCGCTGCACGACGATCTTCTCCGAGAGCCCGCCGCCGCCACCGCCGAGGCCGATGAAGTTCATGTCGGGGGACAGCTGGTACTCATGGCCCGGGCCCACCTCGACGTCATCGCGGATGATGTAGGGCTCGACGACGACGCCCTGGCCGACCTCCAGGTCGTCGACGCCTTCGCCCAGGGCCGTGACGGTCCCCGAGAACTCGTGGCCCATGACGATGGGGATCTCCTCGCCGGAGATGGGGTGCGGCGACCCCTGCGGCGGGATGAAGATCGGTCCCTCGAGGTACTCGTGGAGGTCGCTGCCGCAGATCCCGCACCACGCGACGTCGATCGCCACCGTGCCCGGCCGGAGCTCGGGCTCGGGGACGTCCTCGATGCGGATGTCACGCTGGCCGTGGTAGCGGGCTGCTCTCATGACGCTCTCCTCAGGTGGTGGGGACTCGTCCCCACCACGTTAAGGATCCCGGCGCTGCCCGTCATGGTCCTTTGGTCCTGTCGCGACGCTCACCCTTTGTGGGTCGCGCGCTCCTCACGGTCGGCGGCGACGAGGCCCATGAGGTAGTCCCCGTAGCCGGACTTCACGAGCTGCTCCGCCCGCCGCACGAGCTCGTCGTCGCTGAGGAACCCGCGCCGCCACGCCACCTCCTCGGGGACGCCGAGCATCAGCCCCGTGCGCCGGTGCAGGGTGCGCACGTACGTCCCGGCGTCGAGCAGCGAGTCGGTGGTGCCGGTGTCCAGCCAGGCGGTGCCGCGCGGGAGCACCTCGACGGCGAGCGTGCCAGCGTCGAGGTAGTGACGGTTGACGTCGGTGATCTCCAGCTCGCCGCGCGGGGAGGGCTCCAGCCCGGCGGCGACGTCGAGCACCTCGTTGTCGTAGAAGTACAGCCCCGGCACGGCGTAGGACGAGCGGGGACGGACGGGCTTCTCCTCCAGGGAGACCGCGCGGCGCTCGGCGTCGAACTCCACGACGCCGTAGTCGGCCGGGTTGGAGACCCGGTAGGCGAAGATCGCCCCGCCGTCGAGGCCGTCGAAGCGCTTGAGGCGCTCGCCCAGACCCGGGCCGTAGAAGATGTTGTCGCCGAGGATCAGCGCCACGTCGTCGTCGCCGATGAACTCCCGGCCGATGACGAAGGCCTGCGCGAGGCCGTCCGGGCTGGGCTGCACGGCGTAGGTGATGGCGATGCCGAACTGGGACCCGTCGCCGAGCAGGCGCTCGAACGCGGCGGCGTCGTGCGGGGTGGTGATGACCAGCACGTCGCGGATCCCGGCGAGGATCAGCGTCGAGAGCGGGTAGTAGACCATCGGCTTGTCGTAGACGGGCACCAGCTGCTTCGAGGTGCCGAGCGTGATCGGGTGCAGCCGCGTGCCGGAACCGCCGGCCAGGATGATGCCCTTCACCTCAGCGTCCCGCCGTCGCCGCAGCGGGAGCGCCGGACGGGTGCCACGCGGGGAGAAGCCCGTCCTGCGCGGCGCGGGCCAGGGGCGGCGCCGCCTCGTCCTTGGGCGAGAGGGTGATCGACAGCGGCTGGCCGCCCCGCCCGACGGTGGGCCAGTCGACGCCGACGGCGGGGTCCAGCGGGTCGACGCCGTGCTCGCGGCCCGGCGCGTAGGGGGTGGAGCACAGGTAGGTCACCGTCGAGCCGTCGGCCAGGGACACGAACGCGTGCCCGAGCCCCTCGGTGAGGAAGACGGCCCGGCGGTCGACGTCGTCGAGGACGATCGCGTCCCACGCGCCGAACGTCGGCGAGCCGGTGCGCACGTCCACCACCACGTCGAGCACGGCGCCGACGGAGCACGAGACGTACTTGGCCTGGCCGGGGGGGACGTCGGAGAAGTGGATCCCGCGCAACGCCCCCGCCGCCGAGACCGAGGTGTTGACCTGCGCCACCTCCAGCGTGCGGCCGGTCGCCTCGGCGAGGGCGTCGGCCCGGTAGGACTCGAGGAAGACGCCGCGGTCGTCGCCGTGCAGGCGGGGGGTGAAGGACCAGGCGCCCTCGATGGACATCGGGAGGATCTGCACCACCGCACCGTATCCACGTCCCTACGCTGCGTGGGTGAAGATTCTGGTGACCGGTGCTGGCGGGATGCTCGGGCGCGAGCTGGTGGACGTGCTGCGAGCCGCCGGCCACGACGTGAGCGCTGCGGGGCGCGCCGAGCTGGACGTCACCGACGCCGGCGCGGTGGCCTCCGCGGTCGCCGGGCACCACGCCCTGGTCAACGCGGCGGCGTGGACCGCGGTCGACGCCGCCGAGAGCGAGGAGGCCGCCGCGCACGTCCTCAACGCCGTGGCGCCGGGCCGTCTGGCCTCGGCGGCGCGGGGCGCGGGGGCGCGGTGCGTGCACGTCTCGACGGACTACGTCTTCGACGGCCGCGCCACCGCCCCCTACGCGGAGGACGCCCCGACCTCGCCGGCGTCGGCCTACGGGCGGACGAAGGCCGCGGGGGAGGAAGCGGTGCGCGCCGCCGACCCGGGCGCCCTGGTGGTCCGCACCGCGTGGCTGTACGGCGCCGGCGGCGGGTGCTTCCCGCGGACCATCGCGGCGGCCGCGGCGCAGCGGGGCCACCTCGACGTGGTGGACGACCAGGTGGGCCAGCCGACGTGGGCCCGCGACGTGGCCGACCTCGTGGCGCGGCTGCTCGCCGCCGGTGCTCCCGGCGGGACGTACCACGCGACGTCGTCGGGCCGGGTGAGCTGGTACGGCTTCGCGCGGGCCGTCGTCGCCGCCGCCGGCATGGACCCGGCGATCGTCGCGCCGACCACCAGCGACGCGTTCGTCCGCCCCGCGCCCCGGCCGGCCTGGTCGGTGCTGGGGCACGGCGCGCTGGAGCGGGTGGGCGTCGAGGCGATCGGCCCGTGGGAGGAGCGCTGGGAGGTCGCGGCGCCGTCGGTGCTGGCGGGCGTCACGACCGGCGGTGGGGCCTGACGCGGCGCCGGCTCAGCGCGGCGTGGCGGTGATCCGCTCCACGTCGACGAGGTGCTCCGGGTCGGGGGCGCCCGGGCCGGTGATCACCACGGAGCCGTCACCGGCCAGCGCGGCGAGCGCCGCGGTCGCCACGGCGACCGGCCCCGTCCCCCTCAGGTCGGCCCGCACGAGGTCGCGCACCGGGGCGCCACCGGCGGCCACCGGGACCGGGACGCGGCGCCGCAGGGGCTCGCCGTCGGGGGGCATCTCGTCGCCGAACCCGGCGACGACGGCGTTGTAGTCCAGGGCGCCTCCCGGCACGTCGTCGCTGGCGAAGGCGAGCGCGGCCAGCGTCATGACCACCAGGGGCACGCCGCCGGCGGGCGCCGACGCGGCGCGGGGGTCGGTCGTGACGACGACGGGCGCGCGGCCCGCCCCCGGGTCCTCGGGGCCGACCACCTCGGAGCCCACCGTCCACGCCGCCAGCACCCAGACGACGCTGCGCCAGTGCGCCGGGGCGTCCAGCAGCACGGCGGCCGGGGCCTCGAGGTCGTCGAGCAGCTCCTCGACGAGGAGGTTGGCGGTCTTGGCCACCCAGTTCGCCAGCACGCGGGCGGAGAGCTCGATGCGCTCACCGCCATCCCCGTACCAGGTCAGGCGCGGCCGTCCGGGGTCCGACGCCGTCGCCGCGGCCAGCACCGCGGGGACCGTGACCTCGCGCTGACCGGGGTGCTCGGGCGGTGCGCTCTCGTCCACCCGGCCAGCGTAGGGACGCCGCGCCGCGGCCCGGTCCCGGGCCTCGGCGCTGTCGGCGAGGATGGGCCGGTGACGCGAGCCCGCACCCGCACGGTGCGTCCGGCCTCGGCGCTCGACCTGTCCGGGACGCTGGGTCCGCTGCGCCGCGGCGGCGGGGACCCCGCCGTCCGCCGCACGCCGGACGGCAGCTGGTGGTGGGCGACGCGCACCCCCGTGGGCACCGCGCTGCTCGCGCTGCGCCCGTCGGCGTCCACGGGCGAGCTGCTCGCGGCCGCGTGGGGCGACGGCGCGGAGCGGGTGCTCGAGGGGGTGCCGGAGCTCGTCGGCGAGCACGACGAGCCGGGAACCTTCGTCCCGCGCCCGGAGCACCCCGCGCTGGTGGAGGCCTGGCGCCGACGGCGCGGCCTGCGGGTCCCCCGCACCCGCGCGGTCATGGAGGCCATGGCCGCCGCGGCGCTGGAGCAGGTGGTCACCGGCAAGGAGGCGTGGGCCGCGTGGCGCGACCTGCTGCGCCGGTTCGGGGAGCCGGCGCCCGGAGCGCCCGCGGGCCCCGGCGGGCCGGCGGCGGGCATGCACGTCCCCCCGAACGCTGCTCAGTGGGCGGCGATCCCCTCCTGGGAGTGGCTGCGCGCCGGGGTGGAGCTGCGGCGCCGGGCGGTGGTGCAGCGCGCGGCCGCCGTCGCCCCGGGGCTCGAGCGGACGACGACCCTGCCCCCGGCGGACGTGGAGCGCGCCCTGCGGTCCCTGCCCGGGGTCGGCGTGTGGACGGCGGCGGAGGTGCGTCACCGCGCCCACGGCGACGCCGACGCCTTCAGCTTCGCGGACTACCACGTCTCGAAGAACGTCACGTGGGCGCTGACCGGCGAGGTCCTCGACGACGACGCGTGCGCCGAGCTCATCGAGTGCTACCGGGGTCACCGCTACCGGGTGCAGCGCCTCGTGGAGGTCGCCGGTCTGAGCCGGCCCCGGCGCGGCCCGCGGATGACGCTGCCCCGCCACACCCCGGCGGCGACGGGGATGCGGTCCTGAGCGCCGGCGTGGCTGTCGGCGCCCTCGGTGGGCGCAGGCGCCCGGCAGGTCATCGCACCTGGTCTGCTCGCGCCGACAGGTGGACGCCGCGCGCGTCCCGGGCCACCTCGACCACCAGGCCCTCCGCCCACGCCGCAGCGCGGAGGCGCTCCAGCGCCACGCCGACCTCGACCAGGTCGCCCGCCACGCTCACGCCCGGACCGGGGTCCCGCCCACCGGAGCCCGTCACCGTCAGGGCCGCGTCGAGCCCGCGGCCCGCACGGGCCACGGCGAGCGCCCGGTCCCAGCGCTCAGCGACGCTGCGACGCGGGTCGATCGGCGGCGGTGGGGGAGCGCCCGGGTCGTCCGGCTCGACGCCCAGGGCCGCCGCGACCGCTTCCACGTGGCCGTGGGCGAACCAGTCGCCGGGGCCGGTGCGCACCAGCGGTCCGGCGCCCGGGCCGTCCCCGGCGACGACGTGGGCGGCCGTGCCCGAGACCACCGCCACCGGGGTGCCGGCGGCCTTGTCCTTGACGAGGTCGGCCAGGGCGGCGATCTCGTCGGCGACGCCCCGGACGGTGACGTCGAGGCGCCGACCGTGGGAGTCGAGGGTGCCGCGCCGGTCGTCCAGCACGGCCACCCCCGCGGCGCCGAGGGCGAAGTCGGTGACGCCCTGGCGCCACGGGCGCCCGCCGGTGTCGGTCACGAGCACCGCGGGGCGAGCCCCCACCAGCCGCGCGAGGCGCTCGCGCAGCGCCCGCGCCGACGCGTCCGGGTCGGCGGGCAGCAGCAGGACGGTGCCCTCGTCGACGTCGGAGGCGTCCACCCCCGCCGCCGCCATCACCGGGCCGGAGCGCGTCTGCACCACCTGGGTGCGCCGGCCGGCCGTCATCGCCCGCTCGGCGACCACGCGCACGGTCTGGCTCTCGACCGCTCGCTGGCGGGCAGCGTCGTCGGGCGCGGGGACGGAACGTCCCTCGGCCTTGGCGACGACCTTGCTCGCGACGACGACGACGTCGTCGTCGCGGAGCGCGAGCCCGTGGGCCTCGCAGGCCGCAGCGATGATCGCCGCCAGGTCGTCCCCGGCGCGGATCTCGCCGATGCCGGCGACCGCCACGGCGCTGACCGTGCGGGGCCGGGGCACCCCGTCGGCGCTCACCTGACGTACCCGCCGTCGTGCAGGCCCGCCTGCTGCTCGAAGCGGTTGCGCAGCGGACCGCCCCCCAGCTCGCTCAGCAGGTAGAGGACGGGGAACAGGGCGCCCCAGCGGCGCCACTGGCGCACGTGCACCAGCTCGTGGCGCACCACCGGCGCGCGGACGCTCGCGAGCGGCTGGCGCGTCACGAAGACCTCGCCCCACGTGGTGCCACCGCGGGCGCACGGCGCCAGGCGTCCGGCTCCGGCGCACACGCGCAGGGCGGGTCCGGCGGAGCCCGGGGGAGCGTCGAGGGTCACCACGTCGGCGCCGCTGGCGCGGGCGGCCGCGGACGCCAGCGCCCCGACGGCCCGGGTGAGCGCGGTGGGGGAGTCGTGCCGACGGCCCGGACGCCTCACCGCGGCCGCCCGGCGGGGCGCTGTCCCGCTCCGTGTCCCGCTCCCTGCCCGGCGCGGGACGGGGTCGAAGCAGCCCCGAGGGCCGCGTCGAGCGCCGCGCCGGCCACGGCGGCGGCCCCGTCGCGCGCCATGAGCAGGGGGGCGGCCACCACCCGGCCGTGCCCACCGGGCACCGTCGTGCCGTCGAGCCCGCCGTCGGCGGCGGCATCGACCAGCCAGGCGTCGAGCACGTCGGCGTAGAGGCCTCCGACGGCGCTCGCGGTGGTCGGGACGCCCAGCGCGGACAGGCACGCGTGCGCCATGCCGTGCACGGGGCGCCCGCCGATGATCGGGGAGACGCCCACCACCGGCGCCCGCGTCGCGGCGAGCGCGGCGCGCACGCCCGGGACGGCGAGGACGGGCCCGATCGAGACCACGGGGTTCGACGGGGCGAGGAGCACCGCGTCGGCGCCGGTGATGGCGTCGAGCACCCCCGGCGCCGGAGCGCAGGCGTCGATGCCGCGCAGGTGGAACGCCCGGGCGGGCACCTGCGCGCGCAGGCGCACCCACCACTCCTGGAAGTGCACCGTCTCGCCGGTGTCGAGCTCGACCCACGTCTCCACGTCGTCGTCGCTCATGGGCAGCAGGCGCACCCCGGTGGTGAAGCGCTGGCACAGCCTCTCCACCACCTGCGAGGCGGTGGCTCCGGTGGCCCGCGCGGCCGTCCTCAGCACGTGGACGGCGATGTCGCGGTCCCCGAGGGTGAACCACGACGGCTCCCCGAAGGCGGCCAGCTCGGAGGAGACGACGTCGCTCTCGTCGCGGCGACCCCAGCCCCGGTCGGTGTCCGCGACCCCGGAGAGCGTGTACATCACCGAGTCCAGGTCCGGGGTGATCCGCAGCCCGTGCATCGTGATGTCGTCCGCCGTGTTGACGATCGCCGTGATGTCGGTCGGCCGGGGAGGGGCGGCGGCGACCTCCCGCAGCCCCGTGAGGAAGCGGGCGCCGCCGACCCCTCCCGCCAGGACGGTGACGCGCAGCGGGCGGCCTCGGGGTGCGGTCTCGGGGGCTCGGGCGGCGTTCACCGGTTCATCGTGGTGCACCGGGGGCGATGCAGCCCCGGGGGGCCACGGCCAGCCGCTCGGGGCCGGGAGCAGGGAGTCGCCGGGCTCCGGCGTGTCGAGCGGCGACACGCCGCAGCCCGCTGAGCCGAACGGGCGCGGATGACCCTGCTTCGTCCGGGTCCGACCCGCGTGTCGCGCCGATCCTTGATGTCAACTCTCCGGAATCACTTGACGACTCTCCGTAGTCCCTCTGTAATTCAGGGACTCCCAGCGCCGACGACGCGCTGCCGTGGCCGGGCCGCAGACCACCGCGGCCGGCCAGCACGACGAGGACACGAGAAGGGCACGACATGACCCGCACGACCCTGCTGAGCGCCCCCGCCGAGAACGGCGCCGCCACCCAGGACCACCCCGTGACGGGGACCGCGCCGATCGAGGGCCTCAGCCTCGTCGGCCCCGTGTGGACCGACCTGCCGGCCGAGGAGCCGGAGGACGGCGGTGCCGACGCCGGCGCCGACGACGAGGACGGGACCTCGGTCGTCCTCGTCGGGCTCGGCATCCCCGTGGTGCGCAGCTTCATGACCGCGGAGGAGCTGGAGGCTGCCGCCTGGCAGGACCGCGCCCTGTGCTCGCAGACCGACCCGGAGGCGTTCTTCCCCGAGAAGGGCGGCAGCACCCGCGAGGCCAAGCGGGTGTGCCTCGGCTGCGAGGTCCGCACCGAGTGCCTCGAGTACGCGCTCACCCACGACGAGCGCTTCGGCATCTGGGGCGGGCTCTCCGAGCGGGAGCGGCGCCGCGTCAAGCGCGCCGCCGTCTGAACATCGAGTCAGGCGCTGTCGCCGTCCGTAGGGTGACCGGGGTGACGGTGACGGAGGGCTCGAGCGGTCCCGGCCTCTCCGTCGCCGCGTCGCTGGCCGCCGCCGCGCCCGCGCTGCGTCGCCCCCGCGCGAGGGCGAGGGCGCCCCACGTCACGACCGTCCTGCTCGCCTCCGACGGCGCGACGTGGCTCCCCCGGACCCTCGCGGCCCTGAGCGCCCAGCGCCGCCCCAGCGACGTGGTCGTCACCGTCGACGCCGACTCCCGCGACGACAGCGAGCGCCAGCTGCTCACGCTCTCCCGCCGTCTTCCCGACGCGACCGTGCGCCACGTGCGGGTCAGCGCGGCCGCCTCCGTGCTCGACGCCGCGCAGGCAGCCCTCGCGGTCCTCGACGCCGACCGGCTGGACGACGACGCCGAGGGCGCCGGGGGCGCCGAGGCCGCAGCCGACCACGAGCACCTGCCCGCCCGGCCCGGCGCCGGGCCGCTCTCCTGGGTCTGGCTGCTCCACGACGACAGCGCCCCCGAGCCCGACGCGCTCGAACGGCTCCTCGAGGCCGTCGAGGTGGCGCCCCACGTGGCCATCGCCGGCGTCAAGCTCACCGACTGGGACGACCGCCGTCGCCTCCTGGAGATCGGGGTCACCGCCTCGCGGCGGGGCAGGGTCATCGGCGCCGTGGAGCGAGGGGAGTCCGACCAGGGCCAGCGCGACGACGTCTCCGACGTCCTGGCCGTCTCCAGCGCCGGGATGCTCGTGCGCGCCGACGTGCTGGTGGGCCTCGGCGGCGACCCGTCGGTGCCCCGCAGCGGTGAGGCGCTGGACCTGTGCCGGCGAGCCCACCTCGCCGGCCACCGCGTGGTGGTGGTGCCCCAGGCCGTGGTCCACCACGCCGACGCCACGGCCACCGGGGCCCGCCGCCCCGGCGCCACGGGCGGGGGTTCGAGCCACCGGCGCCGGGCGCGCGCCGTGCGCGCCGCCGTGCGGCGCGACGAGGTGCACCACCAGCTCGTCACCGCGCCCCTCCTCGCGCTGCCGCTGGTCGTGGCGCTCACCGCGATCGGGGCGGTCCTGCGCGCCCTGGGCCGCATGGCGACGAAGCAGCCGTCGCTCGCCCCCGCGGAGATCACCGCGGTGGCCTCGGCCCAGTCCGGGCTCCTGCGCCCCGGCGGCGTGTGGCGGTCGAGGGCCACCTGGCGGCTCGCGGCGCCCGCCCACCAGCGTGGCCGGGGCGGGGACGGGCGGCGCGCTCTCGCGGCCCTCCAGCCGGGCACCGTCGAGCTGTTCCGCTTCCACCGCGACCGCCTCGCCCGCGGAGGGTGGTCCGCGCGCGAGGGCTACCGCGGCGCCCCGGGAGGTCGCGACGGCCGGGGCGACCCGCGAGAGCGCGCCGCGGGTGAGGGGGCCGCGCGCGCCTCCGGTGACGACCCGCTGCCCTTCGCGCCCCCGTCACGGATCGGGCGGCTCGCCGTGCCGCTGGTCCTCCTCGCGCTCGCGGGGACCAGCGCGTGGGTCCTGCGAGGGCTCCTGGAGCCGGGGCAGGTCACCGGGCCGGCGCTCCCCGGCGCCCCGTCCCTCGGCGCGACGGCGCGGGCGCTCGTCTCGGACTGGTCACCCGCCGGGCTCGGCGCGGCGCTGCCGCCGGACCCGCTGCTGTGGGTGGTCGCCGCGGCCTCCCTGCCCCTGCTCGGCGACGTCTCCACCGCGGTCGCGGCCCTCCTCCTGCTCGCGCTCCCGCTGGCCGGCTGGGGCGGCTGGGCCGCGGCGGGGCTGGCGACCCGCTCCCGCCCGCTGCGACTGCTCGCGGCACTGGTCTGGGCCTCTGCGCCCCCGCTCCTGCTGGGCCTGGACTCCGGGCGCCTCGGCGCGGTGGTCGCCCACGTCGCCCTGCCCTGGGCGGTGCTCGGCGGCGTCCGCGCGCTCACCGCGCCCTCGCGCCGCTCCTCCCTGGTCGCCGCCGCCTCCGGAGGGCTGGCGGCCGGCGTCGCGGTGGCCGGCGCGCCGGTCCTGGTGCTCGCGCTCCTCGTGGCGGTGGTGGCCGCGGCGTTCCTGGCCCCGCGCTGGCGCGCCAGCCTCGTGTGGGTCCTCGCCCCGTCCGCCGTGCTCGTGGCGCCGCTGGCCGTGGTCGCCGCCACGGACCCGCGAGCCCTGCTCGCCGGCCCGGGGTTCGCGCTCGCGAGCGCCGTCCCGGCGTGGTGGCAGCTGGTCCTGGGCCAGCCGCAGGCCCCCGGAGCAGGGTGGCTCGCCCAGCTCCTCCCCGGGTCGCTGCCCGTGCTGGCCGAGCGCGCCGGCCAGCTGGCGGGCACCGTCCCCGGCGCCGTCGGCGGCGCGCTGTCCCGCGCCGTGCCCCCGGCCATCACCGGCGTGGTGCGCTGGGTCCCGCTCGCGCTGCCCGCGGCAGCCCTGCTCACCACCGGTGTCGGCGCGTGGGCCCGCCGGCGCACCGGCGCCGGGGCCCGCGCCGGGTGGGTGCTCGTCGCCGTCGGCGTGGTCCTCGCCGCGCTGTGCGTCCACACCGCCGTCGCGCCCCCCGCCGTGACGGCCTGGCCCGGCGCGGGGACGTCCCTGGTGTGGCTGGGCGCGGCGGCCGGCGCTCTGGTGGTCGCCGAGCGCACCCGCACCGCCGTGCTCCACCCCGCCCGCCCCGCCACCGCCACCCGCCGCCGCGTGGCGCGCAGCAGGTGGCGCACCCCGACGGTGGTGCTCGCCGGCGTGGTCGCCCTCGCACCGCTGGGGGCCCTCGCGGGGTGGGCCGCTGCCTCGCCCTCGCAGCTGCAGCGAGGCTCAGGGGCGCTGCCCGCCGTGGCGCTGGACGCCGGGCGCGGCCCGGACGCCGCCCGCACGCTCGAGCTGGACCTCCGCGACCTGCGCGCCGACCCCGCGGGAGCGTCGGCGAGCGCCACGCTGGCGCGCGGGCGCGTCACGCTGCTCGACACGAGCGCCGCCGCCACCGCGGCCGCCCTGGAGGGTCCGCTGCTCGGGCAGGCGACGGCGACCGCCGCGGAGGCGACCTCCGGACCCGGCGCGGCGCCCGAGGCGTCGGGCACCGCGCTGCTGCGCTCGGTGAGCGCGGCGCTCGCCGCCGGCTCGGGTGATCCAGGACCCGCCCTGCGCTCGCTGGGCATCGGGTTCGTGTTCGTGCGGGGCGACAGCCCCCTGGACGGGTCCACGGCCCTGGTGCGAGCGGGCGCCACGGACGACGGCGTCCTCTACCGCGTGGCCACCGACTCGCCCGGGGCAGTCGACCGGCCGGCGCGCGCGCGGCTGCTCGACCAGGACGGGACGGCGCTGGGGGTGCTGCCGTCGGCGGGGGAGCGCGTGAGCGCGCGCATCGACCCCGGCCCGCCCGGGCGCAGCGTCGTGCTCGCCGAGCGCTACGACCCGCGGTGGCGCGCCACGCTGGACGGGCAGCCGCTCGCCGTCTCGCGCGCCGACGGCTGGGCCACCGCCGTCGACGTGCCCGCGGGCGGTGGCGAGCTCGTCGTGAGCCACGCCGGCCTCCTCCCGCTGCTGTTCGCCGTGGCCCAGGCCGTGGTGCTGCTGCTGACGGTGCTCCTCGCCCTGCCCCTCGGGGGAGCGGCGCGCTACCGCGGGGCCGAGCGGCGGGCCGCGTCGTGAAGCGCTCGAGGCTCCCGGCCCGCGCCGGCGCCGGGGCGCTCGCCGCGAGCGTCCTGCTCGCCGGCGGAGCGGTCCTCGCGGCGGCCGGGCCCCCCGCGGAGGTCCGCGTGCTCGCTGCGCGCGAGGAGGTGCCGGTGCCCGCCACGGACACGCAGCTCGGCTGTCCGGGGCCCCCCGTGGCCGCCGCCACCTCCTCCCAGCTCGACGGTGACTCCGGCGCCGTGCCGCCGGCCACGGCGGTGCGGGCGCTCACGGTGCTCCCCGCCGAGTCCGCACCGGTGCTCGGCCTCCCGCAGCCGCCGGGTCCCGCGGACACGCCGTCGCTCGGCGAGGACCCCGCCGAGCAGGGGCCGGCCCTGGAGATCACCGCGCCGCAGGCCGAGCCCGACGCCGAGCCGGGGGCCGATGCCCAGCCCGAGGTCGGATCGCCGCTCACCGACGCCGGCGGGGCCCTCGCCACCGCCCCGGGCGGCGGCGCAGGAGGGGCGGCGTCGACGGTCACGGCCAGCCCGGTCGCCGGTGTCGAGCCCCTGCTCGCCGGCTCGTCGTCGGCGCTGGCCCTCTCCGGCGACCTGCGGGGGCTCTCGGCCCCGCCGTGCGTGCCCACCACGGACGAGGCGTGGCTGGTGGGAGGGGCCACGCCCGTGGGCGACTCGACGCGGCTCGTGGTGCTCAACCCCACCGACACCCCCGCGACGGTGCGCGTCGACGCCCTCGTCGACGCCGACGCGGCGGTCGACGGCGGCACGCTGGTGCCGCTGCCGCAGATGGCGCTCGCCGCGGGGCAGCAGCGCTCCGTGCTCCTCGAGGGCGTCGTGCCCGGTGCCACCTCCCTGGCGGTGCGGGTGCGCAGCGACGGGGCCGACGTCGCGCCGTGGCTGGTGACCAGCTCGCTGCGCGGCCTGGTGCCCCGCGGCACCGACGTGGTGACCGCCGGGGACGGCCCCGCGCGGGGCCAGGTCGTGCCGGGGGTCGTCGCGGCGGCGGGCGAGGCCACCCCGGTGCTGCGACTGGCGACCACCAGCCCCGCGCCCGTGGTGGTGCGGTGGCAGGTCTCGGGGCCCGACGGACCGCTCGCCGCGACCGGCCTGCGCCTGGCGGCCACCGTGCCGCCGGCCGGCTCGGTCGACGTCCCCCTCGACGGTCTGCCCGACGGGACGTGGTCGGTGACGGTCGCCGCCGACGCCCCCGTCGTCGCCGCCGTGGGGCGTTCCACCGCCGAGGACGACGGTGTCGCCGCCGACCTCGCCTGGACCGGGTCGGCGCGCCGCCTCGCCGGCCAGGTGGTGCTGGCCGTGCCCCCCACGCCCTCGGGCGGGGACGAGGCGGCGCCGGCGATCACCACGCGGCTGGTGCTCCACGCGGCCCGGGGCGCTGCCGGCGCGGAGGCGGGTGCGCCCGGCAGCGCCGAGGTGGCGGTCCTGGGCTCCGGCGGCGGGCTCGCTCGCGCGACCACCGTGGACCTGGCTGCCGGGAGCACCCGGACCCTCGACGTCGCCGGGCTCCCGCGGGCCGCCGACGGGGCTGCGGAGCCGGTGGCGGTGCTCGTCGCCGTCGACGGCGGAGCCCCCGTGGTCGCCGCCTTGGAGTCGTCCGTGGCGCAGGACGGGGAGGGAGCCAGCGGCGGGCGCCTGGTCTCCGCCCACGCCGTGTCCCCGGCGCCGGTGTCCAGCGCGGCCGTCCGCGTGGAGCTCCGCGGCTCCCCGTAGGCGGCTCGTGGGCGGCCCTGCGGCGGGCCATGGACGTGCTCAGGTCGGGTCGATCTCCTCCGGCGTGCGGCCCAGCGCGCCGGCGACCTGCTCCACGACCACCTCGTGGACGAGGTCCGCGAGGTCCGCCTGGTCCGCCGCCCGCACGGTGATGGGGTGCCGGTAGAGCACGACGCGCGGCCCGGAGCGACGGTCGCCGGCGGTGCACCGGCCCAGCGGCACCTCGCGGCGCACCTGGTCCGGGGGGTACGGCGGGGGCACGTCCTCGACGGCGAACTCGATGGCGGCCATCTGGGCGCCCCACCGTCGTTCGAGGTCCTCCACCGCGTCGAGCACGAGGTCGTCGAAGGCCTCGGCGCGGGTGCGCGCGCCCGGGAGCGCCGCGGGCACCAGCGGTCCCCGCAGACCGCGGCCGTGGCGGTCGCGGCGGGTGCGCCGCGCTCGCCGGGGGCCACCGGCCGCGTCCTGCTCCGGCGGTGCGCTCGCAGCGGCCGCCGCGCCCGACGACGAGCGCTCGCGCCGTCCCCGTCCCTGTCCGCCCCGGGTGCGGTCCGACATCCCCACACCCCCAGGTTAGGGCGCGCGGACGTCGACCTCGCGAGGTCCGCGCGCCGCCCCCGGGAGGGCGCTGCGGTGGGGTAGCGTCCGGGAGATGGGGGTTCGGCGCTGCAGCAGGACCGGGTGCAAGGCCCCGGCCGTGGCCACGCTGACGTACGTCTACGCCGACTCCACCGCCGTGCTGGGCCCGCTCGCGCGCCAGGCGGAGCCGCACTGCTACGACATGTGCTCCGCCCACGCCGACCGGCTCACCGCCCCCAAGGGCTGGGAGGTCGTCCGGCTCCAGCCGGAGGCCTACGAGCACCGCCACAGCCACGACGACCTCCTGGCGCTGGCCGACGCCGTGCGCGAGGCCGCCCGGCCCGAGCCGGAGCCCATCACCGCCGAGGCCGCGGCCCAGCGCCGCTCACGCCTGCGCGTCGTGCGCCAGCCGGGCGCCCAGCAGGGGTAGGTCGGCGGCTCAGGTCCGGGTGGGTCGGGTCCGGGTGGGTCGGATCGGGGTGGCTCAGCCCTTGCTGGCCCGGGCCAGCACCTCGGTGATGCTCAGCGGCTCACCGCTGCCGTCCCAGCGCCGCTCGCCGCAGCGGCGGCACGACGTGAAGCGTGCGGGCGTGCCGTCGGTGAGCGTCATCGTCAGGTGGGTCACCGACGTGCTGTCGCACACCGAGCAGGTCGAGCCGGCCCCGCGGCCGGCGACCCCGCCCTGGGTCAGCGAGCCGAGCGGGACGCTCGGGCGCGAGCCCTGACGGTTCGCGGCACGTCGGCGGGGCGGCCGGGTCGCACCGGGGTCAGCGCTGCGGCGGTCGGTGGTGCCGGGGTCGATCGTGCCCGGGTCGGTGGTGCTGGGCAGGGTGCTCGAGGTGGCCGCGGCCATGGGGTCTTCCTTCGTCAGGGTGCAGTGCGCCACCGAGGTGATCGGCGCGAGCGCCGCCTTTCTTGAGCCCCGTGCCCGGCGACCGTCCGGCCAGCGGCTCCTCAGGCCCTCGTTAGGGTCGCGCCCATGCCTGCCGCGTCGCCCCGCCCCGCGCTGGACCTGCGCGCCGTCATCAAGGCCTACGACGTCCGCGGGCTCGTCGGGAGCCAGCTGGACGCCGGCGTCGTCCGCGCGATCGGGGCGGCCGCGGCCGAGGTCCTCGGCGTGGTCGGCTCGTCCATGGTGGTCGGCCACGACATGCGCGCGTCGTCGCCCGAGCTCGTGGCCGCGTTCGCCGAGGGCGTGACGGGCGCGGGTGGCGACGTCACCGTCATCGGCCTGTGCTCCACCGACGGCCTCTACTACGCCTCCGGCGCGCTCGGCGTCCCGGGGGCGATGTTCACCGCGAGCCACAACCCCGCGGCGTACAACGGCATCAAGCTGTGCCGCGCCGGCGCGAAGCCGGTGGGGCAGGACAGCGGCCTGGCGCAGGTGAGGGAGCTGGCGCAGTCCTACCTCGACGGCGACGCGGCGCTGCCGTCGGCGCAGCGACCGGGCACCACCAGCCACCGCGACCTGCTGGGCGACTACTCGGCCCACCTGCGCTCCCTCGTCGACCTCAGCGCCAGCCGCCCCCTGAAGGTGGTCGTCGACGCCGGGAACGGCATGGGCGGCCTCACCACGCCGGCGGTTCTCGGTGAGGCCGCCGGGCTGCCCGCGCTGCCGCTGGACGTGGTGCCGCTGTACTTCGAGCTCGACGGCACCTTCCCGAACCACGAGGCCAACCCCCTCGACCCCGCGAACCTCGTGGACCTCCAGCGCGCGGTCCTCGAGCACGGCGCCGACGTGGGCCTGGCCTTCGACGGCGACGCGGACCGGTGCTTCGTCATCGACGAGCGGGGGCAGGCCGTCAGCCCCTCGGCGATCACCGCGCTGGTGGCGCTGCGCGAGGTCGCCCGCGCCAGAGCAGCCCACCCCGGCTCTGACTCCGGCCCCGAGCCGGTGGTCCTCCACAACCTCATCACCTCGCGCGCGGTCCCCGAGCTCGTCGAGGCCGCCGGGGCCACCGCGGTGCGGACCCGGGTGGGCCACAGCTACATCAAGGGGGAGATGGCGCGCACCGGCGCGGTCTTCGGCGGGGAGCACTCGGCGCACTACTACTTCGCGGACTTCTGGGGCGCCGACACCGGCATGCTCGCCGCGATGCACGTCCTGGCCGCCCTGGGGGAGTCCGACGTCCCGCTGTCGGGGCTGACCGCCGCCTACGACCCCTACGCCGCCAGCGGCGAGATCAACTCCACGGTGGGCGACGCCGCCGCCGTCACCGCGCGCGTCCGGGCCGAGCACGAGGCGGCCGGCGCGAGCACCGACACCTTCGACGGGCTGACCGTCTCCTCCCCGGACGAGGTCTCGCCGTGGTGGTGGTTCAACCTGCGGCCGTCCAACACCGAGCCGCTCCTGCGCCTGAACGTCGAGGGTCAGGACGCGGCGACGATGGAGCGGGTGCGCGACGACGTCCTGGCCGCCGTCCGCGCCTGATCGCCTCACCCGCCGCGCACCCCACCGCACTTCGCCCGCGAAGCGCGGTCCGGCGACCCTCTCGAGCAGCACTTCGCCCGCGAAGTGCGGTCCGGGCGGGCGGCGGCGGTGGGTAACGTCGGGGAGGTGGACCGCGACCCCCTGGACCTCCCGCCCGAGCCCTCGTCGGCGACCGACCTCGACGAGGAGCTGCTCGACGACGAGCAGGCGCTCGCCGCCGCCGACCCCTCCGGCGTGCTGCGCGCGCTGGCAGGGGCGGGCGCGCAGGTCCGCCGCGCCGTCGAGGTGTCGGGGGAGTCCGGGATCGACCGCCTCGACGCGAGCGACCGGCCCCGCTCCGTGGTCGTCGCCGCCCGCGGCGGGTCCGCCGTCATCGGCGAGGCCATCGCCGCCCTCGCGGGTCCCTCGTCCCCGGTGCCCGTCATGGTCCGCACGGGGGACACGCTCCCGGGCTGGGTGGGGCCGATGGACCTCGTCGTCGGGGCCTCGCTCTCCGGGAGGTCGGCCCCCGGGGTGCGACTGCTGGCCGAGGCGGGCCGTCGCGGCGCCCGCGTCCTGACCATCGGCCGCGCCGACTCGTCGATGGCACGCGTCAGCGAGCAGGTCCGCGGGCTCCACGTCGCCACGCCACCTGCTTCGGCGGGCGCCGTCTCCGCCCCCACCACGCGCACCGCCCTGTGGTCCCTGCTGACCCCCGTGCTGCTGGCCGGCGACCGGCTGGGGCTCTTCACCGCGCCCCCGAGCGTGCTCATGGCGGTGGCCGACGCCCTCGACGACGAGGCCGCCACGGCCCGCCCCGGCTCCGCGCTGTTCGTCAACCCCGCCAAGACCCTGGCCCTCGAGCTGGCGGGGAGCGTGCCCGTCGTGATCGGCGACGGCCCGCTCGCGGCGGTGGCGGCGCGCCGGGCGGCGTCCGTGCTCGCCCGCACGGCGCGCGTGCCGGCGCTCGCCGGCACCCTGCCCGACGACGCCGGCGACGTGGTGGCGACCTTCGGGGGGCCGCTGGCCGGCGCCGCGGCCGAGCGGGACGCGGGGCTGGACGACCTCTTCCGCGACCCCTACGTCGACGGGCCGACCGGGCCGCGCCTGCGCCTGCTGCTCCTCACCGAGACCACCCCCGCCACCCGCGGGCCGGCGACCAGCGCCGTCCTGGACATCGCGGAGCGCTCCGGAGTGAAGGTCTCCGAGGTCTCCGTCGGCGCCGAGCCCCCGCCCTCGGAGGGGACCGAGCGGCTCGCCGGCGTGGCCACGGCCAGCGGGCTGGAGCGGCTGGCACGCCTGGTCGCGCGCACCGACTTCGCGGGGACCTACCTGGCGCTGGGCTCCGGTGTCGACCCGGCCATCAGCCCGCACGTCGCCGACCTGCGGGACGCGCTGAGCTGACCGGCGCGCCGAGCCGGCGGTCCGGCGCCCCGGCCGGGGCGCGGCCCCACAGGCTCAGCCCACCGTGCGCACCGCGACGTCGCCGACGCCGGAGCTCACGAGGACGTGGCGCGGCGAGCCGGGGTCGTCCTCGACGCCGACGTCCGCGGTGCCCACGCCGGACTCCGCCCTGACGTCGTAGGTGCTCGAGCCCGGCAGGGTCACGACCACGTCGCCCGTGCCGGCCTTGACGGACACCGTGTCCGGGGCGGTGCTGGAGCGCAGCCTCACGTCGCCCGTCCCGGCGCTCACCTCCCCCGACGTGAGGCGACCGGCGACGTCGACGTCGCCGACGCCGTTCCTCACGCTCACGGCGCCGTCAGCGCCCCGCACGTCCACGTCACCGACCCCGTGGGTCACCGTCACGTCCCCGGTGACCCCGCTGACGCCCACGTCCCCGACCTCCGTGTCCACCGCGAGCCGGGCGCCGTCGGCGAGGCGCACGAGCACGTCGCTGCTGGCCTCGGACCCGATCGAGAGGCGGGAGCACCGCGTGGACAGCCCGAGCTCGCCGTCGACGACGTCGGCGTCGTGCCGTGGGCGCGAGACCGACCAGCGCTCCCGCCAGTCGACCTCCACGGCGCCGGCCGGCAGCGCCCGGTCGGCGACCACCCGCACGTCCCCGGAGCACCGGGCGTCGAACCGGACCGCTCCCACGCCCGTGAAGGCGTCGCGGGTGGTGACCTCCTGGCGGACGAGGGCGCTCACCGCGCTCAGCGCCACGGCCAGGACGAGGGCGAGCGCCACCACGAGCCCCACCACGGTCAGCACCGCCCCGCCAGCCCTCCGGCGCGGCGGCTCGAGGCTCGCCCCGGGCGGCCGAGAGCCGGCGGCGGGGTGATCCAGGGTGGGGGTCACGGCGTCCTCCTCGTGGGTGGCTGGGGGTGCGGGGCCGGCTGCTGGTCGGCGTCGCTGTGCTCGAGGTGGGCGAGGACCGCGAGCACGCGCCGGTGGTCGCTCGTGGTGGGCGCGAGCCCGAGCTTGGTGAAGATGCTCGAGACGTGCTTCTCCACCGCGCCGTCGGTGACGAACAGCGCCGCGGCGATGGCGGCGTTCGTGCGGCCCTCGGCCATCAGCCCCAGCACGTCGCGCTCCCGGGGCGTCAGCGCCGCCACCGGCGAGTCGGCCCGGCTGCGGGCGACGAGCTGGCCCACGACCTCCGGGTCCAGGGCTGTCTGCCCGGCCGCCACCCGGCGCACCGCGTCCACGAAGTCGCGGACGTCGGCCACGCGGTCCTTCAGCAGGTAGCCGATGCCCCCGCTGCGGCCGCGCGAGCTGGCCAGCAGGTCGGTGGCGTACCGCTCCTCGACGTACTGGGACAGCACGAGCACGCCGAGCCCCGGGTGGCCCGCCCGCAGGACGAGCGCGGCGCGGATGCCCTCGTCGGTGTGCGTCGGGGGCATCCGCACGTCCACGATGGCCACGTCGGGGCTGCGGTCGGGGGCGCCGTCCTGCGGCGACGCGGCGTCGTCGACGGCCCGCAGGAGGTCCTCGGCGGTGCCCACGGCCGCCACCACCTCGAGGCCCGCGTCGGTGAGCAGCCGCACCAGCCCCTCCCGCAGCAGGACGGAGTCCTCGGCGATGACGACCCGCAGCGGCTCGCGCCCGGCCCCCGCCCCGGTGCCCGCGAACCGCGCGGCGCCGGCTGCCCCCGCGGCGTCGGCGGCGCTCACGACGCGCACGGGAGGTCGACGTGGAGCCGGGTGGGTCCGCCCGGCGGGCTGAGCAGGCTCAGCGAGCCGTCGACGCCCGCGACCCGCTGGCCCAGCCCGGCCAGGCCCCCGCCCGCAGCCGACGTCGCCCCGCCGCGCCCGTCGTCCTCGACGAGCAGGTGGAGGCGGTCCCCGAGCCGGTCGACCACCACGCGCGCCCGGCCGGCCCCGGAGTGACGGGTCACGTTGGTGAGCGCCTCGGCGACGACGAAGTACGCCGTGGCCTCCACGGTCGGGGAGCACCGGTCCTTCGCGCCCGGGGCGACGTCCACGCTCACGGGCACGGGGCAGCGGGCCGCCAGCGCGGAGAGAGCGGCGTCGAGCCCGCGGTCGGTGAGCACGGCGGGGTGGATGCCGCGGGCGAGGTCCCGCAGCTCGGCCACCGCGGCCTTCGCCTCGCCGTGGGCGAGAGCCACCAGCTCGCGGGCCCGCGGTGAGGCGCCCTCGTCGTCCTCCAGCGTGCTGGACGCCATGCCGAGGGTGACGGCGAGGGCCACGAGCCGCTGCTGGGCGCCGTCGTGCAGGTCCCGCTCGATGCGCCGGCGCTCCGCGTCGGCGGCGTCGACCGCGGCCTGTCGGGTGGCGGTCAGGGCGGCGACCCGCCGGTCCAGGACCGCGGTGCGGCTCGCCCCGAGCAGCACGCGGGCCAGCGCCGTGTCGGCCCGCGCGCACCCCGACGCCGCGAGCAGCGCCGCCGGCACCAGGAGCACGCCGGCGAGCACGGCCGCGGCGCTCCAGAGCGTGCTGGCCAGCAGGGCCGTCAGGGCCGGCGCGTCGGGCCCGGCGACCGTCCCCGCCCACAGCGGGGTGGTGACGAGCACCAGAGCGGCTGACCACAGGCCCACGACCACGAGCGTCCACACCAGACCCAGCAGCGGCACCAGGAGGATCCACGCGAGCGCGCGCCACGTCGCGCCGTCGGCCACGACCCACCCGGCGCGCTGCCACACCGTGCCCTCGCCGATCGCCGCAGGGGCCGTGACGTCCTCGCGCAGCACCGCGGCGAAGCGGGCGCGCTCGACCGCCGCCACGGCCCGGGCGCCCACCAGCACCCCGAAGAGCACCACGGCTCCGACGAGGAAGGCCGACAGCCCCGAGATCCCGAGCGCCAGGAGCAGCCAGGCCACGGTGGCGAGGAGCCCGCCCCACAGCAGGTCCAGCACCACGTGCGCGGTGCCGGCGAGGCCCCTGGTGACGACGCGCCCCGCGCCGGTGAGGAGGCGGCGCGGCGGGGCGGCGGTGATCGCTGCGGCCTGCGGTGGCGCGATGGTGCTCATGGCGCCACCCTGGCAGCGCGCCGGGGCGGTGCGCCATGACGCCACCGGGGCGCGTCGGGCGGGGGATACCCCCCTGCCGCGACCGGTCGGCGGCACACTGTCCGCCGCGGCGTCACCGGCGCGTCGTCCCGACCGGGAAGCACTGACGAGAGAGAGCCCCCGTGGCCCACGGCAGCACCACCGCGATCTACGCCGCGCTCGGCGCCAACCTCGGCATCGCCGTGACGAAGTTCGGGGCGTTCGCCCTGACCGGGGCGTCCTCGATGCTCGCCGAGGGCGTGCACTCGGTGGCGGACTCCGCGAACCAGGCCCTGCTGCTCCTCGGCGGCAAGCGCGCGCGCCGCGCGGCGACCCCCGAGCACCCCTTCGGCTTCGGGCGCGAGCGCTACGTCTACGGCTTCGTCGTCTCGGTCGTGCTCTTCACCGTCGGCGGGCTGTTCGCGCTCTACGAGGCGTACCACAAGTGGCAGGAGCCGGAGGGCATCACGTCGTGGCAGTGGGTGCCGGTCACGGTCCTGCTGGTGGCGATCGTCCTGGAGGGTCTGTCCTTCCGCACCGCGCTCAAGGAGACCAACGCGGTGCGCGGCGACCAGTCGCTCGTGGCCTTCGTCCGCCACGCCAGGGCGCCGGAGCTGCCCATCGTCCTGCTCGAGGACTTCGGCGCGCTCGTCGGCCTGGTGCTGGCGCTCGCCGGGGTCAGCCTCACCCTGCTCACCGGCGACGGCCGCTTCGACGCCGCCGGCACCGCCTGCATCGGCGTGCTCCTCGTGGTCATCGCCGTGGTGCTGGCGATCGAGATGAAGTCGCTGCTCATCGGCGAGAGCGCGGTCGCGGCGCACCGCCGCGCCATCGAGGACGCCCTGCCCGGTGACGGCGTGGACGGCGTCATCCACCTGCGGACCCTGCACCTCGGCCCGGAGGAGCTGCTCGTCGCGGCCAAGATCGCCGTCCCCTCCGCGGAGAGCGCGGACGAGGTGGCCGACGCGATCGACGCCGCCGAGGCCCGGGTGCGTGCCGCCGTGCCGATCGCCCGCGTCATCTACCTCGAGCCCGACGTCCGCCGGACCGCACCTACCCCGCGCTGAGCGCGCCCCGCCCCACCGCGTCTCGCGCTCGAGACGCGGTGGGGCGGGGTGCGTATGACGCGGACGAGCGGCGGGTCGCGTCGGAGACCGGCCGGTGTTGACCTCGGGGGCTACCCTGGGTGATCCGGCGTCGGCGACGACCACGGGCCCAGACGGGCCGCGCCGGGCTGCGCTCCGCGACGAGGTCTCCTGCTGATCGGCCACCGGCTCACGTTCCCGTGCCCGACAGCGACCGCACCTCTCCCCGTGCTGCGCGCCCCCTCGACGCCACCCACCGGAAGGTTCCCCCATGACCACCAGCCCCACCGCTGCGCCCGCCGCCACCGTGACCCGCGTCGGCGACCTCGGGTTCGCGGTCGCCGACCTCTCGCTCGCCGAGCCCGGCCGCCACCAGGTGCGCCTGGCCGAGCACGAGATGCCCGGCCTCATGGCGCTGCGCGAGGAGTACGGCGACTCGCGCCCCCTCGCCGGCGCGCGCATCACCGGGTCCCTCCACATGACGGTCCAGACCGCCGTGCTCATCGAGACCCTCGTCGCGCTCGGCGCCGACGTCCGGTGGGCCAGCTGCAACATCTTCTCCACCCAGGACGAGGCCGCCGCGGCCGTCGTCGTCGGCCCGCCGGCCAGCGGCGGGACCGTGGAGGCGCCGGCCGGCATCCCGGTCTTCGCCTGGAAGGGCGAGAGCCTCACCGAGTACTGGTGGTGCACCGAGCAGGCCCTCGACTGGGGGACCGACGGCGACGCGCGCGGTCCGAACCTCATCCTCGACGACGGCGGTGACGCGACGATGCTCGTCCACGACGGGGTCCGGTTCGAGAAGGCCGGCGCCGTGCCGGGCGACACCGAGGAGGACTCCGACGAGTACCGGGTGGTCCTGGCCACCCTGCGCCGCACGCTCGCCGAGGACGACCAGCGGTGGACGCGCATCGCCGCCGGCATCCAGGGCGTCTCCGAGGAGACCACCACCGGGGTCATGCGGCTCTACCAGCTGTTCGAGCGTGACGAGCTGCTCTTCACCGCCATCAACGTCAACGACTCGGTGACCAAGTCGAAGTTCGACAACAAGTACGGGGTCCGCCACTCCCTCGTGGACGGCCTCAACCGCGCCACCGACGTGCTCATCGGCGGCAAGGTCGCGGTCGTGTGCGGGTACGGCGACGTCGGCAAGGGCAGCGCCGAGTCCCTGCGCGGCCAGGGCGCCCGGGTCATCGTCACCGAGATCGACCCGATCTGCGCGCTGCAGGCGGCCATGGACGGCTACCAGGTCGCCCGCCTCGAGGACGTGCTGCCCGAGGCCGACCTGGTCATCACCGCCACCGGCAACCGCGACGTCGTCACCACCGACCACCTCTCCTCGATGAAGAACACGGCCATCGTCGGCAACGTCGGCCACTTCGACAACGAGATCGACATCGCCGGGCTCGCCAAGGTGCCGGGCGTCGTCCGCACCGAGATCAAGCCGCAGGTCCACGAGTGGCGGTTCGCCGACGGGCGCTCGATCATCGTGCTGTCCGAGGGGCGCCTGCTGAACCTCGGCAACGCCACGGGCCACCCCAGCTTCGTGATGTCGGCCTCCTTCGCCAACCAGGTCATCGCCCAGGTCGAGCTGTTCACCCGGGCGCAGGAGTACCCCCTGGGCGTGCACCGCCTGCCGAAGCACCTCGACGAGAAGGTCGCGCGCGACCACCTCGACGCGCTCGGGGTGCGCCTGACCGAGCTCACGAAGACCCAGGCCCAGTACCTGGGTCTCGACGCCGACGGGCCCTACAAGTCCGAGCACTACCGCTACTGAGGCCTCGAGCGCGCCCGCGCTCGCGACCTGCGCCGCCACGGAGGGCTCCCGCGTGCTCGCGGGAGCCCTCCGTCGTCGGTGCGGGTGAGAGGATCGGGGGGTGAGGGGACGCGTGCTCGTGGTCGACGACGACTCCGCGCTGGCCGAGATGATCAGCATCACGCTCGGCGCCGAGGGCATGGAGGTCACCGTCTGCCCCGACGGCCCGTCGGCCCTGGAGGCCCTGCGCCGCACCCGCCCCGACGTGGTCCTGCTCGACCTCATGCTGCCCGGCATGGACGGCTTCGAGGTCTGCCGGCGCATCCGCGCGGAGTCGATGGTCCCGGTGGTGATGCTCACCGCGCGCTCCGACACCGGCGACGTCGTGCGCGGCCTGGAGGTGGGCGCCGACGACTACGTGCCCAAGCCCTTCAAGCCCAAGGAGCTGGTGGCGCGCGTGCGCGCCCGGTTGCGGCGCGACACGACGGGCCCGGCGCAGGCGGGCGCCGAGACCCCGCCCGAGCACCTGTCCGTGGCCGGGGTCAGCATCGACGTGCCCGGCCACGCCGTGCGCCGCGGTGACGCCTCGCTCCAGCTCACCCCGCTGGAGTTCGACCTCCTGGTCGCCCTGGCGCGGCGCCCCGGCCAGGTATTCACCCGCGAGCAGCTCCTCGAGCAGGTCTGGGGCTACCGCCACGCCGGGGACACCCGGCTCGTCAACGTCCACGTCCAGCGGCTGAGGGCGAAGGTCGAGGTCGACCCCGAGAACCCCGAGGTGGTCCTGACGGTGCGGGGGGTCGGCTACAAAGCAGGACAGCAGTGAGCGAGCGCCCGCCCCGGCGGCGGACCACCACCTCCCCTCCGGCCGGCCCGTCGAGACCGCCCGTCCCGCGTCGCCGCACCGCCGCGAGCGACCTGGCCGCGCTGCGCCGCGGGCTCGGCCGCAGGTGGGCGTCGCTGCGGGCCAGCGCGGCCGGGCTGCGCGGTGCCGGTGCCGGTGCCGGTGCCGACCGGTCGTCGCACCAGCACCCCGACCAGCACCCCGACCAGCGCCCCGACCATCACGCTGACCGATCCTCCGACCAGCACCCCGGCGCTGTCTGGCACCGGTGGCGCCGCCGGCTGCGCACCGCCGGTGACGTCGCCCGGACCCCGGTCGCGGCGACGGCGTCGCTGCTGGGGCGCTCCCTCCAGGTGCGGGTCGTCGCGACGACCGTGCTCCTCGGGCTCGTCGCCGTGACGGGGGTGGGGCTCGTCCTCGGTGAGGAGATCAGCCAGCGCCTCCTGGACGGGCGGCGGGACCAGGCCACGGCGCAGGCGGCCCGGGGCGCCGTCACGGCCCAGCAGGGGTTCACCAGCGCCAACATCGAGTCCGCGACCGACGTGCGCTCCATCGCCGTGAACCTCGTCGACACCCTGGAGAAGACGGGCTCCGACGGAGACGTCACCGTGCTGCTCCTGCGCCCGCCCGGGAAGTCGACGTTCGACGACCTCGCCGGCGGCAGCGGGGTCACCCCGGCCGAGGTGCCCGCCGACCTGCGCGAGGCGGTGCGCTCGACGGACGAGCAGCGCTCGCGCTCCATCGGGTTGACGCGGGACGGGGACGTGGTGCCCGCCCTGGCGGTGGGCCAGGTCGTGCAGGTCCCGATCGTCGGCACCTACGAGCTCTACTTCGTCTTCGACCTCTCGCCCCAGCAGTCCACCCTGGACGCGGTCCAGCGCGTCCTGCTCATCGGGGCGATCGCGCTGGTGCTGCTCGTCGGGGCCGTCGCCGCTCTCGTCGCCCGGCAGGTGGTGCGCCCGGTCCGCGCGGCCGCCGCCGTGGCGCAGCGCCTCGCCGCGGGCGACCTCGAGCAGCGCATGGACGTGCAGGGGCAGGACGACCTCGCACGCCTGGCGCGGTCCTTCAACGCCATGGCCGCCAGCATCGGCGACCAGATCACCCGCCTCGAACAGCTCGGGGCGCTGCAGCAGCGCTTCGTCTCCGACGTCAGCCACGAGCTGCGCACACCGCTCACGACCATCCGGATGGCGGGGGAGCTCCTCTACGAGTCGCGCGGCGACTTCCCGCCGGCCCTCGCCCGGTCCGCCGAGCTGCTCAACAGCCAGGTCGACCACTTCGAGGACCTCCTGGCCGACCTGCTGGAGATCAGCCGCCACGACGCCGGGGCCGCCGTCCTCGACGTCGAGGCGCTCGACCTCCGAGGCGTCGTGGCCGGTGTCGTGGAGCAGACGGCGCCGATCGCGGCGGCCCGGCGCGTCCCCCTCGAGCTGGAGACGTCCGGTGAGGCGTGCGTGGCGGAGGTGGACCGGCGCCGGGTGGAGCGGGTCGTGCGCAACCTCCTGGGCAACGCCATCGCCCACGGCCGGGAGCGACCGGTGACGGTGACGGTCGGAGGCGACGACGACTCCGTCGCCGTCCGTGTCAGGGACCGCGGGGTCGGTCTCACGGCCGCGCAGAGCCGGCGGGTCTTCGACCGCTTCTGGCGCGCGGAACCCTCCCGCGGGCGCGTCGAGGGAGCCGGGGGCAGCTCCGGCGGGACCGGCCTGGGCCTCGCCATCTCCCGGGAGGACGCCCTGCTGCACTCCGGGCGCCTCGACGTGTGGGGCGCCCTCGGGGAGGGCTCCTGCTTCGTCCTCACGCTGCCCCGGGTCGCGGGGGGACCGCTGGTCTCCCTGCCGCTCGCGGCCAGCCCCGAGCCACCGGACCGCTCGTCGGCGCAGCCGCTCCTCGGCGCCCTGCCCGGGGCCGGGTCGGGCGCCGGGTCGGGCGCGGGGTCCGGAGCCACGGCGGGGGCCTCGACCGGCGGGGCGCTCGCGGACCGGGAGGCGCCGTGAGCCGCCGCCGCGCCCGCGGCCGGTGGGCGGGGGCCGTCGCGGCGGTGGCGCTCGCCGTCACCGCCGCAGGGTGTGCCTCCCTGCCGGTGAGCGGGCCGGTGCGCGAGGGCGTCGGCGCCGGGGCGGACGCGCGCCGCGACGTGGTCGTCGACCCCGTGGGGCCCCTGCCCGGCGCCGGCCCCCGCGCGCAGGTCAGGGGGTTCCTGTCCGCCGCGGTCGGGGTCGAGGACAACTTCGACGCCGCGCGCTCCTACCTCACCGAGGACACCGCGCCGACGTGGCGGCCCTCCGCGCGCCTGCACGTGGTGCGCCTGGCCGGACGCGACATCACCCTCTCCCAGGACGGCGCGAGCCTCGAGGGGCCGCCAGAGGGCCCGGCCGAGGGCTCGGGAGAGCCAGGGGGTTCGGGCGGGATCGGCGACGACGTCGCCGACCCCGCCGGAGGACCGGTGCTCGCGCGCGTGAGGGCCGAGTCCGTCGCGGTCGTCGACGCGCACGGCGTCTACACCGCCCAGCCCGCCGGTGAGGTGGTGACCGAGGAGCTGACGCTCGTGCGGGAGAGGGGTCAGTGGCGCATCGGCGAGGTCCCCGACCAGGTGTTCGTCGTCGAGACCGACTTCGCCCTCGGGTGGGACGCCCGCAGCCTGTGGTTCCCGGACCCGGCCGGCGGCGCCCTCGTCCCCGAGGTGCGGTGGTTCGCCGACCGGGAGTCGCTGCCCACCGAGGCCGTCACCGAGCTGCTGCGCGGCCCGTCCTCCTGGCTGCTCCCGGCGGTCCGGCGCAGCGGGGCCCGGCCCAGGCTGTCCTCGGCGTCGGTCGTCGTCGAGGCCAGGACGGCCCGGGTGGACCTGGAGAAGGACGTCCTGGACGCGGACCTGGCCACGCGCGGCCTCCTGGTCGCCTCGATCGAGGCGACCCTCAGGGGGTTGCCCCGGGTCGGCAGCGTCATCGTCACCGCCGGCGGAGGGCGGCTCAGCGCCCCCACGCCGGCTGCCCTGCCGACCTCGGACGTCCCCGTGGACCCGTCGCCGGTGCTGCTGCGCGGCGGCCAGCCGGTGCGCTGGCAGGAGGACGGGTCCCTCGTCCCTCCCGCCGGGGTGCAGACGCAGGGGCGCGCCCTGTCCGAGCCGGCTCTCGCCCTCGGCGCCGAGCCGGCGCTGGCCGCCCTCGCGGACGGCGGGACCACCCTGCTGCGGTGGCCTGCGGGAACAGAAACCCGGGAGGGAGAGGTGGTGGCGAGCGCCGCTGCGCCGGCGCGCCTGACGCCACCGTCCTTCGACGCCTACGGCTGGTTGTGGTCCACACCCACCCCGAGCGACGGGACGATCAGGGCGGTGGGCCCGGACGGGCGGGGTGCCAGCGTGGCAGCGCCGTGGCTCGACGGACGGACGCTCGTCTCCCTGCGGCCCTCCCGGGAAGGCGCACGAGCGCTGGTGGCCTCCGTGGGCGTCCCTGCGCGGGGGGTCCGGGTGGACATCGTCGGACTGCGCCGTGACGCGGCCGGCGCGCCGCAGGAGCTGGTGGGCGGCGAGGGCGCCCCGTCGGTGACGCTCGCGTCGGTGGAGGACGCCGTGTGGATCGGCCCGTCGACCGCAGCCGTGCTGGGCGTGGGCGTGGCACGGTCGGGGACAGGTGCGCCGGTGCGGCAGGTGCACACCCTCGCCGGGGGCGCGCTCGAGCCGGAGGGGGCACCGGGGGTCCCCTCGGGCCTGGGCCAGCCGGAGGCGCCGACGCTCGTCGCCCTGGCGGGCGGTGACGGGGAGAGCTCGATGCTGCTGGGGACGGCGGACGGGCGGGTCTTCCAGCGGGCCGGAGCGAGGTGGGTGCAGGTGACGAGCCTGGACGGCGCCGTGCAGCCGGCGTACGCGGGCTGACCCGTCCCCAGGCCCGCGAGGCGCGCTGGTCGTCGTCCACAGCCTCTCCACGGCGCGATCGCGCCCCGGTCGTGAGGCAGCAGGCTCCGGGGCGTGGAGCGGCGAGCGGGGCACTGGCGCGGGGCCGCCCTCGAGCTGGCAGACCTCGTGCTCCCCGCGGTCTGTGGCGGCTGCGCGCGGGCGGGGACCGCCCTGTGCCCCGCCTGCGCCGCCACGCTGCGGTCCGGGGCGCAGGAGGTCGAGACGGCCGCCCTCGTGGACGGCGCGCCCTCGACCTTCGCCGCCGCTGTCTACCAGGGCCCTGTCCGCTCAGTGGTGCTCGGGTGGAAGGCCCGCGGTCGCCACGACCTGACGCCGGTCCTCGGTGCCGCTCTGGCCGGGGCTCTCCTCTCCCTCGAAGGGCTCTGTCCGCCGACGGGCCCCGGTGCCAGGCCCTCCGTGCTCGTCCCCGTGCCCTCGGCGCGCCGCTCCCGCCGTGCCCGAGGGGCACACCTCACCGCTGACCTCGCACGAGCCGGGGTGGCCTCGCTCGTCGCCACCGGGAACGAGCCCCGCACCGTGGTGGTCGGTCGCACCGGCCTGGTCCTGCAGCGCCAGCCCGACGACCAGGTGGGGCTGGCCGGAGCCAGGCGGAGCGCCAACGTGGCGGGCGCCCACCGGGCCTGCCGGAGCCTGCGCGGCGCGCACGTCGTCGTCATCGACGACGTGGTGACCACGGGGTCGACCCTCCGCGAGGCCGCCAGGGCGCTGGAGTCCGTGGGGGCGGTCGTGGTGGGCGCTGCCGTGGTGGCGGCGGCGCGCGACCCGCACGGCCGAGTCGCAGGTGACCGCTCGGTGAGGACGCACTAGCGTCCTGCCATGGCGGTGCATCGCGAGGGCACACCGGGGCGGGCGCTGCGGCGCGGCCCGGACGGACGCCGAGGTCCACGCCGCCAGGCAGGGGGGTCGCCGGCCCACCGCGCCAGCTGAGCGTCGACGCTCGTGCCGTCGCCGCGCACCACCGCACCTGCTCGACCGACCGTGACATGGTCGTCACGAACGCCCCACCTTCGAGAGGATCACCCGTGGAGATCACCCTGACCGCCCGCCACACCCGTGTGCCGGAGTCGCTCCGCAAGCAGATGGACGAGAAGCTGGGTCGCATCGAGCCCCTGGCGCCCAAGGCGCAGCGCCTGGAGGTGGCGCTCTCGCACGAGGCCAACCCCCGTCAGGCGAGCTCGAGCGACCGTGCGGAGCTGACCCTGCGCGGCCCGGGTCCGGTGGTGAGGGCCGAAGCTCGCGCCGAGTCGCTCGGAGCAGCGTTCGACCAGGCGCTCGACCGGCTCGTCGAGCGTCTGCGCCGCGCTGCCGACCGCCGCAAGACGCGGCACGGGCGGCACGGTGACCCCAGCGTGCGGGACGGCTCCGTGCCCGTGGCGGAGCCGGCAGCGCTGCCGGGGGAGGCGGATCCGGCCTCCGCGTCCGCCGCGGACGCCGACGACGACGACGCGGTCCGTGTGGACGACGTCGCGGGGGTCGTGCGCTCGGAGTACCCCCTGGGCGACTCGCACGTGGTCATCCGCGACAAGGTGCACGTCGCGCGGCCCATGTGCCTCGACGACGCGCTCGCGGAGATGGAGCTCGTCGGTCACGACTTCTTCCTCTTCGTGGACGACGCGACGCGCTGCCCGAGCGTCGTCTACCGCCGCCACGGCTGGAGCTACGGCGTCATCCGCCTCGCGGACGACCTGGGCTCGGCGTCCAGGATCGCCCGGCAGCTGAGCTCGGCGGCGGGGTCCTCGGCCGCGGGGGACGAGGCTGGTAGCGGTGAGGCCGGGGACGAGCCGGCCACGCTGGGCGAGGGCGCTGCCGGCTCGAGGTGAGAGGGTCGGGGCGGTGACACCCTCGGCGAGCAATCACCGGGGATGGCGCCGCCCCGCCGCGCAGCCCCCTAGGCTCCGTGACGGAAAGCGGCCAACCTGCTGCAGAGCGTGACCAAGAGGAGTCTGAGTGGTGGATGGTGCGAGCGGCACGAACCGCAGCAGAGCGGTCGCCGGCTCCGTCACTGCCACGTCGTCCGACGCTCCTGCGGCTGACGGCGGCGAGGACCGCCCGGCCCCGGAGCCCGCTGTCGAGGCGCCCCCGGCGGGGGGCGACCAGGAGATCGACCTGCGGGAGCCGATGCGCGTCCTCGTCGTCGACGACCACGCGCTGTACCGCCGCGGCCTCGAGATGGTCCTCATGGCAGAGGGAGACATCGACATCGTCGGCGAGGCCGGGGACGGGCTGGACGCCGTGCGCCAGGCCGAGCGGCTGAAGCCGGACGTGGTCCTGCTCGACCTGCGGATGCCCCGCAGCTCCGGGCTCGAGGCGTGCGCGGAGATCAAGCGGGTCTCCCCGGGCAGCCGGATCGTGGTCCTCACGGTCTCCGACGAGGAGAGCGACCTCTTCGACGCGGTGCGGGCCGGGGCCAACGGGTACCTGCTCAAGGACGTGCCCGGCGAGGAGATCGCCGACGGCCTGCGCTCGGTCATGAACGGGCAGTCCCTCATCAGCCCGGCCATGGCGGGAGCCCTGCTCAGCGAGTTCGCCGCCCTGTCCAAGCGGTCCGAGCACGCGAGCGGTGCGCCCACGCCCCGGCTGACGGTCCGGGAGGTCCAGGTGCTGCGGCTGGTGGCGCGAGGGATGTCGAACCGCGACATCGCCGGCGACCTCTTCATCAGCGAGAACACCGTCAAGAACCACGTGCGCAACATCCTGGACAAGCTGCAGCTCCACAGCAGGGTCGAGGCGGTCATGTACGCCGTGCGCGAGCGGATCCTCGACCCGAGCTGAGCCCGGGCCGGGCCGCACGGCACGAGAGCTGGTCCGCCTCGGTGCTCACGCCCCTGGCGACGACCCGAGGGACCGTGGCGGAGCGGGCTCACCGCCGACGACGACCCGCAGGAGACCGGTGCCGTGGGCCCCCGCGCCGGGACGACGGTCACCAGGTCGCCCCCCGGTCACCAGGCACCGCGAACCTCATGTACTGTTCACACATCGCAGCAGGGCAGGACCAGGAACTTGCGGGTCAGGCAATGTTGGTGTAGGTTGGAGAAGTTGCCTTGGCGTTGCACCTCTCAGGAGGTCGACCCAAGAGGCGTCTGTTCCTTGAGAACTCAACAGTGTGCATTGGTTGATGCCATGATGTGCGGTCGCGGTCTTCGGGTCGTGGTCGTGTGTTTGTGGTTGACAGTATTGAGATGGTTTTTGCCATGCTTGGTCTG
>JARICT010000164.1 GCA_029257185.1 Quadrisphaera sp.
TCCCCCACCTCGGCGTCGAGGCCCTCGTCCGAGCGGGTCGCCAGCTCGCCGAGCGCCACGGTCTCCAGCGCCGCGAGCACTTCGGCGTCGGTGGCGTCCGGGGCGGCGAGGCGCAGGTTGCTGCGCAAGGTTCCCGCGAGCACCGGGGCGTCCTGCTCGACGTAGCCCATCCGGGCGCGCAGGTCCGCGCGCGGCACGTCGCGGACGTCCACGCCGCCGACGCGCACCGCGCCGCCCGAGACGTCGTGGAAGCGCTCCACGAGGGAGAGCAGCGTGGACTTGCCCGCGCCGGAGGGCCCGACGACGGCGGTGCGGGTACCCGCCGGCACCGAGAAGTGGGCGTCGACCAGGGCCGCGGTGCCGTCGGCGTAGGAGAACGCGACGTGGTCGAAGACCAGCAGCGGCGCGTCGGGGTCGGCCCTGCCGAGGGCCGCCGGCGAAGACGTGACCCCCTCGTCAGACGATGCGTCGCCGTCCTCCTCGACCTCGACGCCCATCACCTCGTCGATGCGGGTCAGCGCGGCCAGGCCGGCCTGGAGCGTGGTCCACACGCCCAGCAGCTGCCCCAGCGGCAGGACGAGGGTGAACAGCAGCAGCACGAACGCCACGAGCGAGCCCACCGACAGGGCCCCCGACGCCACCCGGTACCCGCCGACGCCCAGGACGGCGATGAACGCGGCCTGCACCGCGAGCCCGGTGATCGGCGCGATGACCGCCCGCACCTTCGCCGCGGCCACCGAGGCGTCCCGAGCCTCGCGAGCCGCACGGAGCACCCCGGCGCTCTCCCGCTCGGTGGCACCCGAGGCGCGGATGGTGCGCAGCGCCGAGAGCATCCGGGAGACCGCGGAGCTCATGTCCCCGACCCGGCGCTGCGTGGTGAGCTCGAGGGCGCGCAGCCGGTAGGACGCGGCGATGCCCACCCCGAGACCCACCGCGACGGCGGCCACGGTGATCCCCAGCAGCGGCAGGTCGAGGTAGGCCATCACCCCCAGGGCGCCGATCGCGGTGAGCGCCACGCCGATGGACTCGAACAGCCCCGAGGTGACGACCGAGGCCAGCGCGGTGGTGTCGGAGCCCACCCGAGAGAGGAGGTCGCCGGACAGGCGCGCGTCGCGCTCGGCCACGGTCATCCGGGTCAGTCGCCGGACGATGGACTCCCGCACCGAGAGCACCACCCCCTCCCCGGCTCGCTGGAGGAGGTACTGCCGCAGGCCCCCGAGCAGCGTCGAGACGACCAGCAGCCCGACGAGGACGCCCGCCAGTCCCGCGATGGGCCGCGAGTCCTGCACCTGCGTGACCACCTCGCGCACCAGCAGCGGCTGCGCGAGGGAGGTCGCGGCGCCGATCAGCGAGAGCACCGCCGCGACGCCGATCACCCACCGGTAGGGGCGCAGCGAGGGCCACAGCAGCCGGGCCCCCTGCGCCAGCGTCAGGGCCTCGCGCTCCCCGGGCGGATCGCCCCGCCCGTCGATCCCGGTCTCCTCGCTCACTCCTGCGCCCAGCCCAGCCCGCGGGCGTCGAGCGCCTCGTCGAGGGTCGCCAGCGCCTTGGGCCCGACGCCCTTGAGCGAGCCCACCTCGTCGCGCGTGCGCTCGGCGAGCTGCGGGAGCGCGGTGATGCCGGCTGCCTCCAGGGCGCGGCGGGCCGGTGAGCCGGCACGGCGCGGCAGGGCGTCCGGGTCGCCGGCGGGGGCGTCGACCTGCCCGTCCTCGCCCAGGGTGGCGCCCACCGCGGCGGGTCCGCCCTCGAGCAGCGCGACGAACCCCGCCTCGTCGAGCACGGTGAGCCCCAGCTCGGCGGCCTTCGCGGCCTTGGAGCCGGGGTCGGTGCCGACCACGACGAACGCGGTCTTCTTCGACACCGACGACGACGCCCGCCCGCCGCGGGCGAGGATCGCCTCCTTGGCGCCGTCGCGGCTGAACCCCGACAGCCCTCCGGTGACCACGATCGACAGCCCGCTCAGCGTCCGGGGGGTGGACTCGTCGACCTCGTCCTCCATCGACACGCCCGCCTCGCGCCAGCGCCGCACCACCTCGCGGTGCCAGTCGGCCTCGAACCACTCGGCGACGGCGTCGGCGATGGTCGGCCCCACCCCGCCGGCGGCGGCGAGCACCGCCGGCTCGTCGCGGGCGGCGGCCTCGATGCGCTCCATCGAGACCAGCTCCGAGGCCAGCGCCCGCGCGGCGGTGGGGCCGACGTGGCGGATCGACAGGCCCACGAGCACCCGCCACAGGGGCTTGTCCTTCGACGCCTGGAGGTTGCGGAGCAGCTTCGCGCCGTTCTCGTTGAGCACCACGCCGTCCTCCGGGTGGTTCGCGCGCGCGGCCCGGGTGAACAGCGGCAGGCGCAGCAGGTCGTCCTCCGTCAGGGAGAACAGCCCGCCCTCGTCGGTGAGCACCGCGGGGCCGCCGTCCTGCGGGGCCGCGGTGAGCGCGGCGGCGGCCTCGTACCCGAGCGCCTCGACGTCGAAGGCTCCGCGCCCGGCGACGTGGAAGACCCGCTCGCGCAGCTGGGCGGGGCAGGTGCGGGCGTTGGGGCAGCGGATGTCGACGTCGCCCTCGCGCATGCGGCGCAGCGCCGTGCCGCACTCGGGGCACTGCGTCGGCATGACGAACGCGCGCTCGTCCCCGGTGCGCTTCT
>JARICT010000003.1 GCA_029257185.1 Quadrisphaera sp.
TTGACGGCCACGACGAACGGCACGTCGCGCTGCTCGAAGTAGTCCACCGCCGCGAAGCACTGGTCGAGGCGCGTGGTGTCGACCAGGACGACGGCGCCGATGGCCCCCTGCACGAGGTCGTCCCACAAGAAGGCGATCCGCTCCTGCCCCGGCGTCCCGAACAGGTACAGCCACAGGTCGCCGGGCAGGGCCAGGCGCCCGAAGTCGAGCGCGACGGTCGTCGCGGTCTTGCCAGCGCTCACGCCGCCCGCGTCGTCCACGCCCTCGGAGTGCTCGGTCATCGCGGCCTCGGTGCGCAGCGGCTCGATGTCGGAGATGGAGCCGATCATCGTCGTCTTTCCCACCGCGAAGCCCCCGGCCACGACGACCTTCGCGACGACCGGCGCGCCGCCGGGCACCGCACCCGGGGACGGCTCGGGGGCCGGGGCGACGTCCGCGACGACCTCCGGCTCAGAGGGCGGCGATGCCATCCAGCACCCCCTGCATCACCGAGCGGGGCACGACCCGGCGCCCGTCAGGCGCGACGACGCGCTCGGGCGGGTGCAGGCGCACGTAGCCGCCGCCGCACAGCTCGTCGAGGACCACGCGCACCACCGGGACCGGCAGGGCGACCATGGCCGACAGCTCGGCCACGGTGAGGTAGCGCTCGCGGGTGAGCGCCACGATGGACCGGGCCTCCGGGGCCGCCGTGCGCGGCAGCGCGCGGGCGCTCTCGACCGCCGAGCCCCCGGAGCGCACCAGCGTCTCCAGCGGCAGGTCTGCGGCGCCCGTGCTCGTGCGCCCGCGGGAGACCAGGTAGGGGCGTACGCTGGACGCTCCCCGCTTCCCCCTGGCTGTCATCGGGGCAGCCGGGCGCGCAGCTCGTCGATGAGCGCAGGGGTCAGCACCCGTTCGGCCCGCGAGGCGAGCAGGGTCATCTCGTAGCCCACCAGGCCCACGTCGCACGTGACCTCCGCGACCACCGCGAGGACGGACCCGTCGGAGACGGCCGTGGTGAAGAGGAAGGCCCCCTCGAGCTCGACGACGACCTGCTGGACGGCGCCGCCCCCGAGGAGCGTGGAGGCGCCGCGTGTCAGGCTCGAGAGCCCGGCCACGACGGCGGAGAGCTGGTCGCCCTCGGTGCGGGTGAGGTCGCGCGTCTGACCGATGAGCAGCCCGTCGGCGGACACGGCGAGCACGTGCCGGATCTCGGGCACCCGCGAGACGAGGTCGTCCAGGAGGAAGGACAGGTCCTCCACCCGCGTCGGGGCGGCGCTCACCGGGCTCCCGCCCGGGCCCGGTCGTCGTCCGACGTCCTGTCGTGCGCCCCGTCGTGGAGGCCGTCGTGCGCCCCGTCCTGGAGGTCGTCGTGGGCGTCGTCGGCGGGCGAGGGCTCCGGCTCCCCGGTCCCGGCGTCACGCAGGTCGATCACCGCGGGCCTCGCCGGCGTGGACGCCGCCGCGGGCGTCGACGACTGTGCCCGGGCACGCTCCACACCGGCGCGGAAGCCGGCGAGCGTGGATCGCACCTGGTCCGGGGCCCGCGCAGCGCCCCTGTCGGAGCCGTTCGCCGTCGCCGCGGCGGCGGCCTCGGCGCGCGAGGGCGGAGCCGGCGCGGGGGCGGGTGCGGGGGTCCGGCTCCGCGGGGTCCTGCGGGGCAGGGGCTTGGCGGGCTCGGTGCCCTCGGCTCCGTCGCGGCCGGACGACTGGCCGCCGCCGCGCACCGGTCGGTAGCCGGGTCCCTCCGCGGGCAGCGCGGTGCTGGCGACGGGCGCCGCGGCGGCGGATGGTGCCGCGGCCACCGGCTCAGGGTCGTCCTGGAGCCGCGAGAGGGTGCTCGGAGCCGGAGGTCCGACAGCGGGTTCGTGCTGGGCTGCCGACGAGGGGGCCGCCGACGAGGCGGCGGGCCCGTGGTGGGCGTCGGCCGTCGTCGTGCGCTGACCTGCCCCACCGGTCGGTGCGGGCGGCGCCGACGGTGACGCCTCCGGGGCCGGGGAGCGCTGCGCGGACCCGGGGGCCTGCGCGGGGTCGGGCCGGGCGTGCTGCGGCCGGCGAGACCACCAGCGACGACGCTCCACGCGGTGCCGAGCCGCCCGCCGCGTCGACGGCTCGTCGGCGGGCTCGTCGACCACCCGCGGGGGCGAAGGGTGGTCCACGAGGTCGGGCGCCGACGCTTCACGCGCCGGTGCGACCGGGTCGGTGGCGTCGAACACCTCACGGGCTGGCCGGACCGTCGTGGGCCGGACCGTCGTGGGCCGCGCCGGCACGGTCTGTGCCGCTGTCGCGACGGTCTGCGCCGGCTTCACCTGCGCCGGCTTCACCTGCGCCGGCCGGACCTGCGCCGGCTTCACCTGCGCCGGCTGGGCGGGGGCCGTGCCGTCCGCGAAGAGGCTGACGGGGACCTGGACGTGGACCACCGTGCCGCGATCCGGCCCGGGCTCCGCCCGTGAGGACAGGTGGACGTCGACCGCCAGCCGGCGCGCCAGCCGGGCGACCACGGTCAGACCCAGGCGCGAGGCGTCGACCAGGGCGGCGTGGGAGGTGTCGGCGAGCCGTGCTCGGGCCCGCGCGAGCTCGCCGGCGTCCATGCCGACCCCCCTGTCCTCGATGGTCAGCCGCACCCCGCCGTCCCGCGCGCCGGCGGAGACCGTCACCGGGGACGTCGGCGACGAGAAGCTGGTCGCGTTGTCCAGCAGCTCGGCGACCAGGTGGGACAGGGGCAGGGCCGCGTGCGGCAGGACCTGCGGCTCGCCGTCCAGGCTGACCTCCACGCGCTCGTAGTGCTCCACGCCGGAGGCCGCGGTCCGCACGACGTCCACCAGGGCCATCGGGCTCCTCGCCCGGCGTCCTCCCTCGACGCCGGCGATGACGAGCAGGGACTCGGCGTTGCGCCGCATGCGGGCGGTGGTGTGGTCGAGCTCGAAGAGCTTCTCGAGGGCCGCGGCGTCCGTCTCGTCCTGCTCGAGGACGTCGATGGCGCCCAGCTGGCGGTCCAGCAGCGACTGGTTGCGCCGGGCCACCGAGACGAAGGCGTCGGAGACGGACGCGCGCAGACGGGCCTGGCCCGCGGCGAGGTCGAGCGCGAGAGCTCCCACGTCGTCGAGCGCGCTGGCGAGGCGGCCGACCTCGTCGCGGCCGTGCCCCCGGCCGGCGACGTCCCCGACGCTGGCGATGGCCGGCGAGCCGCTGGCCCCGGCGGTGACGGGGACGGGGGAGCCGGTGCGCTGAGGCGCCACCCCGGGCGCTGCCGACGCGGCGGCCACGGCCGCGGGCAGCTGCTCGCGCATCGCGTCCGCGGCGACCGTCACGCGGCGCAGCCGGCGGACGATGCCGTCGGAGACCACCAGGGCGAGGCCCAGCACCAGGGCGACCAGCGCGGCGACGATCGACACCCGCGAGACGAGGTCGCGCTGGGACTGCGCCACGATCTGCCCCGCTCTGGCCTGGGCGCCGCTGGCGAGCTCGTCGGTGGCCCGCGCGAGCAGCGCCTGCTCGTCGCGCGCGGCGGCCCGCACCGTCTCGGCGTCGAGGCGCGCGGGCACCACCCCCTCGGGGGCGCCGGACGGGGAGGCGGCGATCGCCGCCGCGGTGGTGGCGTTCAGGAGCAGGGCGCGCACCTGCGAGAGGGCGTCCGCTGTCGCGGGCACGCTCACGCCGGTCGCACCGATGTCGCTGACGAAGGCCGCGCGCAGCACGTCGCGGCGCACCGCCAGCGCGTAGAGGCTCTCGCTCTGGACCGCGTCGAGGGGGTCACCCTCGAGCGAGTCGACGATCCGCTCCACCTCGGCGTCGGTCAGCGTCATGACCTCGTGCCCCTGGACCCATCCCGAGAGCTCGAGGGAGAGGTCACGGTCGCTCTGGCTGAGCGCCACGGCGCTGGGGACGCGCTGCACGGCCCCGATCGCGGCGTCGTAGGCGGCGCGGACCTGCACCGCCGGCAGGTCGCCGGCGTCGACCTGCTGACGCACCTGGGCGATCTCCAGCGGGGTGGTGCTCGCGGCGGTCACGGCGCTCGCGGCGGCGGCGGGCAGGGCGGCGGTGTCCACGTCGTCGAGGGAGCGCCGCACCTCGGTCAGCACGGGGGCGGAGACCTCACGGGCCCGTGCCAGCGCCGCGTCGGCCGGCGCGCCGGAGGAGGGGCCGGACGCGACCAGGCTCAGGTCGCGCTCGGCGCGCAGCGCGGTGGTGGCCGTGCCGAGGTCGGGGAGCGACGCGGTGACGGACCGGACGGCCCGGTCGGTCCCGAGGGTGGAGAGGTTGGCGGCGGCGACCGTCCCGATCGTGGCCGTGATGATCACGACGCCGAGCACCTTGGTCCTGATGCCGATGTTCTCGAGCATCCCACCTCCTGGTCTGCGGGCACGGCCCTCGTCGCCGTGCCGGCGGCGCCCGGGCCCGGGTGATGGCTCGTCCATGAACCGGAACTTCCCGGCACACAGGGTGAACCTACCTAATCCGTGAGCGACCGGGACAACCTGGCTGTCACGAGGTGTTGCTGGGCGTGGTTGTCGGGCCAGTTCTTCGGTGTCCTGAGGGCTCGTCAGCTGGTCGACGGCGCCGTCGAGGGATAAGGTCTGTCCGACCCCATCGTAAGAGTCATGCTGACATTAACGCGAGGGGCGACATGACAGGAGGCGCCGTGGACCTGAGGGTCGCCGTCTCGACCGTGATCTTCGCGCTGCGTCCCCTGGAGGCCACGACGTCCGGAGCGGCCACCGCGCCGAGCGCCCTGGCGCTCCCGCTCGTGCACCGCACGCGAGAGCCCTTCGGTGACCGCTGGGCCCTCCCGGGGGGATGGGTGCGCGGGGACGAGCCGCTCGAGGCCGCGGCCCGGCGCACCCTGGCCGAGACCACCGGTCTGCGCCCCAGCCATCTCGAGCAGCTCTACACGTTCGGCCACCCGGACCGCTCGCCCACCGGGCGCGTGGTGTCCGTCGTCTACACGGCGCTGGTCCGCGAGCCCGAGGTCGCCGCCGCGCGGGAGCAGGAGGGCCCGGAGAACGTCGAGTGGGCGCCGGCGGACGACGCGGCGGGCCTGGCCTTCGACCACGACGAGGTCGTCCGCTACGCGCTGTGGCGGCTGCGGACCAAGGTGGCGTACGGGCCGCTCGCGCAGGCGCTGATCGGTGAGCGCTTCACCCTCAGCCAGCTGCGGGCGGTGCACGAGCAGGTCCTCGGCCAGGGCCTGGACCCCGCCAACTTCCGCCGTCAGGTGGAGGCCTCGGGCACCGTCGTCGCCACCGACGAGCGCCTGGTCGGCGGCCGCCACCGCCCCCCGCGCCTCTACCGGGCCGCCGACCCCGACGTCGACGCGCCGCCCGGCGCCTCCCGGCCGCGCAGCCCGTACGAGCGCGCCGGCCCGCCGTCCTGAGGCGCCCCCGACCGTTCAGCACCGACCGTTCAGCACCGACCCACCCGCCCGGGACGATCCCGCCGAGACCCCTCCAGGAGGAGCGCTCATGGTCTCCATCGCCGTGCAGCTCGACACCGACCGCGCCGCAGCCCAGCACCGGGCGCGCCCGGCGAGCACGAGCTGCGACGACCGCCTCGCCGACGGCCCGTGGGCGATGGACGCGCTGCCGACGCTGCCCCCGCCCCCCGCGCAGTACGGCCCCGGCTCCTCCGACCACGACGTCGCGCCGCCCACCACACCGGTGCAGACCACCATCCCCGAGCGCTACCGCACCGCGAGCCCCGCGGAGCTGGACGCCCGCGTCACCGCCGCCAAGGAGGCCCTGGGGGAGCGCCTGGTGGTCCTCGGCCACCACTACCAGCGCGACGAGGTCATCGCCCACGCCGACGTGATCGGTGACAGCTTCCAGCTCGCCCGCGCGGCCCGCGAGACGGCCGCCGAGCACGTCGTCTTCTGCGGCGTGCACTTCATGGCCGAGACCGCGGACCTCCTCAGCCGCCCCGACCAGTCCGTGGTGCTCCCCAACCTCGCCGCGGGGTGCTCCATGGCCGACATGGCCGACCTCGACGCGGTCACCGCCTGCTGGGAGCAGCTGGGCGCGGTGCTCGGCAGGGCCCCCGACGCGCCGGGCCCCGACGGCCGCGTGGGGGTGGTGCCGGTGACCTACATGAACTCCTCGGCGGCGCTCAAGGCTTTCTGCGGTGAGCACGGCGGGATCGTGTGCACCTCGTCGAACGCGGCCGCGGTGCTCGAGTGGGCCTTCGAGCGCGGCGAGCGCGTGCTGTTCTTCCCCGACCAGCACCTGGGGCGCAACACCGCGGCGGCGCTGGGCGTGCCGCTGTCCTCGATGCCGGTGTGGGACCCGCGCCGCGCGCTCGGCGGTCATGACGGGCAGACGGTGCGCGGCGCGAGGGTGCTGCTCTGGCGCGGCTGGTGCTCGGTGCACCAGCGGTTCACCAGCGCGCAGGTCGACGCCGCGCGCGCCGCCGACCCGGGCGTCACCGTGGTCGTCCACCCCGAGTGCCCGGCCCCGGTGGTCGACGCGGCCGACGACTCCGGGTCGACGGAGAAGATCCTGCGCCTGGTGCAGGGAGCCCCCGCCGGCACGTCGTTCGCCATCGGCACCGAGATCAACATGGTGCGCCGCCTCGCCGACGCCCACCCGGACAAGACCATCACCTGCCTGGACCCGGTGATCTGCCCGTGCTCGACGATGTACCGGATCCACCCCGGGTATCTGGCGTGGGTGCTCGAGGCGCTCGTGGCCGGCGAGGTCGTCAACCGGGTGGAGGTGCCGGCGAGCGTGGCGGGCCCGGCGCGGGTGGCCCTGGAGCGGATGCTCGAGGTGGCCCGGTGAGGGCGGGCGCCGGTGGCCAGCGCGTGCTGGTGGTCGGCAGCGGCGTCGCCGGCCTCACGTGCGCCCTGGACCTCGTGGCGGGCGGTGCGTCCGTGGCGCTGGTCACGAAGACCTCGCTGGGGGAGGGCAGCACCGCGTGGGCGCAGGGCGGGATCGCCGCCGTCGTCCCGGGCGTCGGCGCCGGCGACGACACGGTGGGCCGCCACGTCGCCGACACCCTCGCGGCGGGCGCCGGGCTGTGCGACGCCGACGTGGTGGCCGCCGTGTGCGCCCGCGGGGCCGCGGTGGTCCGGGCGCTGGTCGCCCGGGGGGTCGTCCTCGACCGCTGCGGCGACGGCGGCGGGTGGGCGCGGGGCCTGGAGGCCGCCCACGACCGCCGCCGCGTGCTGCACGCCGGAGGGGACACCACCGGCGCCGTCATCGCCCGCGCGCTCACCGCGAGCGCCCGAGCCCTGGCCGGCGCGGGGCGGCTCGAGGTCCTCGAGGGCGCCGCCCTGGCCGACCTCGTCGTCACCGGCGGCGTGGTGAGCGGCGCGACGCTGCTCACCGCGGCCGGGCTCACGGACGTGGCCGCCGACGCCGTCGTGCTGG
>JARICT010000018.1 GCA_029257185.1 Quadrisphaera sp.
GCATCCTCGTCACCGGCGGAGCCGGGTACATCGGCAGCCACACCGTGCTCACCCTGCTGGAGGCCGGCCACGACGTCACCGTCGTCGACGACCTGTCCAACTCCTCGCGGGAGTCGCTGCGCCGCGTGGAGGAGCTGACGGGGCGCGAGGCCCCCCTGCACGAGGTCAGCCTGCTCGACGAGGAGGCGCTCACCGACGTGCTCCTGAAGAGCCGCCCCGACGCCGTCGTCCACTTCGCCGGCCTCAAGGCCGTGGGGGAGTCCGTCGAGCAGCCGGAGCGGTACTACCGCACCAACGTGGGCGGCACGCTGAACCTCGTGAGGGCGATGGACGCCGCGGGCTGCACCACCATCGCGTTCTCCTCCTCCGCGACGGTCTACGGCCGGGTCGCCAGCGTGCCCATCAGCGAGGACGCGCCGCTCGGCTCCACCAACCCCTACGGCTGGAGCAAGTTCATGGTGGAGCAGGTGCTGCGCGACGTCGCGGCGGCCGACCGCCGCTGGGCGGTGGGGCTGCTGCGCTACTTCAACCCCGTGGGCGCGCACGCCTCGGGCCGCATCGGGGAGGACCCGACGGGCGTGCCGAACAACCTCGTCCCGTTCATCGCCCAGGTCGCGGTGGGTCGCCGCGAGCAGCTGGTCGTCCACGGCGACGACTACGACACCCCGGACGGCACCGGGGTGCGCGACTACATCCACGTCATGGACCTCGCCGCCGGTCACCTGGCGGCCCTCGAGCGCCTCGGCTCGGTGACGGGGGCCCACGCGTGGAACCTCGGCTCCGGGCACGGCTCGTCGGTGCTCGAGGTGGTCGACGCGTTCAGCCGCGCCAGCGGCAAGGGGATCCCGTACGAGATCCGCGGGCGCCGCGCCGGCGACATCGCGGCCTCCTACGCCGATCCGGCCCTGGCCGCCACCGAGCTCGGCTGGCGCACCGAGAAGGACCTCGACGACATGTGCGCCGACGCCTGGCGCTGGCAGGAGGCGAACCCGGACGGGTACGCCGGTGAGGGCTGAGCCCCCGGGGAGCCGGTCGACCCCCGGAGTCAGGGAGGCGCCCTGCGGGAGTCCCGGACCCACGACCCAGATGATCACCCTCTGCAGGAAACGGTGACCATGGGTTCTTCTCCGCTGAGGCCGTTCGTCACGTCGTCACAGACTGCTGGCGCGCGACGCAGGTGTTGCTCGGAAATCCCCTGATCCACTACGTGGAGTGACACGCTCACCAGGTGCTCCCGACGACTCCTCCCCCCGAGCGGCCCGCCGCCCTGGCCCCCAGGGCCCGCCGGCGGGCGAGCGGGCCCGGCGAGCTGGCCTCGCTGCGCGTCGCCGCCGGCTGGGACCTGGACCTCGCCACCGAGCGCCTCGACTGGGCCGACCCGACCTACCGCCTCGCGGGCACCAGGCCCGGGGCCATGACCCCCACCCTGGACCTGTGGTGGTCCCTCGTCCACGAGCACGACCGCCCCCGGGTGCGCGCCGCCTTCACCCTGGCGCGGACGAGCGGGCAGGGCTACCAGGAGCAGCTCCGCCTCGTGGGTCTCGACGGGGTGGAGCGCGTGGTCCACGCCTGGACCGAGGTGGCCGCCGACGTCACCGGCGCCCCGGCGCGGATGTTCGGTGCCCTCGTCGACGTGACCGCCCTGGGACGCCTGGAGCACCGCGACCCGCTCACCGGCCTGCTGGGCCGCGCCGCGCTGCAGGTGCGAGGCGCCACCGCCGTGGCCGCGGCCGGCGCCGACCGCTGCGTCGCGCTGCTGGTCGTCGACGTCGACCGCTTCGGCCGCGTCAACGACACCCTGGGGCGCGCCGCCGGGGACCAGGTGCTGGTGGAGGTGGCGCGCCGGCTGCAGCGGGTGGTCCCCGTGGGCTCCACGGTGGTGCGCCTGGGCGGCGACACCTTCGCGGCGCTGCTCACCGACCTGCCGACCGCGGGCATGGCCCACGACGCGGCTGACGACGTCGTCGCCGCCCTCGTCGAGCCCATGGCGCTGCCGGGCGCCGCCTCGTCCGCGCAGATCGTGATCACCGCCAGCGTCGGTGCGGCCATCAGCGACGGCGAGGCAGCCGTGCTCGACGTCGAGGAGCTCAGCCACCGCGCCGAGCTCGCGCTGCACCGCGCCCGCGCCGACGGCCCGTCGACGGCGCTGGTGTTCCGCCCGGAGATCGGCGAGGCCTCCAGGGCCCGCGTGCGCACCGAGTCGATGCTGCGCGAGGCGCTCGCCGCCGAGCGCCTGCAGGTGCTCTACCAGCCCGTCGTCGACCTCGTCAGCGGCGACGTGCGCGGCGTCGAGGCGTTGTGCCGCGTCGTCGACCCCCAGCTCGGCCCGCTGTCCCCGGCCCTGTTCATGGACATCGCCGAGGAGACCGGCCTCGTGGTGGACATGGACGAGTGGGTGCTGCGCCACGCCACCGCGTTCGCCGCGCGGTGGGACCCGGCCGCGGCGGTGCGCGGCGCCGAGCGGGGTGCGGGCGGCGACGCCGGGCCCCCGCTGCCCACCGTCGCCGTCAACATGTCGCCGCGCTCGCTGGCGCGCCCGGAGCTGGCGCGCCTCGTCGAGGAGGCCCTCGCCGGGGCGGGAGCGGCCGGGCGGCGCCTGCTCGTGGAGATCACCGAGCACTCCCTGCTCGAGCGCGGCGACCGGGTGAGGGCCACGCTCGGCGCGCTGGAGCGGCTCGGCGTGGCCGTGGGCGTCGACGACTTCGGCACCGGGTGGTCCTCGCTCAGCTACCTGTCGGGCCTCGAGCTCGGATTCCTCAAGATCGACCGCGCCTTCGTCGCCCGCCTGGGGGAGGACGCCGCTGCCGCCTCGGTGGTGCGCACGATCATCGACCTCGCCCACGCCCACGACCTGGTGTGCATCGGCGAGGGCGTCGAGACCCAGGCCCAGGCCCTCGCCCTCGCGGCCATGGGGTGCGACCACGGCCAGGGCTGGTGGTTCGGGCGGCCGGCCACGGAGGCGGCGCTGGCGGAGACCATCACGGCGTGGGGCGAGCGGGCGCGGGCCACGGGCTTCGGGGCACCGGCGGCGCGGGCCGCGCCGGGGCAGCGCCGACGGGGCCGTCACGTCGCCGAGGCCTGACCGTCCGGCGACGACAGGCAGGACAGTCACGAGAGAGCACGAGAGGCACCGTCGACGCTGGTCCCAGCCCTGCTGCGCCTCCTGACGACGATTGCTTCCCCCCGATGATCGTGAGTAGTGTCGAGCGATGCAGGGGAGAGCGCTGGGCGACGACGTCCTGGCGGAGGAGATCGAGCTGTACGGCGACCTCGTCGTGGCCGCGTCCGAGGACGGGGACCTGACGCAGGAGCGCATCGACGAGGCCCTGGGCGTCACCGACCAGGGCTGACCCCGCTCGACGGCAGCGCGCCCGGCGCGCCCGCTATCGTCCGGCGAGGGCGGCGCGAGGGCGCCGCCGGCGGACGAGGTGGAGGTGGTGGCGTGTTCCTCCTGCCGCGGGAACGCTCGGTGACCGACCTCCTCGGCGCGAGCGCCGACCACGTGGTGGCCGGGGCGCAGCTGCTGCCGCAGGCCCTGGGCGGTGGTCCCGGCGCGGCCGCTGCCGTCGAGGCCCTCACCCGGCTGGAGAGCACCGCTGACGAGAGCACCCACGAGGTGGTGCGGCGCATCAACGCCTCCCTCGTCCTGCCCTTCGCCAGGAGCGACGCGTACCTGCTGGCGAGCGCCCTCGACGACTGCCTCGACCACGTGACCGCCGCAGCCGACCTCGTGCACCGCTACCACCTCGAGGACCTGCCGCTGGCGACGTTCGACGTGGTCGCCGTGCTGCAGCGCCAGGCCGAGCTCACCGCCACGGCCGTGCGCCACCTCGAGCGGGCCCGCGACCTCGCCGACTACTGGGTGGAGGTGAACCGCCTCGAGAACCACGCCTCCAGCCTCTACCGGAGCGCCGTCACCGCGCTGATGAGCGACGAGCCCGACCTGCGCCGCGTCATCGCGCTGCGGGACGTGCTGGGACGGCTGAAGGCGGCGGCCGACTCCTTCGAGGTCGTCGCCCACCGGGTGGAGCTCGTCGCCGTCAAGGGCACCTGAGAGCCCGTGGACCCCTGGACCCTCGCCGCGACGGCGGCCGTGGTCGCGGCGACGGCGGCGACCGGCGCGGTGTTCGCCCGCACGCTCGTCCGCGCGGCGCTGGCTCCCGGCGGTCTGAGCGTCCCCACCGGGTGCGTGCTGGTGGTCGGCGCCCTCGCCCTCGGCGGCGTGCTCAGCCCGCTCGTCGGCGGGCTCGTCGCCCGCCTCGCCGCCCCGCTGTCCGACGGTCTCGCCGCCGCCCCGCGCGGTGGGGGTGGTGGTGGCGGGGCCGTCGTGGCGATCGCCGGAGCGAGCGGGCCCGTGCTGGCGTGGGCCCTGTGGAGCGCCGCCGGCTGGCTGGCCGCCAGGTCGAGGGGCAGGGGTGCGGGAGCCGTCGCGGCTGCCCGACGGCCAGGGTGGCTCGTCGCACCGGGGTTGGTCTCGTCCCTGGCCGCGGCGGTGGGGGCGCTCGTCGCGCTGGGGGCGCCGGTGCCCTGGTCCGCCGTGCTCGGGCGGGTGGTCCTGGCCTCGGTCGCCGGCCCCGTGGCCGCCGCCGTCGCCGCCGCAGCCGTGGTGGTCCTGGTGGCCTGGGGGCTCCGGCACGCGACGCCCGAGCCGGTGCACCGGCGCGCGCGCGCCCTGGCACCGCTCACCGTGGTCCTGCTCGGCGTGGGCGCCGGGCTGCAGGTGGTCGCGGTGGCGCGCCTGCTCGCCGGGCTGGCGACGCAGCGGGCACCAGCGCTGGGGCTCGCCGTCCAGCCGGGGCCGGCGCGCTGGCTCGACCTGGTGCTCGCCGGCGCCGCAGCCCTGGGCGCCGCGGCGTGGCTGGCCCGCGGTCTGCGCCGTGAGAGCCCGGTGCGCCGCGCCACGCCCCTCCAGTCGGCCGCGAGCGACGCGGGCGGGGCGGGCGTGCTCGTCGCCGCCGCGCTGCTCGGCGCCGTGGTGCCGGTGCGCGCCACCGTCAGCGCCACCGAGTCCGGCGCCGCCGCGGTCGCCGGGGCGCGCGTGACCAGCGCGCGCCTCGTGCGCCTGGTCTGGTCCGCCGCCGCGCTCGTGCCCGTCGCGGGGGTCGCCGGCCTCGCGCTCGGGGCCGTGCTGGGCCGCCTGGCCTGAGGCCCAGGGGTCAGCCGAAGCGGCCGGAGACGTAGTCCTCCGTCGCCTTCTGGGAGGGGTTGGAGAACATCGTCGCGGTGTCGGACATCTCCACGAGGCGGCCCGGCTTCCCCGTCCCCGCGATGGTGAAGAACCCCGTCTCGTCGGAGACCCGCGAGGCCTGCTGCATGTTGTGCGTCACGATGACGATCGTGTAGTCCTGCTTCAGCTCGGCGATGAGGTCCTCGATGGCGAGCGTGGACACCGGGTCGAGGGCGGAGCACGGCTCGTCCATCAGCAGGACCGAGGGCCGCACGGCGATGGCGCGGGCGATGCACAGCCGCTGCTGCTGGCCGCCGGAGAGCCCCGACCCCGGCCGGTCGAGGCGGTCCTTGACCTCCTCCCACAGGTTGGCCCCGCGCAGCGCCCGCTCGGTGAGGTCCTCGGCGTCGGACCTCTTCATCCGCCGGTTGTTCAGCCGAGAGCCCGCGAGGACGTTCTCGCGGATCGACATCGTGGGGAAGGGGTTGGGGCGCTGGAAGACCATGCCGATCGACCGGCGCACGTCCACGGGGTCGACGTCGTGGCCGTAGATGTCCTGGCCGTCCATGATGACCTTGCCGCTCACGTGCGCCCGGGGGATGACCTCGTGCATCCGGTTCAGCGAGCGCAGGAACGTCGACTTCCCGCAGCCCGACGGCCCGATCAGGGCGGTCACCGTGCGCGGCTCGATCGTCATGGTGACCTTCTCGACGGCGAGGAAGTCGTCGTAGTAGATGTCGAGGTCGGAGACGTCGATCCGCTTGGCCATGGTCGTCCTCTCGGGGTGGGCGCGTCGCGCGGGTGCTGTCGGTGGGGGGTGGACGGGGATCAGCCGGCCTTCGGGGCGAAGAACCGGGAGATCAGCCGGGCCAGGAGGTTGAAGGCCATGACCAGGAGGATGAGGACGAGGGCAGCCGTCCACGCGCGGTCGATGAACGGCTGGATCGGGATGCCCGGCTGGACGTACTGGTACCAGGCGAAGATCGGGAGCGAGGCCATGCGCCCCTCGAAGGGGTTCCAGTTGGTCCCGCTCGTCAGCCCGGTCGTCAGCAGCAGCGGGGCGGTCTCGCCGAGGACGCGGGCGATGGCCAGCGAGACGCCGGTGGCGATGCCGCCCACCGCGGTGCGCAGCACGACCTTGACGATGGTCAGCCACTTCGGCACGCCCAGGGCGTAGGAGGCCTCCCGCAGCTCGTTGGGCACCAGCTTGAGCATCTCCTCCGTGGAGCGGACCACCAGCGGGATCATCAGCACCGACAGGGCGACCGACCCCATGATGCCCAGCCGTACGCCGGGGCCGAGGAACAGCGTGAACAGCGCCACCGCGAACAGGCCCGCCACGATGGACGGGATGCCCGTCATCACGTCCACGAGGAAGGTGATGGCCCGTGCGAGGCGGCCGTGGCCGTACTCCACGAGGTACACGCCGGTCATCAGGCCGATGGGCACCGAGATCACGGTGGCCAGGGCGGTGATGACCAGGGTTCCCACGAGCGCGTGGAAGGCGCCGCCGCCGGCGCCGGCCACCCCCGTCATGGAGAAGGTGAAGAACTCGGCGTCGAAGCGGCCGAGGCCGCGCGTGACCACGGTCCACAGGAGCGAGACCAGCGGCGCGAGGGCCAGCAGGAAGGCCCCGGTCACGAGGATCGACGCGGTGCGGTCGGTCGCCCGGCGCCGGCCCTCGACGGCTGCGGAGGCGCCCACGAGGACCAGCGACCCGGCGACCACCGTCATGATCGCGAACCCGGCGACCGTGGGGCCGAGCGCGGCCGAGGCGGCCGCGGCGACCAGCGCGCCGGCGGCGAGCGCCCCCAGCGGGGCCCAGCGAGGCAGGGACCGTGAGACCAGCGACGTGGGGGGCTGCCTCTGCGGGTTCCTCCCGACCTGCTCGAGCGCCGGCATCAGTTGGCCCCGGAGAACTCGGCGCGGCGGTTGACGATGGCGCGGGCGGCGAGGTTGACGGCGAAGGTGACGACGAAGAGCACCAGCCCGGTGGCGACGAGCACGTTGGTGTCGATCCCCGTCGACTCCGGGAACTGGAGGGCGATGTTGGCGGCGATCGTGCCGGGGTTCGCCGTGCTGATGAGGTTCAGGGTCACCCCGCCGGAGGCGGAGAGCAGCAGGGCCACGGCCATCGTCTCGCCCAGCGCGCGGCCCAGGCCCAGCATCGACGCCGAGACGATGCCGGACCGGGCGTAGGGCAGCACCGCGTACGTGATCATCTCCCAGCGCGTGGCGCCGAGCGCGAGGGCAGCCTCTTCGTGCAGACGAGGGGTCTGCAGGAAGATGTCGCGCGTGATCGCGGTGACGACGGGCAGGATCATCACCGCGAGCACCAGCCCGGCGGTGAGGATGGTGCGTCCCGTGGGCGAGGTGGGGCCGGCGAAGAGCGGGACGAAGCCGGCGTGGCGCTCCAGCCAGGCGTAGACGGGGACCAGCGCGGGGGCGAAGGTCGTGACGCCCCAGAGCCCGTAGACGATGCTCGGCACCGCGGCGAGCAGGTCCACGACGTACCCGAGCACCGTGGAGAGCCGGCGCGGTGCGAAGTGCGAGATGAACAGGGCGATGCCCACGCCCAGCGGCGCTCCCACCAGCAGGGCGATCGCCGAGGAGACGAGGGTCCCGTACAGCAGCGGCCACACGTAGGAGGCCAGCCCGAGGCCGGTGCCGGCGCGCCCCGGTTCCGGGACGAACGCCGGCAGCGCCTCGTAGACCAGGAACGCGGCGACCCCCGCGAGCGTCACCAGGATCAGCGTGCCGGCGAGGGTGGCGCTGCCCCGGAAGAGCCGATCCCCCTGCCGGCCGGCGCTGCGGGTCCTCACGCGACGCCGGTGATGCTCTGGAGCGACGCCTCGATGGCCTCGCTGCGCTGCGCGGACAGCGGCGCGGTGCCGGCGACGGCTGCCGCCCGCGCCTGGCCCTCCTGGCTGGCCGCGAACCCGATGAAGTCCTTCACCAGGTCGGCCTCGGCCTGCGTCGCGTACCGGGTGCACGCGATCTGGTAGCTGATGAGGACGATCGGGTAGGCCCCGGCCACGTCCGGGGTGCGGTCCACGTCGATCGCGAGGTCGCCGGCCGGTCGGCCGGGGACCGGCGAGGAGACGTCGACGACCCTGGACGCGGCCTCCGCGCTGGGCCCGACGGCCTCACCGGCGGCGACGACCTTCGCGGAGGGCAGCCCGCTGGCGCTGACCTGGCTCTCGTCGGCGTAGCCGATCGAGCCGGCGCCCGTCGTGATCGACGAGATCACCCCGGCCGTGCCCTTCGCCGCCTCGCCGCCGGGCACGGGCCAGGTGTCGGTGACCTCGTGGGGGAAGTCGCGGGGTGCGTTCGCGGTGAGGTAGTCGATGAAGTTCTCGGTGGTCCCGGAGTCGTCGGACCGGTTGACCACCGTGATGGTGCCCGCCGGGACCACCGATCCGTGGTCGGCGGTGATGGCGGGGTCGGACCAGTCGGTGATCTGCTGGTCGAAGATCTTCGCGATGGTCGCGGGCGAGAGGGTGAGGTCGCTGACGCCCGGCAGGTTGTAGGCCAGGGCGATGGCCGAGACGTACACCGGCAGGTCGACGGCGTCGCCGCCGTCGCAGCGCTCCCGCGCCCGGTCCAGCTCTTCGTCGCTGAGGTAGGCGTCCGAGCCGGCGAAGGAGACGCCCGCGGTGAGGAACTGCTTGCGGCCCCCGCCGGAGCCGACGGGGTCGTAGTTCACCCTCACCCCGGGGTGCGTGTCGACGAAGCCCACCCGCCAGGCCTGGAACGCGGCCTGCTGGGTGGACGCCCCGGCGCCGTTGAGGGTGGCGGCGGCGCCGGCTCCCGCCGCGGGCACCTCGTTGGCCGCGCCGCACGCGGACGCGACCACGGCGACACCGACGGCGAGCGCGATCGGCAGGGCACCGCGCGTGGTGCGGGAGCGCTTCACGAAGACCCTTCCGATCGGTGGCCGGCCAGCGCTCGTGACGGTACGAGCGTGAGGTGGACCGGTGCTCGTCAGCAGGTGAACGACGGGTGAACAGCGCGGCGCCGCAGGGCGCGGCAGCGTCCTCCTCCGCCTGACGGAAGCAGACCCTTCACCCTGCGTCGATGTTCACCGACGCAGGGTCGACGCCGCCGCCGGGGAGGTGCCGCTCGACGCGCACGATGCGCCCCGACCGGGAGGAGACGTGGGCCACCAGCACCTCGCCCGGCAGGAGGAACGGGTCCGCTGCGGGCACCGCCGCGGTCAGGCCGGCCCCGGTGTGCCCGGCCAGGGTGCCCAGCACGGTGGACAGGACCGGCCGGTGGGTGCACAGCACCACCGGGCGGTTCTTGCCGAGCAGCTTGGTGACCAGCGCCGCCACCTTGGCCGGGTCGCGGCGGTGACCGTCCTCCGAGAGGCGGTTCTTCGTCTTGAGCATCGACCCGGAGGCGCGGACGAAGGGGCCCACGGTCTGGAGGCAGCGCTCCCAGGGGCTCGAGACGACGCGTTCCGGCGCCCACGCCTCCAGCAGCGTCGCCAGGGCCTCGGCCTGGCGCAGGCCGACCTTCACGAGGGGCCGCTCCGCGTCCGCATGGCCCCACACCGACTTGGGGCGGGCGTGCCCGTGGCACAGCACCAGCAGGGGCCAGGTGTCCAGCGACGCCTCCGCGTGGGCGGCCAGCAGGGCGGCCAGCTGCACCCGGTCCCCCCGCCGGGTCAGCCGGCGGTCGGCCTCGTCGGTGGAGACCCACTCGAGGACGTCCACCTCGCGGGGCCGCGGGGGCTTCGGCGTCAGGGCGCCCGGCACGTGGGCGGCCCAGTAGGCCACCTCCTTCGTGGAGGTGTCGTCCAGGCGGTAGCGCGCCGTCGGCAGGTCGCGGCCCAGGCGGACGCGCAGACCGGTCTCCTCGGCGACCTCGCGGACCGCGGCCTCGACGAACCCCTCGCCCGGCTCGAGCTTGCCCTTCGGCCACGACCAGTCGTCGTACCGGGGCCGGTGCACCAGCAGGACCTGCAGGCCCGCCGGCCGGCCGCCGCGGGCGGTCGCGTGGTCCCAGCAGAGCGCCCCCGCCGCGCGGACGACGTGGGGTTCGCCCTCGTCGTGACCGCCCGCCGCGCCCGGCCCGCTCACCTCCGTGCGCGACGGCGCGACGCCCTCGCGGCCACCAGGTGCTCTTGCAGGTCCAGCTGCTCGCCCCGGACGCCGTGGCGCTCCCACGTCCCGTCCGGCTGCAGGTGCCAGGAGATCGTGTCCTCGTCCATGTTCGTGTCGAGGAGCTCGGTGAGCTCGGTCACGTGCCGCTCGTCGCGCAGCCGCACCAGCGCCTCGATCCGCCGGTCGAGGTTGCGGTGCATCATGTCGGCGCTGCCGATCCAGACCTGCGGGTCGCCGTCGTTCTCGAAGGAGAACACGCGGCTGTGCTCGAGGAAGCGCCCGAGCACCGAGCGCACCCGGATGGTCTCGGACATCCCCGGGACCCCCGGCCGCAGCGCGCAGATCCCCCGGACCATGACGTCCACCGGCACGCCCGCCTGCGAGGCCCGGTAGAGCGCGTCGATGAAGACCTCGTCGACCATCGAGTTGACCTTGACGCGCACCCGCGCGGGTCGGCCGGCGAGGTGGTTCTCCGTCTCGGCCTCGATCCGCTCCACCAGCCCGCGGCGCAGCCCGCGGGGCGCCACCAGCAGCCGGGAGTAGCGGGTCTTCGGGGCGTAGCCGCTCAGCTGGTTGAACAGCCGCGTGAGGTCTTCGCCCACGTCGTCGTCCGCGGTGAGCAGCCCGAGGTCCTCGTAGAGCCGCGCGGTCTTGGGGTTGTAGTTTCCGGTGCCCACGTGGCAGTACCGGCGCAGGCCACCGCTCTCCTGACGGACCACCAGGCACAGCTTCGAGTGCGTCTTCAGCCCGACGATGCCGTAGACGACGTGGACGCCGGCCTGCTCCAGGGTGCGGGCCCAGGAGATGTTGGCCTCCTCGTCGAAGCGGGCCTTGATCTCCACCAGGGCGAGCACCTGCTTGCCGGCCTCGGCGGCGTCGACGAGGGCGTCGATGATGGGCGAGTCGCCCGACGTGCGGTACAGCGTCTGCTTGATGGCCAGGACGTCCGGGTCCGCGGCCGCCTGCTCGATGAACGCCTGCACCGAGGTGGAGAACGAGTCGTACGGGTGGTGCAGCAGCACGTCGCGAGAGCGGATCGCGGCGAAGATGTCCGAGGGCTTGCTGCGCTCACGACCGTCGGTCAGGGCGCGGTGGGTGCGCGGGACGAAGGTGGGGAACGCGAGGTCCGGTCGCACCGAGAACCCCAGGTCCGCGACGAGGTTGAGCCCGCGCAGGTCCAGCGGCTCGGGCAGCACGTACGTGTCCGCGCGGGCCATGCCCAGCTCCCGGGAGAGCAGCTCGCGGACGTCGTCGGGGGTGTCCTCGGCGACCTCCAGGCGTACCGGAGGCCCGAAGCGGCGGCGCAGCAGCTCCTTCTCCAGCGCCTGCAGGAGGTTCTCGGCGTCGTCCTCCTCGACCTCGAGGTCCTCGTTGCGCGTCACGCGGAAGGTGTGGTGGGCGACCACCTCCATGCCGGGGAAGAGCTGGTCGAGGTGGCGTGCGATGACGTCCTCGAGGGAGACGAAGCGCGCGCTCTGGTGGGAGCGCCCCCCTGCTCCGCCGTCGCCGTCGCTCCCGTTGTCCATGCCGGGCAGGTCGTCGGGGACCCGCACCAGGCGGGGCAGCAGCGGCGGCACCTTGACGCGCGCGAAGTGCTCCTTCTCCGTGGTGGTGTTGCGCACCACCACGGCCAGGTTCAGCGAGAGGCCCGAGATGTAGGGGAAGGGATGGGCCGGGTCCACCGCCAGCGGGGTGAGCACCGGGAAGACGGAGTCCCGGAAGAACGCGTGCACCCCCTCGGCCTCCCGCTCGGACAGGGAGTCCCAGCCGACCAGGGAGATGCCCTCGGCGGCGAGCTGGGGGCGCACGTGCTCCGAGAAGGTCCGCGCGTGCCGGTCCATCAGCTCGTGCGTGCGGCGGCTGATGGCGCTCAGCACCTCGCGCGGCTCCATGCCCGACGCCGCCCGCACCGCCAGGCCGGTGGCGATGCGCCGCTTGAGACCGGCGACGCGCACCATGAAGAACTCGTCGAGGTTCGACGTGAAGATCGCCAGGAACCGGGCCCGCTCCAGCAGGGGCAGCTTCTCGTCCTCGGCCAGCTCGAGCACCCGCTCGTTGAACGCCAGCCACGACAGCTCACGGTCGAGGAAGCGGTCCTCCGGGAGGGGCTCCGGCTCGGGACGCTCCTCGCCGGTGTCCGCGTGGTCCTCCCGGGGGGACTCCGGCTCGAGGTGCTCCTCGAGGGCCTCAGCGACGGTGCGTGCCGACCGGACGCTCGCGAAGCGACCGTCGGGGCCCCTGGTGCGCATGCTCGTGTCCACCATGGTGCCAATCATGTCAGTCGGGGCCGAGCAGGTCGCCCGCGCCGCGTGGTTCACCAGCGGCCGCTGTAGGCCACGTCGGCGGTGGCGCGGGTGAAACCGAGGCGCCCGTAGGTGGTCAGCGCTGCGCCGTTGTCGCCCTCGACGTACAGCTCGATGCGCTCCAGCCCCCGGCCGACCAGGTGGTGGAGACCCGCGAGGACGACGGCGCGCCCCAGCCCGCGCCCCTGCTGGCCGGGGGCGACGGCGACGACGTAGACCTCCCCGACGCCGCTGGACGGGTCGGCGACCTTCGTCCAGTGCGAGGCGAGGAGTCGGTCCTCGTCCTCCTCGTCGACGAGGAGGAGGAGGCCGGCGGCCTCGAACCACGGCTCGGCGAGACGTGCCTCGAGGTCCTCCTGGCCCCAGGCGCCCTGCTCGGGGTGGTCGGCGAAGGCCGCCGCGTTCAGCGCCAGCCACGCGGCGTCGTCACGGCCCGGCTCGAAGGTGCGCAGGCGCGTGCCGCGCGGGACGGCCAGGGGAGGGAGGTCGCCCTCGTCCACGCGCTCCATCCGCAGCAGCTCGCGGGAGCGGACCATGCCGTGGCGGTGGGCGAGCCGCGACGCCCCGGGGTGGTCGCCGTGGCTCCAGGCCTCGACCTCGCCGCGGCCGGCCCCCTCACCGCGGCCGGCCCCCTCACCGCGGCCGGTCTCCTCGCCGGCGAGGAGCACGGAGCGGACCGCGTCGGCCAGGGCCGCTCCCACCCCCGCGCCCCGTCGGCTCGGCGCGACGAGCAGCTCGACCGTCGCCGAGACCCCGTCCCGGGCCGCCTCGTCGCCGCCGGCGCCCGTCGCCGCCGGCGCGAGCGCTCGGACCTGCGCATAACCGGTCAGCGACGAGCGCGGGCCCTGCTCCCCGCCGTCCACGACGAGCAGGTGCGTGACCGCGGCGCCCTGGCCGCCGCGCCCGGCCAGGGCCAGCCGGGCGTCCTCCGCGAGGGGCTCGCTCCCGTCGGAGGCGGCGACGGCCGCTGCGAGCTCGTGGACCCCGGCGAGCTCGGACGTGCTCAGCGTGGTGGAGGTGGCGACGTGGTGCTGGATCGAGGGAGGCACCCGCCCCACCGTAGGGGCCGGTCGCGAGCACCTCCACGGTCGCCGGAGACCGCGCACGGTCGCGGTCCGCCGGCGCGGCGTGTGGGGGACACTGCTCCGGTGCCCGACCACGCCCCGTCCCGCCCGCTCAGGGGCGCGGTCATCACCATCGGTTCGACGGTGGCGGCGGCCCTGGTCCTCACCGTCGGCGTGGCGCGCGCCGACGCCGGCCCGTTGCCCGGGGGCGGGGGGTGGCTCCTGACCGCGGCGGTGCTGCTGCTCGTCGCCGGGCTGGCGTGGGGGTGGCCGACCCTGCTCTCCCTGCCGAGCCCGCGCGGGACCAGCGGCGTCGTGGCCGGCACCGGGGTGGTCGCGGTGGTCGTCGCCACCACCACGCCGGGCGGCGCCTCCCTGGAGCGCCTGCCGGTGGTCCTGGGGCTGGCCGTCCTCGGCGCGTGCGCCCACCAGCTGCTCCGGCGCGACGGCCGTCCGCGCGTGGTCGACGCCCTGGGGGGGACGCTCATGGGCTCCGGCCTGGCCACGTGCGCGGCGGGGTGGGCCACGCTCCCGTCGGTCGAGGGCGGACCGGCCGTGGCCCTGTCGGCGGCGGTGGCCGCCGTCCTGGTCTCCCTCCTGCAGGTTCGAACGGGCTGGGCCTGGCGCGGACCGGCGCTCCTCGCGGTCGTGGGCGTCGCCGTCGTGGTCGACGCGCTGCGCCGGGGCTCGCCGGACGGGTGGGGTCTGGGCGGTGGGGCGGGCCTCGTCACCACCGTGGTCGTGGCCGTGCTCACCCTGGCGGTGGCCATCGGCGTCCGCGCGCTCCTGGGGCAGGGTGCGACGGCTGGGCGCGCCCGGAGCCGCCTCGCGCTCCTCGGGGCCTTCTTCGCCCTGCTCGGCGTCGCGGCGCACGTCGTCGCGGTGCTCTGAGCCGCTCCACCCCTCCGCGGCCCGGCCGGCGAGCGTCCGCCGGGCCCTCGGCGTGCCCCTGCGGTGCCGGGCTCGCCGGACCTGTCCCGACCTGGGAGCCCGGCCGCCGCGAGCGTGCGCAGGGTCGGCGGCGTGTCGCCCGGCGATCGCGCCTGACCGTGTGACGCTGCCGTCCATGGACGTGCTGCTGGTGCTGACGGCGCTCGCGCTGTTCGTGGGGCTGCGCACGCTGGCCCTCGTCCGGTCCCGGCGGGCGGTGGCCGGCCGTCGCGCCATCGTCGACACCGTGCTGCCGCCGCACCCCGCCGCGCCCCCGTCCCGGTCCGCCGGGGCCGGGGCGCGGTGGGAGGCGGCGACCGACGAGGCCGCGGCCCCTCCCGGCGGCGAGCCCCTCCCGACGCGCCGTTCCCTGCGCCGGAGAGGGGCCGAGGCCGCCGCCACGGCGTCGACCGCCGCGGAGCCCGTGCTCGGCGTCGCTCCCGCCCGGAGCGCTCCGACCCAGGGCCCTCCCGCTCAGCTGGCCCCACCCCGCCGGGCCCGCCCGGTGCCGGCCGGGGACTCCGCGTCCCCGGCTCACGCGGGCGAGGGGCGGCGGGCGCGCGCGTCCCAGCGCTCCGCGGCCTGACCGCTGGCCGCGTCGTCCGCGGCGCCGCGCTCAGCGCCCCTCGTCACGTGCGCGCCCGGTGTCCCCCGGTGGCGCGGACCCCCGGGGAAGCCGCAGCGACCGCGCGACGCTGACCCCACCATGGACACCGCCGCTCGCTACGCCAGCCCGCTGCTCACCCGCGCCGGGGCCGTGCCCGCCGAGGGAGCCGACGCGGGGGTCGCGTGGCACTACGGGGACCCGGTCCGTGAGCAGCGCCTGCTCGAGCAGGGCCTGGCCGTGGTGGACCTCAGCCACCGCGGCGTGCTCACGGTCACCGGCCCCGACCGGTTGAGCTGGTTGAGCTCGCTGACCAGCCAGCAGCTGACGTCGCTCGCGCCGCGCTCGTCCACCGAGACGCTGCTGCTGAGCCCGCAGGGTCGCGTCGAGCACTCCGCGGGCGTCGTCGACGACGGCGAGACCACCCACCTCGTCGTCGAGGACGCCCAGGTGGAGCCGCTGACGGCCTGGCTGGACTCGATGCGCTTCATGCTCCGGGTGGAGGTCGCCGACGCCTCGCCGCGCTTCGCGGTGGTCGGCGAGGCCATCGACGCCGAGTCCGCGGAGGGTGAGCCGCTGGCCTGGGTGGACCCGTGGCCGCGCGTGGCGCCGGGATCGGTCGGCTACTCCGTCGTGGGCCCCGACGAGCACCCCGGGGCGCGGCGCCGCTGGCGCGAGGTGCTGGTCCCGCGAGAGCGGCTGGCCGAGCACGTGGCGGAGCGTCCGCTGGCCGGCACGTGGGCCTGCGAGGCGCTGCGCGTCGTGGCCTGGCGTCCGCGGTGGTCCGCCGAGGTCGACGACCGGGCCGTGCCCCACGAGCTGGACTGGCTGCGCACCGCCGTGCACCTGGACAAGGGGTGCTACCGCGGCCAGGAGACCGTCGCGAAGGTGCACAACCTCGGACGCCCACCCCGGCGTCTGGTGCAGCTGCACCTGGACGGCACCAACGTCGACCTCCCCGACCGCGGCACGCCCGTGACCGACGCCGAGAGCGGGCGCACGGTCGGGGCGATCACCTCGTCGGCGCGCCACCACGAGGACGGTCCCGTCGCTCTGGCCCTCGTCCGCCGCTCGACGCCGGTGGACGCGCTGCTGCGCGCCGGCGAGGTGGCCGCCTCGCAGGAGGTCGTGGTCAGCCCCGACGCCGGGGCGACGCTGGGCCGCGTCAGCGGCGTGGGCGTCAGCCGCCGCTGACCGCCACGGGACCGGCGCGCTCGGCCGCCAGCGCCGCGGTCCGCTCGCCCGTCGGAGCCGGCTCGCCCGTCGGAGGCCGGTCGGCCGCGACGCGGGCGTCCTGCGGAGCGGCCAGGTGCTTCGGCGCGCGGACCGGGGCGGACAGCACGGTGGGGTCGTGGCTCTCGGTGATCGGCGGCGACGGGGCGGTGCTGGGCGGCGGCGCGCTCTGCACGGGCGGCTCGCTCGGCGGCGGGAGGACGGGTGCGGGCGGCGAGGTCGGCGCGGACGTCGGCGTCGGGACGGACGTCGGCGGGGGTGTCGGGCGCAGCGAGGCCGTGGGCTCCGGTGTGGGTGTCGGTGTCGGTGTCGCAGCGGGGCCTGGGGCGCTGGTGGTGGCCGAGGGAGCAGGAGCCGGGAGGGCCGTCGAGGGAGCGCCGACCGGGGACGGCGAGGGAGCGTGCGTGCGGCGGGGCGGAGCCGACGAAGGCCGGAGCGCGGGGGCGCGTGAGGAAGAGGTCGATGCCGGGGTGGGCGCGGGCAGCGGGCGTGGAGCGCGGGTGGCGGACGGCTGGGAGAGCAGCGCCGCGCGGGCCGGCCCCAGCGCCGCGGCCTCGAGCGTGCGTGACTCGACCGTGCCCGCCGCTGGCTGCGTGCGGACGAGCTCGCGAGCCGCTGCGGGTGGCTGCACGGCCTGCGCCTGCTGGGCCGCCCGGGCCGAGGCGGCGAGCACGCCGGTGCCCAGCCCGAGCGGCGTGGGGACGAGGTCTGGGCGGTCGGGGTCGTCGGGACGGTCGGGCTCCGCGGCCGCACCGCCGGGGTCGGCGAGCAGCGATCCGAGCGCTCCCGCGCGGTCCACCGCCACCGCCGACGCCCGAGCCGTGACGGCAGCGGCGTCCTGCTGCCCGTCGAGCGCCAGGACGTACCCGCCACCGGCGCTCAGCAGCACCCCGGCCGCCGCCGAGGCCGCCGTGAGCGTCCTCACCTGGGGCCCGCCGCGAGCGCGCCGCGCGGCGACCCACCCACCGGCGGCCACCACGGTGATGCCGGCACCGGCGCTCAGGAGCGGCGCGGCGGCCACGGCGTCGGCGGGCGGGACCGCCCACGCGAGCGCGGTGATGGCGGCCGGGGCGGCCACCAGGGGCAGCGCCGGGCGTCGGCGTGGACGTGCTGCATGACGGGCCACGGGGCCACCCCTCGGGTGCGCTGACGATCAGGAGTGACCATCATGCACCACAAGGTGACGGAATGTACGGCTTGAGCCACGATGGGTGACTAGCGCTCGCGCCCTCGTCCCCACGGCGAGCCGGTACGCTGCACCGGTGTCACTCTTCGCGCTCGAGGTGTTCTTCACCAGCCTGCTCGTGATCAGCTCCGTGGTCATCCTGTGGTTCACCGGATTCGTCCTGTGGCGCCTCTTCCAGGGGCAGCGCTGATCTCCCTGGAGGTCCCCGAGGGCCTCCCGCGCCAGCTCGTGCCGATCGCCTGGCTCGCCGGCCGGTGGGAGGGGGTCGGGGTGATCGACGCCGAGGAGGCCGGCGAGCGACAGGTCGGCCAGGAGGTCGACATCAGCGTGGACCAGCGCGGGTTCATGCACCACCGGTCGCAGGTCTGGCTCCTGGACGACGAGGGGCGGCGCACCGACCCGCTCGACACCGAGGTGGGGTACTGGCGGGCCTCGGACACCCAGTCCTCCCCGACGGAGCCCGGCATCGACGTGGAGCTCGTCCTCGCGCACCCCACCGGCACCGTGGAGCTCTTCGTGGGGCGCGGCACGGCGACGCGCATCGACCTGACCACCGACGCGGTGGTGCGCAGCCCCGGCGGCGAGGAGTACCGCGCCGGGGTCCGCACCTACGGCCAGGTCGAGGGCGACCTGCTGTGGGTCCTCGACGCCGCGGCCGGCTCCGAGGCGCTGAGGGCGCGGATCTCCGCACGGCTCAAGCGCGTCTGAGCCCCGGGAGGCCCCAGCAGGCCCGGCGCCGGGCCCAGCAGGACGCAGCGGGACGCGACGCCGTGGAACCCCTCCGTGAGCGAGGTGCGCCGCTACGGTGGTGGCCATGAGCGTGGAGTACCTGCCCGGCGGCCGCCGACGCATCGACCGGGTGCTCGACCCGGCGTTCGTCGCCGACGTCGCCGACCTCGACGACGCCACCCTGCACGAGCGCCGCGAGGACGCCCAGCAGGAGGAGGTGGACCTGTCCTACCTGCGCCGCCTGCTGCACGGCCGCCTCGACCTGCTCGTCGACGAGCGCGGCCACCGCACCGGTGAACGTCCGCCGCCGAGCCCCGGCCCGGCCCGGACCGACGCCGAGCTGGTGTCGGTCCTCTCCCGCGTGCTCGCGGACGACCAGCGCACCACCCGCGGGCTCGGCCGCCACGTCACCGCCGAGCCCTCCCGCGTGGGGGAGCACCGCCGTCTGGCGGAGCGCGCCGTCGCCGACCTCAGCCTCTCCAGCCCCGGCCGCCTCGACGACCCCGCGCTCTCCGCGGCCATCGCCCGCCTGCGCGAGGTGGAGCGCACCGTCTCCGACACGCGCGGCGCGGTCCAGCGCGTGGAGCAGGTGCTCACCGACGAGCTCAGCCGCCGGTTGACCGCCGCCCGCGCCTGAGCCGCCGCACGCCCGCGCGGGCTGCGTCGGCCATGTCTGCCGCTCCCCAGGCGCCGATGCGCCACAGGGCCTCGACCACCACGCGCCGGTCCATCTTCGAGCGGCCGGCCGTGCGCTCGACGAACCTGATCGGCACCTCGGCGATCTGCGTCCCGCCAGCGTGCACCCGCCGGACGAGGTCCACCTGGAAGCAGTACCCGGCGCTGGTGACGTCGTCGAGGTCGATCGCGGCCAGCGTGGCCCGCCGGTAGGCCCGGAACCCCCCGGTCGCGTCGTGGACGGGGAGGCGGAGCAGCGCGCGGGCGTAGACGTTCGCGCCGCGGCTCAGGGCCTCGCGCCACCGCGGCCAGTCCACGACCGACCCGCCGGGGACCCAGCGGCTGCCCAGCACGAGCCCGGGGGAGTCCGCCCGGCTCCGCCCGTCCGCCGCGCTGCCCGCCCCGTCCAGGCGTGCCAGCAGCGAGGGGAGCTGCTCGGGCGCGTGCGAGCCGTCGGCGTCCATCTCCACCACCACGGCGTAGTCCCGGGCCAGGGCCCAGGCGAAGCCGGCGCGGTACGCCGCCCCCAGCCCTTCCTTGCCGGCGCGGTGGAGCACGTGGACGCGTCGGTCCGCCGCTGCCGCCTCGTCGGCCAGCGCGCCGGTGCCGTCCGGGCTGGCGTCGTCGACGACCAGGACGTGGGCACCGGGGACCGCGCAGGCGATCCGGGCCAGCAGCGGGAGCAGGTTGGGCGCCTCGTCGTAGGTGGGCACCACCACGAGCACGCCGCAGCCCTGGGCGCCCGGCGTGCCACGGGCCGGGCTCAGGGCGTCTCCGTCATGGCGCCAGGCTGGCACGCCCGACGGCGTCCCGCCCGCGTGCGCCACCTCCCTACGCTGGCGCCGTGCTCCCCGACACCTCCCGGCCCCCCACGGCTGCCGCTCCGCTCGTGACCTCCGACCGCGGCGGCGTCGTCGAGTCGGAGCACCGCGGCCACCTGGTGGTCACGGCGCCCGACGGGTCGGTGACGGCGAGCGCCGGCGACCCCGCAGCGGTGGTCTACGCCCGCTCGGCGCTCAAGCCGCTCCAGCTGGCCGGCCTGCTCGACGCCGGGCTGTGGCCCCAGGAGCCCGGCGGCGACGACGAGGCGCGCCGGCGCGCGCTCGCCCTGGCGGCGGCGAGCCACAGCGGGCAGGACGAGCACCTGGGCGGCGTGCTGGCCGTGCTCGCGGCCGCCGGGCTCGACGAGCGCGCGCTGCGCAACACCCCGGACCAGCCGGTGCACGTGCCCAGCGCCGCCGTCCGCATCGCCCGGGGCGAGGGGCCGAGCTCGCTGGCGCAGAACTGCTCCGGCAAGCACGCCGCCCTGCTCAGCGCCTGCGTGGCCCTGGGCTGGGAGCCGGGCACCTACCTGGACGCCGACCACCCGGCGCAGCGGGCCGCGCTCGCCGGCATCGACGCCCGGGCCGCCGTCGTCCGCGGCGCGGCGGGGGAGCCGGTGGTCTCCGTCGACGGCTGCGGGACCGCGCTGCCGCGCACGTGCCTGGCCGACCTGGCGCGGGCCTACGGCGCCCTGGCGGCAGGCCGGGGCGGGGACGGAGCGCCCGACCCGGCCGGCGCGCGCGTCGCGGCGGCGATGCGCGCCCACCCGCACCTCGTCGGCGGGCAGGGACGGGAGTCCACGGCTGTCATGGCCGGGACCGCGGGGACGCTCGACGCGGTGGCCAAGGACGGCGCCGAAGGGGTCTTCGCGATCGGCCTGCCGGACGGGCGCGGCGCGGCGTGGAAGATCGCCGACGGGGGCGCCCGCGCGCACCGGCCCCTGGCGGCTGCGGTGCTCGCCCACCTGGGCGCCTCGCCCGCCCTGCTCGCGGCCATGGCACCGGGCGTGGGCGAGCAGCCGGTGCTGGGCCACGGCGAGCCGGTCGGAGCGCTGGCCGCGGTGGCGGGGCTGCTCGGCTGACGACCGTCCGGCCCAGCGCGCCGTTCGCGCTGCGTCACGAGCCGCCCGGCGCCCGTACCATGAGGGCGTGAACATCTTCCTGACCGCCCAGAGCCTCGTGATGCTCATCCTCGGCGTCGCGGTGTTCGCCACGGCCGTGTGGGCCCTGGTCAACGCGGTCAAGGCCGACTCCGCCGCCTACGTGGCGGCGAGCAAGCAGAGCAAGACGCTGTGGGTGATCCTCACGGCGGTCGGCACCGCGCTGGCGTTCATCTCGATGAGGGCTCCCCTCGGCTTCGGCGGCATCATCGGTGCCGGTGTGGCCATCTACTTCCTCGTCGCCGTGCTGCCGGCGCTGCGCTCCGCCTCGGGCCGCGGGCGCCCGCAGAGCGGCTACGGGTCCTGGTGAGCGCTCGTCCTCGACCCCGGTGAGGACGGCGCGACGGCGTCCCACGCCACGCTGACCTCTCCGAGGCGCCACCGCCCCTGACCGCCGACGAGCGGCCACCCCGCGGCGGCGACGGCCCGGCAGGTGGCGACCCACCGCTGACGCACCCCGAAGGACCCCGTCGCGGCGGCGCGCTCCCACGCGGCGTCCAGGGATACCAGGAGCGCGTGCACGCCCTCGCCGGGCACGTTGCGGTGGATGAGCGCCTTGGGCAGCCGCGGCGCCACCTCGCTGGGACGCTGGAGCCCTGCGAGGCGCAGCGAGAGGGTGAGCGACACCGGGGTCGCACCCAGGTCGTCACCCACACGGACCTCCACCCAGGCCGCACGGCGCCCCACCTCGTCGCACGTCGCGTCGACGAGGACGGCCCCCGGGGCGCACGCCGCGGCCATCGTGGCCCACGCGCCGAGCACCTCCCCCTCGCCGTACTGGCGCAGCACGTTCGCGGCGCGGACCACCGACGGACGCGCCCCGCTCGTACCCCTCGCACCGGCGAGGTCGAAACCGCCGGTCACGAACCGCACGCCCGCCCCGTCACCGGCCACGACCCCGGCCCCGCGACCAGCCCGGTCCGCCGCCAGCCGCCGGGCGTCCGCGACCCTCGAGGCATCCACCTCCACCCCCACCACCTCGACGTCGGGGACGACCGCGGACACCCTCGCGGCGAGCTCCAGCGTGGTGGTGGGGCTGGCGCCGAAGCCGAGGTCCACCACCAGCGGGCCGGCCGCTCGGCGCAGCGCCGCTCCGTGGCGGGCGAGCAGCCACCGGTCGACCCGGCGCAGCCGGTTGGCGCCCGTCGTGCCGCGGGTCACCCGCGAGAGAACCACGCGGCGATGCTGCCACGGGGGACGCGGGCTACCGTCGTGCCGTGGGCCGCGTCGCGATGGTCAGCATGCACACCTCGCCCCTCGCGCAGCCGGGGTCCGGGGACGCCGGCGGGCTGAACGTGTACGTCGTCGCGCTGGCCCGCGAGCTCGCGGCGCGCGGCACCCAGGTGGAGATCTTCACCCGCGCCACCTCCTCCGCGCACCCCGAGGTCTCCCGGCTCGGCGACGGCGTGCTGGTGCGCCACGTCCCCGCCGGACCGTACGAGGGCCTGCTCAAGGAAGAGCTCCCCGGCCAGATGTGCGCGTTCGCCGCCGGGGTCATGCGGGTGGAGGCCCGCCAGCCCCAGGGCTGGTACGACGTCGTGCACTCGCACTACTGGCTCTCCGGGCAGGTGGGGTGGCTGGCGGCGGAGCGCTGGGGGGTGCCGCTGGTGCACAGCGCCCACACCCTGGCGAGGGTCAAGAACGCCCACCTCGCCGCCGGCGACGCTCCCGAGCCGCACGGGCGCATCATCGGGGAGCAGCAGGTGGTGGACGCCGCCGACGCGCTGGTCGCCAACACCGCCACCGAGGCGGAGGACCTCGTGGAGCACTACGGCGCCGACCCCTCCGTGGTGCACGTCGCCCCGCCGGGGGTGGACCTGGAGACCTTCCACCCCGGCCCCCAGGCCGAGGCCCGCCGTGACCTCGACCTCCCCGCAGACGCCGTGGTGCTCCTCTTCGCCGGGAGGGTGCAGCCGCTGAAGGGCGCTGACGTCCTCGTGCGCGCGGCGGCCCACCTGCTGCGCGCCGAACCCGCCCTGCGGGCACGGCTGACCGTGGCCGTGGTCGGCGGTGCCTCCGGCTCCGGGCTGGAGCGCCCGCGCGGGCTCGACGAGCTGGCGGCCTCGCTCGGCCTCGTGGACGTGCCGGGGGCGCGCGACGTGGTGCTCTTCGCCCCGCCGGCGCCGCGGGCGGAGCTGGCGCGATGGTTCCGCGCCGCCGACGTGGTCGCGGTGCCCTCGCACAGCGAGTCCTTCGGCCTGGTGGCCCTGGAGGCCCAGGCGTGCGGCGCCGCCGTCGCCGCGTCGAGGGTGGGCGGGCTGGTCACCGCGGTGGACGACGGGGTCTCCGGGGTGCTCGTCGACGGGCACGACCCGCAGCGGTGGGCCGCGGTCCTGCGCTCCCTCGTCGCCGACCCCGGGCGACGGGCGGCGCTCGGGGCCGGGGGGCGCGCGCACGCCGAGAGGTTCGGCTGGGCCGCGACCGCCGACGCCGTGGAGAAGGCCTACGCCTGCGCCGCGGCCGACCATCGTCGCTAGGGTGCCGCGATGAGCCAGAACGCGCCGAGCCACACGAGCCCGGGCACCACCGCGCCCCACCCCGCCTCCGACCGGCCCGTGGGCACGCTGGTGCTCCTGCGCCACGGCCAGAGCACGTGGAACGCGGAGAACCTCTTCACCGGCTGGGCGGACGTGCCGCTCAGCGAGGACGGGCGGGCCGAGGCGCTGCGCGGCGGCCAGATGCTCGTGGACGAGGGCCTGCTGCCCGAGGTCGTTCACACCTCGCTGCTGCGCCGGGCGATCTCCACGGCCAACATGGCCCTCGGCGTCGCGGACCGCCACTGGATCGAGACCCGCCGGTCCTGGCGCCTCAACGAGCGCCACTACGGGGCGCTGCAGGGCAAGGACAAGAAGGCCACGTTCGAGGAGTACGGCGAGGAGCAGTTCATGACGTGGCGCCGCTCCTACGCCACCCCGCCGCCGGCGATCGACCCCGACGACGAGTTCAGCCAGTCCCACGACGTGCGCTACGCCGACCTGGGCGCCGCCGCGCCGCGCACCGAGTGCCTCGCGGACGTCGTGGACCGGATGCTGCCCTACTGGTACGACGCGATCGTCCCCGACCTCCGCCTGGGTCGGTGCGTGCTGCTCGCCGCCCACGGCAACTCGCTGCGGGCCCTGGTCAAGCACCTCGACGGCATCTCGGACGAGGACATCGTCGGCCTGAACATCCCCACCGGCATCCCGCTGCGCTACGACCTCGACGCGGACCTCTCACCGCTCACGCCGGGCGGGACCTACCTCGACCCCGCTGCCGCCGCGGCTGCGGCGGCCGCCGTCGCCAACCAGGGCCGCTGACCGGCCGGCAGGCCCGCCCCGGCCCGCTGCCGGCCGGGGACGCCCCTCAGCCGGGAAGGCCCGAGGGCGCCAGCTCCGGGCCCGCGGTGGCCTCGCCCGGTCCGTAGTCCCCGGTGACGAGGAAGTTCACGCGGCGCGCCAGCGAGATGGCGTGGTCGCCGAACCGCTCGAAGTAGCGGCTGGCCAGCGTCACGTCGGCGGTGGTCTCCCCCGGCTGCGTCCACTCCGGGGAGCAGACGGTGAGGAACACCTGACGGTGCAGCGCGTCGAGCTCGTCGTCGTCGTGCTCCAGCTGGGCGGCGAGGTCGAGGTCTCGCGTGGCGATCACCTGCCCGGCCTTCAGCGCCACCCGCTCGGCGATCTCGCCCATCTGCTCGAAGACGGGGGCGAGCCCGTCCGGCACCGCGTGGTGGGGGTAGCGCAGCCGCGCGAGCGCGGCGATGTGCCGGGCGAGGTCGCCCATGCGCTCCAGGGAGCTGCTCATCCGCAGCGCGGCCACCACCACGCGCAGGTCGGTGGCGACGGGGGACTGGCGGGCGAGGATCTGCACCGCTCGCTCGTCGAGGTCGCGCTGGGCGTCGTCCACCTGGGCGTCACCGGCGATCACCGACTCGGCCAGCCGGAGGTCGGCGTTCAGGAGCGCGTGGGTGGCGCTGCCCATGGCGGTGCCGACGAGCCCGGTCATCGACTGGAGGCGGTGGGCGAGCTGGTCCAGCTCGTGGTGGAAGACGTCGCGCACGGTCGTGCCTCCTTGGGGTCGACGCCGTCTGCGGCCAGGAGCAGGCGCAGACCTGTGCCCCCATCATGAGCCACGCAGGTGAACGCGGCCCGGGTTCGGGGGTGAACGGCGGGTCAACGACCGGCCACCGGCCGTGCTCGTGGTCGGCTCCGCGGCGGCGGCCGCACCGGCGGGCCTAGATTGCTCGTCGTGGACCCGGCAGTGCTCGTCGCGGTGCTGCTCGCGGCCGCCCTCGGAGCCCTCGTGGCGCTCGCCGCGCGCAGCATCCTCGCCGTCGGTCCCCGGCGCGCGGGGCCGAGCGGCGCGGACGGGCTCGCCGACCACGGTGCGCCCGACGTGCCCGACGTCGTCGCCGAGGTGCTCGCCCTGGTCGGAGGCCCCGCCGTGGTGCTCGACGTCGCCGACGAGGTGGTGCGCGCCTCACCGGCCGCCCACGCCACCGGCCTGGTCCGCGGCACGTCGCTGGCGCACCCGGAGACCCTCGCCCTGGTGAGGGCTGCTCGCCGGGACGGGGCGACGCACGAGGAGAGGCTCCTGCTCCGGAGGGGGCGGGTGCCCGGCGCGCGGCCGTCGGTGCTCTCGGCGCGGGTCGCTCCCCTGGGGACGCTGCACGTGCTGCTGCTCGCCACCGACCACACCGAGGCGGTCAGGGTGGAGGAGGTGCGCCGCGACTTCATCGTCAACGTCAGCCACGAGCTCAAGACGCCCGTGGGCGCGCTGGGCCTGCTGGCCGAGGCGATCGAGCGCGCCGCGGACGACCCCGTGGCCGTGCGTCGCTTCGCCTCCCGCACGGCCGTGGAGGCCAGGCGGCTGACCGAGCTCGTCCGCGACATCGTCGAGCTCTCCAAGGTCCAGGTGGACGACCCTGTCGTGGACCCGCGGCCGGTCGACCTGCCCGCGGTGCTCGAGGAGGCCGTCGACCGGTGCCGCCTGGCCGCTCAGGACCGTGGCGTCGTCCTCGACCTGTCGGTGGGCACCGCCCAGGTGGCCGCGGCCGAGGTGGTGGGGGACGCGGAGCAGCTGGTCACGGCGGTCACCAACCTCGTCGACAACGCGGTGCGCCACTCCGAGGCCGGGATGCGCGTCGCGGTCGGCACGAACCGTCGCGGGGGGAGCGTGGAGATCACGGTGACCGACCAGGGCATCGGTATCCCCGACGGCGAGCAGCAGCGGGTCTTCGAGCGGTTCTACCGCGTCGACCCCGCGCGATCGCGGGCCACCGGCGGTACCGGGCTGGGGCTCGCCATCGTCAAGCACGTGGTGGCGGGGCACGGGGGCGAGGTGTCGCTCTGGAGCCAGGTGGGCCAGGGGTCGACCTTCAGCGTGCGCCTCCCGGACCGCTCCACCGTCGACCCCGCGGGCGACCCCGCCAGCACGGCGGGGCCGGGCGCTCGCCGGGCGGCCGTCACCGAGGCCGCAGAGCGAGCGCTCCCGTGACGCGCGTCCTCGTCGTCGAGGACGAGGAGTCGATCTCGGACCCGCTGTCCTACCTGCTGGGGCGTGAGGGCTACGAGGTGGAGGTCGCGGCCGACGGCCGTGCCGCGCTGGCGTCGTTCGCGCGCTCCGGTGCGGACCTCGTGCTGCTCGACCTGATGCTTCCGGGGCTGTCGGGCATGGACGTCTGCCGCACGCTGCGGGCCAGCAGCTCCGTCCCCATCATCATGCTGACCGCCAAGGACAGCGAGGTCGACAAGGTCGTCGGGCTCGAGCTGGGCGCCGACGACTACGTGACCAAGCCCTTCTCGACGGCTGAGCTCCTGGCCCGCGTGCGCGCGGTCCTGCGCCGCAGCCCCGAGGTGGCCTCCGCTACGGACGACGCGCTGTCCGTCGGGGACCTCCGACTGGACGCGGACCGGCACACGGTCAGCGTCGGCGCGCGTCCGCTGAGGCTCCCCCTGAAGGAGTTCGAGCTGCTCGAGACCCTCATGCGCAACGCCGGGCGGGTGATGACTAGGGGTCAGCTGATCGACCGCGTGTGGGGGAGCGACTACGTGGGCGACACCAAGACGCTCGACGTCCACGTCAAGCGTCTGAGGTCCAAGATCGAGGACGAGCCGGCGCACCCGACGCGCCTCATGACCGTGCGCGGGCTCGGCTACAAGCTCGAGGCCGGGTGACCCGGGCCCGCCGCGGCGGGGCTCCTCAGGAGGTGGGGATCTCCGCCAGGTAGGGCTTGTACTCGTCGAAGGTGCCGTCCATGACCGGTGCGACGGCCTCGCGCGAGCGTCCGTCGTCGGTGGCGAAGGCCAGCGAGACGTACTTGCCGGGACGCTCGGGCACCGCGTCGATGACCACGACCTGGGAGTTCTCGTCCACGCCGCCGATCTGGACCGTCTGCCCCGGGGGGACCTCCAGGTCCTCGTCGAGGCCCGCGCCCGTGATGGCCACGGAGACCGGTTCACCACCGCTGTTGACCACCCGGGCGACGAGGACGCCCGGCTCGTCCTCCTCCCTCGCGACGATGAGGAGGGAGGAGACGGAGATGTCGGGACCGAGCGTGAAGTTCAGGCCGTCCCCCGGGACCATGGACCGCTGGGTGTCCTGCGGGGCGATGTAGGTGCACCCGCCCACCACCGCGGCCACCAGGAGCGCGGGGACCGCGGCGCGCAGCGGACGCACGCGGCGCCGGGACCTCGCCCGCGCGGGATCGTCGGTCTCGAGCCCCGCGGGCGCGCCCGCGGGCGCCGGTCGGTCGGCGTGCGAGGGGGATCCATGAGCGGCCACGCGCGCACCATACCGGGACGGTGCGTGGCCGCGGAGGGCCAGGCCGAAGGGCGTCCCGTGATAGATTGCTCACGGTCGAGAGGAGTTCGCCGATGGCGTTCGAGGTCGGAGAAACGGTCGTCTACCCGCATCACGGGGCGGCCTTGATCGAGGAGATCCGGAATCGCACCGTCCGCGGTGAGGAGAAGATGTATCTCCGGCTCCGGGTGGCCCAGGGGGACCTGACGATCGAGGTTCCCGCGGAGAACTGCGACCTCGTGGGCGTCCGCGACGTGGTGGACGCCGCCGGGGTCGAGAGAGTGCTCGCGGTGCTGCGGCAGCCGTACACCGAGGAGCCGACCAACTGGTCGCGGCGATACAAGGCCAACCTCGAGAAGCTGGCGTCCGGCGACGTCATCAAGGTCTCCGAGGTCGTCCGCGACCTCTACCGGCGCGACCAGGACCGCGGTCTGTCCGCCGGGGAGAAGCGCATGCTCTCCAAGGCGCGCCAGATCCTCACGTCCGAGCTGGCGCTGGCGGAGAAGACCGACGAGGCCCGCGCGGAGGCCATGCTCGACGAGGTCCTCGCCAGCTGAGCGTGCAGGAACCCTCCGTCGGCGCTGCCTGCGTCGTCGTCGCCGCCGGTGCGGGAACGCGCCTGGCGGTGGGGCTGCCCAAGGCGTTCGTGCGTGTCGGCGGCATCACCCTCCTCGACCATGCCGTCTCGAACATCCGCGCGTCCGGCGCGGTCTCCGAGATCGTCCTCGTCGTCCCTGCCGATCGCGTGACAGAGGTGAGGTCGGCTTCTCCCGGTGCGGTCGTGGTCGCCGGCGGTGGGAGCCGGCAAGCCTCCGTGGAGGCGGGCCTGCGCTCCCTCGGCGGCGCCACGGACGTCGTCCTCGTGCACGACGCCGCGCGAGCGTTCACCCCGCCCAGCACGTTCGCTCTCGTCGTCGACGCCGTGCGCTCCGGCGACGACGTGGTTGTCCCCGCCCTCGAGCTCCACGACACCGTCCGCTCCGTCGACGCGGGAACCGGAGCCAGCAGCCTCGTCGACCGGGCCACCCTCCGTGCGGTCCAGACGCCCCAGGGCTTCCGGCGCGACGTCCTCGTGGCCGCCCACGCCCACGCCCACGCCCATGCCAGTGCCGGCGGCTCAGCGCCCTCGACGGGCGACCCGGCGACGGACGACGCCACCCTCACCGAGCGCGCCGGACACCGCGTCGCTCTCGTGGCGGGCTCGCCGGAGGCCTTCAAGGTGACCCGCCCGCTGGACCTGCTGCTGGCCGAGGCCCTGCTCGCCTCCGAGCACGGTGGTCCCCCTCGCGCGGGCACCCGTGCCGGTGGGGAACCGGCATGAGCGCCGAGCGCGGCGCGGGCGTCCCCCTCGTCGGGGTGGGGGTGGACGTCCACCCCTTCGACGAGGACCCCTCGCGTCCCCTGTGGGTCGCCGGGCTGCACTGGCCGGGCGAGGGGCCAGGCCTGGCCGGCCACTCCGACGGTGACGTCGCCGCCCACGCCGCGTGCGACGCCCTGTTCTCCGCCGCGGGGATCGGCGACCTCGGCGAGCACTTCGGGACCTCGCGCCCGCAGTGGTCGGGAGCGTCGGGAGCGGTCCTGCTCGCGGAGGCCGCACGGCTGGTGCGCGCCGCGGGTCTCGAGCCCGGGAACGTCTCCGTGCAGGTCGTCGGTGTGCGCCCCAGGGTCGGGCGACGCCGCGTGCAGGCGCAGGAAGCGCTCACCGAGGCGTGCGGGGCCCCGGTGCGGGTGGCGGGGACGACCACTGACGGCCTCGGCCTCACCGGGCGCGGCGAGGGGGTCGCCGCCATCGCCACCGCGCTCGTCCTCCCCCGCTGACACCCCCGCGCTGCTCCACGACGGCGGAGGCCCCGTCACCCACCGTGGGGTGACGGGGCCTCTCGCGTGCGCGGCAGGTCAGCCGATGAGCGAGCCCGCCTTCTGCGCCGTCGCCAGGCGGGAGGCGACGTCCTCCCAGTTGACGATGTTCCAGAACGCCGTGATGTAGTCAGCGCGCACGTTGAGGTAGTCCAGGTAGTAGGCGTGCTCCCAGACGTCGAGCATGAGCAGCGGCACGAGGCCCAGGGGGAGGTTGCCCTGCTGGTCGTAGAGCTGGACGGTGATGAGCTTCGACCCGAGCGTGTCGTAGGCCAGCACCCCCCACCCGGAGCCCTGCACGCCCGCCGCCACGGCGGTGAACTGCGCCTTGAACTTCTCGAGGCCGCCGAACTGGTCGTCCAGCGCTGAGGAGAGGTCGCCGGTCGGCTCGCCGCCCTCCGGGGAGAGGTTCTTCCAGAAGACGCTGTGGTTGACGTGGCCGCCGAGGTTGAACGCCAGGTTCTTCTCGTGCAGGTTCACGGCGGCCATGTCGCCGGCGTCGCGGGCGTCGGCCAGCTTGGACAGCGCGGTGTTGGCGCCGGTGACGTAGGCCTGGTGGTGCTTGTCGTGGTGGAGCTCCATGATCTTGCCGGAGATGTGGGGCTCGAGGGCGGCGTAGTCGTAGGGCAGGTCGGGCAGGGTGTAGTCAGCCACGGGGGTTCCTCCATGAAGAGAGCAGGTGGGCCCCCACTGTGACGCCCGCGCCAGCGAAGAGCAACCCCGCCCCGAGGTCCCACCGCGGGGCGCTGCCTGCCGCGACCGGGGACGCGCCACGGCGTGGCGAGCCAGGTCTCGGGCGACCGGGGACGGCCCACCGCGTGGATCGGCCCGTCAGCGCGGAGGAGCGTCCCCGGTCGAGCGAGGTGGCCGTCCTGCGGCGCTCGATCAGCATCGCCGGGGCTCAGTGGCCCCGGTCGATCCACTCCTGCACGTGGGGGGCCTCGTCGCCGATCGTCGTGGTGGCGCCGTGCCCGGGCAGCGCCCGGGTGTCCGCCGGAAGGGTGAGCAGGCGCTCGCGGATGGACTCCACGATCGTGGGGAAGTCGCTGAACGAGCGTCCCGTCGCTCCCGGCCCGCCGGCGAACAGGGTGTCGCCGGTGAGCACCACGCCGAGGTCGGCAACGCGGAAGCACACCGAGCCGGGGGAGTGGCCCGGGGTGTGGACGACCTCGACCTCGGTGCCGGCGACGTCGATGAGCTGGCCGTCGTGCAGCATCCGGTCCGGGTCCTTCGCCGGGTGCGTGAGCCCCCACACCTCCAGGTCCGCGTGGTGGAGCATCGTCGGCGCGTCGAAGCGTTCCGCGGCCGCCGGCGCCAGCGCGACGTGGTCGTCGTGCGCGTGGGTGCAGGCGATCGCCACGACGCGGCGGCCGGCGACCACCGCTGCCAGCGCGTCGAGGTCGTGCGGGGCGTCGACGACGAGGCACTCCTCGTCATCGCCGAGCACCCAGATGTTGTTCTCCACGTCGAACGTCTCGCCGTCGAGGCTGAAGGTGCCGTCCGCCGTGGCGTGGTCGATCCGCAGGTTCTCCATGGCCCCCATCAGATCACCACCACCGAGCGCAGCACCTTGCCGTCCGCGGCGGAGGCGATGGCCTCCTCCACGTCGCCGAGGCCCACGCGCTCCGTGACGAACTCCTGCAGCGGGAACCGGCCCTGCAGCGCCAGGCTCGCGATCATCGGGAAGTCACGCTCGGGCAGGCAGTCGCCGTACCAGCTCGACTTCAGCGCCCCGCCGCGACCGAAGACGTCGATCAGCGGCAGCTCGACCGTGGCCTCCTGGTCGGGGACGCCCACGAGCACCACGGTGCCGGCGAGGTCCCGGGCGTAGAACGCCTGGCGGTACGTCGCGGGGATGCCGACCGCGTCGACCACCACGTCGGCGCCGTTCCCCCCGGTGAGCGCCCGGATCGCCTCGACGGGGTCGGTCTGCGAGGCGTCCACGAGGTCGGTCGCGCCGAACCTCCGCGCCACCTCGAGCTTGCTGGCCACGGTGTCGACGGCGATCACCGTGGTGGCGCCGGCCAGCACCGCCCCGGCGATGGCCGCGTCGCCCACCCCGCCGCACCCGATCACCGCGACGGAGTCACCGCGGGTGACCGCGCCGGTGTTGACGGCCGCGCCGAAACCGGCCATGACCCCGCAGCCGATCAGACCCGCGGCGGCGTCGTCGAGCTCGGGGTCGACCTTGGTGCACTGCAGCGCGTGGACCAGCGTCTTCTCCGCGAACGCGCCGATGCCCAGCGCCGGGGTCAGCGCCGTGCCGTCGGACAGCGTCATGGGGGTGGCGGCGTTGTGGGTGTCGAAGCAGTACCAGGGCTCCCCGCGGCGGCAGGCGCGGCACTGGCCGCAGACCGCCCGCCAGTTGAGGACCACGTGGTCGCCGACGGCCACGTGGGTGACGCCCTCGCCGATCTCCGAGACGGTGCCGGTGGCCTCGTGGCCGAGGAGGAAGGGGTAGTCGTCGTTGATGTCGCCGTCGCGGTAGGCCACGTCGGTGTGGCACACCCCGCAGGTGGAGACGTCCACGACGGCCTCCCCGGGGCCGGGCGGCGGCACGATCACGTCGACGACCTCGACGGGCGCACCCTTGCTGCGGGCGATGACGCCCTTGACGGTGGTGTTCTCGGTAGCCATGACCATGACGCTAGCGGCCCGGCGCCGGCTCGTCGACGTGCCTCTACCCTGGTGGGATGACCCTGCGCCTGCACGACTCGGCCACCGGGTCGCCGAGGGACTTCACCCCGCTGGTCCCCGGGCGCGCCAGCGTCTACCTGTGCGGCGCCACCCCTCAGGGCTCCCCGCACGTGGGGCACCTCCGCTCGGCCATCGCCTTCGACGTGCTGCGGCGCTGGATGGAGATCGGCCACGGGCTCGACGTCACGCTGGTGCGCAACGTCACCGACATCGACGACAAGGTGCTCGCGAAGGCCGGGGCCGCTGGGGTTCCCTGGTGGGCGTGGGCGTACCGCTTCGAGCGGGAGTTCACCGCCGCCTACGACGCGGTGGGCGTGGCGCCGCCGACGTACGAGCCGCGGGCGACGGGCCACGTCGGCGCCATGGTGGAGCTCGTGGAGCAGCTGGTCGAGCGCGGGCACGCCTACACCGCGACCGACGGGTCCGGTGACGTGTTCTTCGACGTCCTCTCCTGGCCGGAGTACGGCTCGCTCGCCCACATCAGCCTCGACGACGTGGTGTCCGCGGCCGACGCCGACCCGCGCGGCAAGCGGGACCCCCGGGACTTCGCGCTGTGGAAGGGCCGCAAGGACACCGAGCCCGCCACCGCCTCCTGGGAGGCGCCCTTCGGTGCCGGGCGCCCCGGGTGGCACCTCGAGTGCTCCGCCATGGCGCGGCGCTACCTCGGGCCGGCGTTCGACGTCCACGGCGGCGGGCTGGACCTGCGCTTCCCCCACCACGAGAACGAGCAGGCGCAGTCCCGCGCGGCCGGCGACGACTTCGCGGCGTTCTGGCTGCACAACGGTCTCGTGCGCACCGGCGGGGAGAAGATGAGCAAGTCGCTCGGCAACTCCCTCACCGTCGATGCGGCGCTCGGCACGACGAGCCCGCTGGTGCTGCGCTACGCCCTGGCCGCCGCCCACTACCGCTCGGTCATCGAGTACGGACCGCAGACCCTCGCCGACGCGCAGGGGGCGCTGTCCCGGGTCGAGGGCTTCCTGGAGCGGGCAGACGGCGCGGGCGCTGCGGCCCCCTCCGCTCCCGGTGCCGGGCACACCGACGCCGGGCTCCGTGACGCCCTGCCGGAGGCCTTCGTCGCCGCGATGGACGACGACCTCAACGTCCCGGCGGGGCTCGCGGCGCTGTTCGTCGCCGTCCGCGAGGGCAACACCGCCCTGGACGCCGGGACCGACGTCTCCGGGGCGCTGCTCGCGGTGACGGCGATGCTCGCCGTCCTCGGCACCGACCCGCGCGACCCCCGCTGGGCGGGGGCGTCGGCGTCCGCGACCGGCGGTGACGCCCCGGCCGGCCGGGCGCTCGACGCGCTGGTGCGCGAGCGCCTGGACGCCCGCGCGGCGGCCCGCGCCGCGAAGGACTTCGCCACCTCCGACGCGATCCGCGACGTGCTGGGCTCCGCCGGCATCGCCGTCGCCGACACCCCGGCCGGCGCCACGTGGTCGCTCGCCCCGCCGCCGGAGCCCGCGGCGACCGCGCCGTCCGCGCCCCCGCCCGCCCCGACCCGATGACCACGCCCGTCGACCCGCACAGGAGCCACCGTGCCCGGTAACAGCCAGCGCCGAGGCGCCGTCCGCAAGCCCGGCTCCAAGAAGGGCGCCTCGGTCGGCACGGGCGGCAAGGGGCGCCGCGGCCTCGAGGGTCGCGGGCCCACGCCGAAGGCCGAGGAGCGCACCAAGCACCCGGCGGCCAAGCGCGCCGCCCGCGCGGAGAAGGCCGGGGCGGGCTCGCGCGGGGCTCCCCGACCGGGTGCCCCCGGCGGCGGTCCCTCGCGCGGACCGGCCCGCGGCGCCGGTGGCGGCAGGGTCACGGGGGGCGGCGCCGAGGTGGTCGCGGGGCGCAACGCCGTGGTCGAGGCGCTGCGCGCCGGCATCCCGGCCTCCTCCCTCCACCTCGCGGACCGGCTCGAGGGCGGGCGCGACGACCGGGTCCGCGAGGCCCTCTCCCTGGCCGGCGCGCGCGCCCTCCCCGTGCTGGAGACCACCCGCGGGGACCTGGACCGCCTCGGCGGCGACGCCGTGCACCAGGGGATCGTCCTGAGGGTGCCGCCGTACGAGCACGCCGAGCTGGCCGACGTCCTGGACGCCGCCCGCGATCTCGGGGACGCCCCGCTCGTCGTCGCGCTGGACTCCGTGACCGACCCCCGCAACCTCGGCGCCGTGGTGCGCTCAGCGGCAGCGTTCGGGGCCCACGGCGTGCTGGTGCCGGAGCGGCGCTCCGCGTCGATGACCGCGTCGGCGTGGAAGGTCAGCGCCGGCGCTGCGGCCCGCGTGCCCGTGGCGATGGCCACCAACCTCACCCGGGCCCTGGGCGAGGCCAAGGAGTCCGGCTGCTTCGTGGTGGGGCTCGACGGCGAGGCCGACGCCTCGATCGACGACGACGCGGCGATGCGCGTGCTCGACGGACCGCTGGTCCTCGTCGTCGGTTCCGAGGGGGCGGGGCTCTCCCGCCTGGTGCGCTCCGCGTGCGACCTCGTGGTCTCGATCCCGATGGCCTCGTCGGTGGAGTCGCTCAACGCCTCGGTCGCCGCCGGCATCGCGCTGCACGCGGTCGCCCGTGCCCGCGCCACCACGGGGGCCGCCTCGAGGCTGTGACCCGCTCAGTCGGGGTTCGTGATCATCAACGGCCCCGTGTCGTCGATCCCCGCCTGAGCGCCCAGCAGCGCCGCCTCGTCACGCCTCTTCGGCAGTACCTGCTCGACGTACATCTGCACGGCCTCCCCCAGGGGGATGTCCCGGCCCCACTGCTCGCTGCGGTACCAGCGGTGCTCGAGCACCTCGTGGAAGATCTCGGCCTGCTCCAGCTTGCGGCCCAGGTCGCGCGGCACCGCACGCACCACGGGCTCGAAGACCGTGCTGAGCCAGTCGTGCGCCACGATCTCCTCCGAGTCGCCCTGCCGGTCGGCGGCGGCCCGGTACCCGTCGAGGTCGTTGAGCAGCCGCCGGGCCTGGTTCTCCTGCACGTCCAGCCCCGTCAGCCGCAGCAGCCGCCGCGAGTGGTGGCCCGCGTCGACGACCTTCGGCTGGATCTGCACCTCTGCGCCCCCCACGTCGGTGACGATGGCCAGCTCTCCGACGTCGAAGCCGAGCTCGTTGAGCCGATCGATGCGCGCCTGCACCCGCCAGCGGTCGCCGCGGTCGAACGACTCCGCCTCGGTCAGGGTGGTCCACAGCGACCGGTAGCGCTCGGTGATGTGCCGGGCGGTGTCGATGGGGTCCACGACGTCGTCGAGCAGGTGGCCGCTGGCCAGGTCCATGAGCTCGCCGGCGATGTTCGTGAACGCCAGGTCCAGGTCGTACTCCCGCTGCCCCGGGGAGAGGGTCTCGTGCAGCTCTCCGGTCTCGGCGTCGACGAGGTAGGCGGCGAACTCCCCGGCGTCGCGGCGGAACAGGGTGTTGGAGAGCGAGACGTCACCCCAGAAGAACCCCGTGAGGTGGAGCCGCACCAGCAGCACGGCCAGCGCGTCGACCAGGCGCGTGGCGGTGTCCGGGCGCAGCGCCTGGCTGAACAGCGCGCGGTAGGGCAGCGAGAACTGCAGGTGGCGGGTGACCAGCGCCGGCTCCAGCTCTTCGCCGTCGGCGCCCACCCGCCCGGAGACGATGGCGTAGGGCTCCACGCAGGGCACGTCGAGGCGCTTGAGCATCCGGAGCATCCCGTACTCGCGGACCGCGAAGGACTCGCGGGTCTCCTTCACGGCCAGCACCGCGCCGGCGTGGCGCACGAAGCGCACCACGTGCCGGGAGATGCCGCGGGGCAGGGCCGCGAGCACCGAGCCCGGCCAGTCCTCCAGGCTCGTGTCCCAGGGGAGGTCCTGGAGGTCGAGCAGCGCGGGGTCCGACGTCGCGGCCGTGATGCGCAGGGAGCTGGGCATGGCGCGATCCTCCCACCGCGCGCCCGCTCCTCCCCGCTGGACGGCGGGAGCGCGCCGATCGCCTAGGGTGGCCGCCAGGCTGATCACCGACGACGGCGAAGGAGGCGATGGTGGACCGACCGCACGGTGAGCCGTCCGCTGGCCAGGGTCCACCGCCGGACCCGCCGCCCGGTCGTCAGCAGATCCGGGTGTTCTTCCTGTCCGACAGCACGGGCATCAGCGCGGAGACGATGGGCAACGCCATCCTCCTGCAGTTCCCCGACGTCGCCTTCGAGCGCACGCTGATCCCCTTCATCACCACGGTGGAGGAGGCCCGCGGCGTGGTGGACGTGATCGACGCCGCCATGGCCGGCGGCGTGGTCCCGCTGGTCTTCTCCACGACGGCCGTCACCGAGATCCGCGACGAGCTGCACCGCTCGCGGGCCCCCATCATCGACTTCTTCGACCTCCACCTGCGACCGGTGGAGGAGATACTCGGGCGCTCCGGTCGCCGGGTGGCCGCGCAGCTGCACGGCATGGGCGACGCGGAGCGCTACAACGCCCGGATGGCGGCCGTGGAGTTCGCCCTGGAGCACGACGACGGGCAGAGCCTGCGCGCTCTGGACAAGGCCGAGGTGGTCCTGCTCGCGCCGTCGCGGTGCGGGAAGACCCCCACGACGATGTACCTGGCGCTCCAGCACGGGGTCCTCGTGGCGAACTACCCGCTGGTCGACGAGGACCTGCGCTCCGACGAGCTCCCCCGGCCGGTCCGGGGGATGCGGGAGCGCTGCTTCGGCATCGTCACCACACCGCGCCGGCTCAGCGAGGTCCGCCAGCAGCGCCGACCGGGGTCCGCCTACTCCTCGCTGGAGACGTGCACCCAGGAGCTGCGCCGTGCCCGTGCGCTGTTCGACGCCCACCGGCTGCCGGTCGTCGACTCGTCGGCCCGCTCGGTCGAGGAGATGTCGACGGTCATCCTGCAGCACCTGGCCAGGAAGACGTGATCAGCGACGACCCGCAGAGACGACGGGGCCGACCGATGGAGGAGAGCAGCATGAGCGAGGACCCAGCGGGCACGGCCCCGGACGCGCAGGAGGCCGTCGTGGCCCTCAGGGACGTCGGCCTCGCCGACGTCGACCGGGTCGGGGGAAAGAACGCCTCCCTCGGGGAGATGATCTCCCACCTCTCCGCGGCCGGCGTCACGGTCCCGGACGGTTTCGCCACCACCGCTGCGGCGTACCGCCGCTTCCTCGGCGCCACGGGGCTGGCCGACCTCATCAACGAGCAGCTGGCGGGCCTGGACACCGACGACGTGACCGAGCTGGCGCGCGTCGGGGCCAAGATCAGGAAGTCCGTGGTCGCCCAGCCGTTCCCCCCCGACCTGGAGGCCGCCATCCGCGGGGCCTACGAGGCGCTGGCCGGCGACGACGCGCAGGCGTCCTTCGCGGTGCGCTCCTCGGCCACCGCCGAGGACCTGCCCGACGCCTCGTTCGCCGGCCAGCAGGAGACCTTCCTCAACATCCGCGGCATCGACGCGGTCCTGGTCGCCATCCGCGAGGTGTTCGCCTCCCTCTACAACGACCGGGCGATCGCCTACCGGGTGCACCACGCCTTCGCCCACGAGGAGGTCGCGCTCTCCGCCGGGGTGCAGGAGATGGTGCGCTCGGACCTCGGGGCCTCCGGGGTCATGTTCACCATGGACACCGAGTCGGGCTTCGACGACGCGGTGTTCATCACCTCCTCGTACGGCCTGGGGGAGGCGGTGGTGCAGGGAGCGGTCAACCCGGACGAGTTCTACGTCTACAAGCCCGCGCTGCGGGCCGGGCGCCCGGCCATCCTCAAGCGGGCGGTGGGGTCGAAGGCCACCCAGATGATCTACACCGACGACGCGGAGGTGGGCCGCACGACCGCGTTCGTCGACGTCGAGCCCGCCGCGCGGCGCCGCCTCAGCCTCACCGACGACGAGGTGACCGAGCTCGCCCGCCACGCCCTGGCGATCGAGGAGCACTACGGGCGACCGATGGACGTCGAGTGGGCGAAGGACGGGCGCACCGGCGCGCTGTGCATCGTCCAGGCCCGGCCGGAGACGGTGAAGTCGCGCCAGGGACCGGGCGTCCAGGAGCGCTACCGCCTCACCGGCACGCCCGGCGAGGCGCTGGCCGAGGGCCGCGCCGTGGGGCAGAAGATCGGCGCCGGGCCCGTGGCGGTGCTCAGGTCCGCCGAGCAGATGAGCGACTTCACCCCCGGGGACGTCCTCGTCGCGGACATGACCGACCCCGACTGGGAGCCGATCATGAAGCGGGCCTCGGCCATCGTCACCGATCGCGGCGGGCGCACCTGCCACGCCGCGATCATCGCCCGCGAGCTCGGCATCCCGGCCGTCGTGGGCACCGGGAACGCCACCCGGGTCCTGAGCGACGGCCAGCCCGTCACCGTCGTCTGCTCGGACGGCGACACCGGTGTGGTCCACGACGGCCTGGTGGAGTTCGCCGTCGACGAGACCGCCCTGGGCGAGATGCCCGACATCGACGTGAAGATCATGATGAACGTCGGGACGCCCGACCAGGCCTTCACCTTCGCCGCGCTGCCCCACCGGGGGGTGGGGCTCATGCGGCTGGAGTTCATCATCAACCGGCAGATCGGGATCCACCCCAAGGCCCTGCTGGAGCTGGACGCGCTGCCACCGGCGCTGCGCGAGGAGATCTCCGAGGCGATCGTCGCCTACCCGGGGCCGCGGGAGTTCTTCGTCCAGCGCCTCGCGGAGGGGATCGCGACCATCGCGGCGGCCTTCGCCCCCGAACCGGTGATCGTGCGGACCTCGGACTTCAAGTCCAACGAGTACGCGAACCTCGTCGGCGGCACGCGGTACGAGCCGGACGAGGAGAACCCGATGATCGGGTACCGCGGCGCGTCCAGGTACCTCTCGGAGGGGTTCGCGGAGTGCTTCGCGATGGAGTGCGAGGCGCTGCGGTTCGTGCGTGACGAGATGGGTCTGACGAACGTCAAGATCATGATCCCGTTCGTGCGCACCGTCGCCGAGCTCGAGGGCGTCATCGCCCTGATGGCCGAGCACGGCCTGCGTCGCGGCGAGAACGACCTGCAGGTGGTGATGATGTGCGAGGTGCCCTCGAACGCGGTCCTCGCGGACGCCTTCCTGGACCACGTCGACGGGTTCTCCATCGGCTCGAACGACATGACGCAGCTGACCCTCGGGCTCGACCGCGACTCCTCGCTGGTCGCGGGGTCCTTCGACGAGCGGGACCCCGCCGTCAAGCACATGCTCTCGCTCGCGATCGAGGCCTGCACGGCGCGCGGCAAGTACGTGGGCATCTGCGGCCAGGGACCCTCGGACCACCCGGACCTGGCCGACTGGCTCGTCGAGCAGGGCATCGAGACCATGTCGCTCAACCCCGACACCGTCGTCGACACCTGGAAGCGCATCGCGGCATCCCGAGCGGGAGGCTGAGCCGAGGGGTGAGGCGGGCGGCCACCCTGCGGTCAGGGCGAGAAGACCGCCTGCCCGAGCAGCGTGACCGCTGAGAGCACCAGCAGGCCGATGACCACCCGGCGGAACTGCCCGGGCGTCATCCAGCGCAGCAGCCGGTCGCCGATCCGCCAGCCGAGCGGTATCGCGAGCGCCCCGCCGAGCGCGAGCGCGCCCACCTCGCGGTTCAGCCCGCCGACGAGGGCGAAGCCCAGCAGGGCCACGAGGTCCTGGCCGGCGAAGACGGCCTGCAACGTCGCGCGCAGCGTCCGGGGCGCGTAGCCCGAGCCCTGCAGCAGCACGACGAGCGGGGGCCCGTTCATGCCGGTGGACGTCAGCAGCAGCCCGCTGAGGCCGCCCGCGCCGTGCGCCAGCGCCCGGCTGCGCGGCAGGCCGCGGGTGCGCAGCACCAGGGGCAGCGCGGCGATGACGGTGACGGCCACGAGGACGTCGAGGAGCCGTTCGCCCAGCCGGGTGAGCAGCAGCAGGCCCAGCGGCATCCCGACGAGGCTGGCCACCACGAGGCGCACCGCGGTGCGCCGGTCGACGTGGGCGCGCTCGGCGATGCCCGCGCCGGTGGTCATGAGGACGCCGAGCGCCGTCACGGCCACCACGGCCGTGGGCGCGTCGACGATCAGCGCGAAGATCGGCACGGCGACCAGAGCGCCGCCGAAGCCGGTGGCCGCCTGCGCCGCCGAGGCCAGCGAGAACCCCGCGAACCCGATGAGCGCCAGCCACAGGAGGTCGTCGCTCATCGGGGTCGCGGTGACCGTGCGGCGGCCTCAGTCGCCGAGGCGCGCGCCGGTGCTCGTGGAGAACAGGTGGTGGTGACCCTGCTTGGGGGTGAGGTACACCGTCGAGCCCTTCTCCGGGGGGCGGCGGCCGTCGACCCGCACCGTCATCGGCTGCTCCTCGCCGTTGAACACGGCGCGGCCGTAGATGTACGCGTCGGCGCCGAGCTCCTCGACGACGTCCACCTCCACGGGCAGCCCGTCCCCGGAGATGTCGCAGTCCTCCGGCCGCACGCCCACCGTGACCTTGGTGTCGCCCGCCTCACCGAGGACGTCGCGCTCGACCGGGTAGGTCACGCCGCCGAACTCCACGCCGCCGTCGACGATGGGGAGGTCCAGGAGGTTCATCGCCGGCGAGCCGATGAAGCCGGCGACGAAGACGTTGTCCGGGTGGTCGTACATGCGCCGCGGCGTGTCCACCTGCTGGAGGAGCCCGTCCTTGAGGACCGCCACGCGGTCGCCCATGGTCATGGCCTCGACCTGGTCGTGGGTCACGTACACCGTGGTCACCCCGAGCCGGCGCTGGAGCTGGGCGATCTGCGTGCGCGTCTGCACGCGCAGCTTGGCGTCGAGGTTGGACAGCGGCTCGTCCATGAGGAACACCTGCGGCTGGCGCACGATGGCGCGGCCCATGGCCACGCGCTGGCGCTGGCCGCCGGAGAGCGCCTTCGGCTTGCGGTCGAGGTACTCGGTGAGGTCGAGGATCTTCGCGGCTTCCTCGACCCGGCTGCGGATCTCCTCCTTCTTGATCCCGGCGATCTTCAGGGCGAAGCCCATGTTGTCGGCCACGGTCATGTGCGGGTACAGCGCGTAGTTCTGGAACACCATGGCGATGTCGCGGTCCTTGGGCTGCACGTCGGTGACGTCCCGGTCACCGATCCGGATGGAGCCGGAGTTCACGTCCTCCAGCCCGGCGAGCATGCGCAGGGAGGTGGACTTCCCGCAGCCGGACGGGCCGACGAGGACGAGGAACTCGCCGTCCTCGATGTCGAGGTTCAGCTGGTCGACGGCGGGGCGTTCCGAGCCGGGGTAGATGCGGCTCGCGTTGTCGAACGTGACGGTGGCCATGAGGGTGTCCTCTCACCGGCAGGAACGTGCCGGACGATCCGAGTGAGACGTGCGGTGCACCGCGCCGAGCGGCGCGCTGCAGCGGTGCAGTGATGCCGTGCTGAGTACGTCGGCGTCCAGCGGTGGACGCCAGCGTCCCAGCGGCATTATGCACTACGACGTGGGCTCTCGCACGATCCAGACGCACGAGTCCGCGGGGAGGAGGCCGCCCATGATCTCCGTGCTGGACAGGGCGACCTCGCCGCCGTCGGGCAGCCGGACCGGTTCCCCGGTGGTCGCCAGCACGAGGACGGAGGAGTCCGGCGTGCTCACGGAGAACGCCACGACGTCGTCGCCGAAGCCCTCTGCCCAGGTCAGGGCCCCACCGCCGAGGTCGAGGCGGCGGCGCAGCGCGAGGGCCGCGCGGTAGAGCCGGAGGGTGGAGCCGGGGTCCCGCGCCTGGACGTCGGCGGCGTGACGCTCCCAGCCGTCCGGCGGGGGCAGCCAGGTGGCCCCCCCGGGTCCGAAGCCGGCTCCCGGCTCGTCCGCCGACCACGGAAGGGGGACGCGCGCGCCGTCCCGCCCGGCGATCCGGCCCTCCTCGCGGAAGAACGACGGGTCCTGGCGAGCGCTCGCGGGCATCGTCGTGTGCTCCGGGAGGCCCAGCTCCTCGCCCTGGTAGAGGTAGGCGGCGCCGGGCAGGGCGATCATCATCAGGCTCGCGGCCCGGCCGCGCCGGTCGGCCAGCGCCGGGTCCGGCTGGGGGTCGGTCGGCAGGACGCCCGACAGGAGGTCGGCGACTCCCGACAGCGCGAGGCGGGTGGGGTGGCGGACGACGTCGTGGTTGCTGAGGACCCACGTCGGAGCGGCCCCGACCTCATGAGCGGTGGCGATCGAGTCGGAGATGCCGCGGCGCAGCGCCGCGGCGTCCCACGGCGCCTGGAGGAGGGCGAAGGCGAACGTCTGGTGCAGCTCGTCCGGCCGGACGTAGCGGGAGAGCCGGTCCTGCTCCGCCCACGTCTCGCCGATGAGGACGCGGTCGCCGTCGTACCCGTCCACGACGCTGCGCCACTCCCGGTAGATCTCGTGGACGCCGTCCTGGTCCCACATCGGGGGCCGGGCGCCGTCGGCGTCGGGCGCCGCGGAGGCCGCCGGGGCGTCGGCGTGCCAGTCCGGCAGCCCGTCGGCCTTGACGAGGCCGTGGGCGACGTCGACGCGGAAGCCGTCCACCCCGCGGTCGAGCCAGAAGCGCACCACCGACCCCATCTCGGCGCGGACCTGCGGGTCGGACCAGTCGAGGTCGGGCTGCTCGGGGGCGAACAGGTGCAGGTACCACTGACCGGGGCGCCCGTCCGGCTCGGTCACCCTCGTCCACGCCGGGCCGCCGAAGACGCTGCGCCAGTTGTTCGGGGGCTCCGAGCCGCCTGCTCCCCGGCCGTCACGGAAGAGGTAGCGCGCCCGCTCCTCGCTGCCGGGCGCGCCGGCGAGAGCGCTCACGAACCACCGGTGGGCGCTGGAGGTGTGGTTCGGCACGAGGTCCATGAGCAGGCGCAGCCCCCGCTCGTGGGCCGCGGCGATCAGCGCGTCGGCGTCGGCGAGGGTGCCGAACAGCGGGTCCACGTCGCGGTAGTCGGCCACGTCGTAGCCCGCGTCGGCCATGGGGGAGACGTAGATCGGCGACAGCCACACCGCGTCGACGCCGAGGTCGACGAGGTGGTCGAGGCGGCTGGTGATCCCGCGCAGGTCACCGATGCCGTCGCCGGTGGAGTCCGCGAAGGAGCGCGGGTACACCTGGTAGGTGACGGCCGTGGCCCACCACGGCCGTCGGGCGGTGGTGCTGGTGGTCGTGAGCTCAGGCCGGCGGGCGCTCATCGGTAGAGGTCCGGCTGCTGCTCGCCCTGGGGGGACCATGCCTCGCCGCCGGGCAGGCCGGCAGCGCGCCGCGCTGCGGCGTCCTGCCGGGCCGCCCGGCGCTGCGCGAACCACGCGCTGGACGGGCGGCGGAACAGCAGCACGACGACGGCCACGAGGCCGGCCGTCTCGAGGGCGCTGAGGAGCAGGTCGACGACCGGCGTGCCCACGGGGACGAAGATCGAGGGGCCGTTGACGGCGAAGGCGACCGCTTGCGCCACGGTGAGGGCCAGCCCGAGCACGTAGAGCCCCGCAGCGACGGCGAGGACGATCCTGGGCCAGGAGCGGCCGGCGCGCAGCATCAGCGCCAGGAGCACCCCGAACCCGGCGTAGAGCAGGGAGAAGAACGCGGTGAGGGCCACGACGACCACGACGACGACCGCCCGCACCTCGGGGGTGAGCGTCGGTGCGCCGCCGCCCAGCGTCAGCGCGTCGGTGAGGGCGCCCGAGACGAGCATGATGACGACGCCCACCAGGTAGAGGCCGATCACCACCCACAGCAGCGTGATCGCGGTCTCGACCGTCCGTGGCCGCGGGCCGGCGGGGGCTGTCGGGTCGCTCATGGGGCCATCATGGCCGGTCCCGCGCTCCGGCCGGGCCGCCGGCGTCGCCGTCCAGCGCACGGCCGACCAGCGCGAGGACCTCCTCGGCGACCACGCCCGGGCGCTCGACGATGAGCATGTGACCCGCCCCGGGCACCACGCGCAGCCTCGCGCCGGGCAGGGCGTCGGCCAGCACCACCGAGTTCTCGATCGGGGTGAGCCGGTCGGCGTCGCCGACGAGCACGCTCACCGCGGCGCCCACGTCCGCGAGCGCGGGGAGGAGGTCGTGGGCGTCGTGCGCGTTGAGGGCGCCGAACCACGCGCCGACGGAGCGCAGCGACATCGCCCCCATCGCGGCGCTGGCCCCCGCGACGACGTCCACCGCGGTGTCCGGGGCGTAGCTGACCCGCGCCAGCAGCGGGGGCGGCAACCGCCGCACGTGCAGGTGCGGGGGCAGGAGCGTCAGGGCCTGCATGAGCGGGGCCGCCCTGGAACGCACCCCGAGCCACGACGGTCCGCCCGCGGTCGTCGAGCAGAGCAGGAGCCCGCACGGGCGGCCGGCGAGGAGCGACGGCGCCTGGCCGAGCGCGACGAGCAGCGCCATGCCGCCCATCGAGTGCCCCGTGAGCACCAGCGGGCCGGTCGGCGCGCACGAGCGCACCACCGCGGCCACGTCCGCCGCGAGCAGCGCCATCGTCGCCGGGGCGCTCCCGGCCTCGGAGGCGCCGTGGCCGCGCTCGTCGAAGGCGACCACCGTGGTGCCGGGGCGGCTCGCGACCAGGCGCTCCGCGACGCCGTCCCACGCGGCGGCCGTGAGCGTCCACCCGTGGGCGAAGACGACGCTCACCTCGGCCTCGCGGGCCGGGGGGCCGACCCGGTAGGCCACCAGCGACGTCCCGTCGTCGGCGACGACCTCCTCCGCCCTCCTGGGCGGACGCCGCGCCGGAGACGGTGCGCCCGGCGGGCGGGAGCGCTCGCTCGGGCTCATCCCAGGTCGACGACCACCGGGGCGTGGTCCGAGGCGCCCTTGCCCTTGCGCTCGTCCCGGTCGACCCAGGCGCCGGTCACCCGGGACTCCAGCGCGGGGGAGGCCAGCACGAAGTCGATGCGCATGCCCTGCTTCTTGGGGAAGCGCAGCTGCTGGTAGTCCCAGAACGTGTAGACGCCCGGGCCGGGGGCCAGCGGGCGGACGACGTCGGCGAAGCCGGCCCGGGTGAGGGCGGTGAACGCGGCGCGCTCCTCGTCGGTGACGTGGGTGGAGCCGTCGAAGACCGCCATGTCCCACACGTCCTCGTCCAGGGGCGCCACGTTGAAGTCGCCGGTCAGCGCGACCTGGCTGGCGGGGTGCTGCTCCAGCCAGGTCTCCCCGGCCGCACGGAGCGCGCTCAGCCACTCCAGCTTGTAGGCCAGGTGCGGGTCGTCGACGCCGCGGCCGTTCGGCACGTAGAGGCTCCACACCCGCACGCCGCCACAGGTGGCACCGATGGCCCTGGCCTCGTGGACGGGGTCCGGGGCGGCCGGCGGCTCTGCCCCCTCGGGTGCGTCGTCGGGCGGTTGCGGCGCCGGCGGGGCCCACGCGGGCATGCCCGGGAAGCCGACCTCCACGTCGCTCAGGCCCACCCGGGAGAGGATCGCGACGCCGTTCCACTGGCTGAAGCCGGTGTGCGCCACCTCGTAGCCGAGCGCCTCGAAGCGCTCCGCGGGGAACTGGGCGTCCTTGCACTTGGTCTCCTGCAGCGCGACGACGTCGACGTCGGAGCGCTGCAGCCAGTCCGCGATGCGGTCGACGCGGGCACGGGCGGAGTTGACGTTCCAGGTGGCCAGGCGCATGGCGGTGACGCTACTGCGCTCTACCGTTCCCCTCATGCCGAAGACTCCTCCCGCCAGCCACCGCCGCGTCGCCGCGCAGACCGACCCCCTCGGAGCACCGCCCGGCGGGGGCCGCCGCACCGCGCTGGTCACCGGCGCCACGTCAGGCATCGGTGCGGCGTTCGTGGAGCAGCTGGCCGTCGCGGGCCACGACCTCGTGCTGGTCGCGCGCGACGCCCCCCGGCTCGAGGCCGCCGCGGCCCGGCTGCGCGCCGACTACGGGGTCGGCGTCGAGGTGCTGCCCGCCGACCTGTCCGACCCGGAGGCGACGCAGCGCGTCGCGGAGCGCGCCGGGAGCCGCTCGGACCCGGTGGACGTGCTGGTCAACAACGCGGGCTTCGGCCTCGCGAGCGGGCTCCTCGACTCCGACCCGGCCGAGGAGGACCGGATGCTCGACGTGCTCGTGCGCGCAGTGCTCGTGGTGACGAAGCCGGCGGCCGAGGCGATGCGTGAGCGGGGGCGCGGGGCGATCATCACCGTCTCCTCCGTGGCGGGCTTCGTGCCGCTGGGCACCTACTCCTCCGCGAAGGCGTGGGCGACGACCTTCATGGAGTCGCTCGCGGTGGAGCTCGCCGGCACCGGTGTGAGCGCGACGGCCGTGTGCCCCGGCTACGTGCGGACGGAGTTCCACGCCCGCGCGTCGATCGCGACGGCGCACCAGCCGTGGCCGGTGTGGATGACTCCGACCCTCGTGGCGCGCCAGGGCCTGCGCGGCGCCGCCCGCGGGCGCGCCGTGGTGGTGCCGAGCGTGCTGTACCGCTCGCTGGTGGCCGTCGTGGGCGTGACCCCGCGCCGGCTGCTGGCCCGCGCGGCTGCTGCCCGCCGTCCCGAGCGGCGCTGAGCGGACCTCCGGACCCCACCGCGTCTCGCGCGCGAAGTGCGGTGCTCCGGCGTCCCCTCACCGCGTTTCGCGCGCGAAGTGCGGTGCTCCGGCCTCCCCCCACCGCGTTTCGCGCGCGAGACGCCGTGGGTCGGGGTGGCGGTCAGGGCACGGCGGTGGCCCTGCGCTCCGCGAACCAGGCGCTGAGCTCGGGGCCGTAGAGGTCGACGAGCATGCGTGCGAAGAGGCCCGCGCTCACCGCCGCCCCGAGCGTGGACCACCAGGCGGGGGGCGCCGGGACGAGCAGGCTGGGGCCGCTCACGAGGTAGACCGCCGTCGCGAGGAGGGCCGCGACCAGCCCGATCCCCCGCGCCACCGCCAGCACGAGCACGGCGACGCGCGCCCACCGGCGCCCGCGCCGCAGGTACCGGACCAGCACGGCCGCGGCGGCCACCACCACGGCTGCGCCCAGGAGCTGCACGGTGAGGGTCACGACGACGAGCCCCGCGCTCGGCACGACACGCTCCCCGAGGGCATTGGTGGACGTGAGGGCGGTGTTCATGACCCCGTCGGTGAGGGCGTCCACCAGCCCGACGAGCAGGACCAGCGCGGCCTGCACGCGGACGAGCCGGACCACCTGCTCGAGGCGGTCCTCGGCGTCGACGGCGGCGCCGGGGCGCGGGCTCGCCGGGGCACGGTGCTCGCTGCGACGACCCACCGGTCCAGTCAACCGCCGACCACCCGCCGGCGGCCGGCTCCGACGCGCCCACGCTGCTCCACCTGCACGCCAGCCGGCGACCCGCCCGCACCGCACTTCGTCGACGAAGCGTGGTCGACGGGCAGCTCCGCACCGCACTTCACCGGCGAAGTGCGGGTGGTGCGGTGCGGGTGGTGCCGGCTGGCGGTGGCGGGGCGCTCAGACGGTGACGAGGGCGCGCTCGGCGCGCAGCACGGGCAGGGCGACGGTCGCCATCACCACCAGGCCGGCAGCCCCGGCGGCGGCGACGGCGACCCCGGTGGTGAGGTCCCCGCGCAGACCCCCGAGGGCGACGAGGGGGAAGACGGCCGCCCCCAGGCCGAACTGGGCGCACCCCACGAGGGCGGCGGCCGAGCCGGCGGCCCAGCCGTTGCGGCCCAGGACGATCGCCGCCGTGGTGGGGATCGCCACGCCGATGAAGACGGTCGTCACGCAGAGCAGGCCCACCACCTCCAGCAGCGTCGCCGGGCGGCTGGCGGCGTCGGCGACGAGGACCAGGGCGCTCACCATCGCCCCGGTGAGCCCCACGACCAGCAGCCGCTGGGGCGAGGTGCGCGCCACGAGCTGGGCGGTGACCTGCGTGCCGGCGACGAAGCACACCCCGATGACGGCGAACGCCAGGGCGAACTGCCCCGCGGAGAGCCCGTACAGCTCCTGCAGCACGAAGGGGGCGCCCGCGACGTAGCTGAAGATCATGGAGTTGGTGAGGCCGGCGGTCAGCACCACGCCCCACGTCACGCGGTCGCCCAGCAGGACGCGGTAGGTCCTCGCGGTGCCTCGCAACCCCGCCGGCCGGCGCCTCGAGCGGGGCAGGGTCTCCGGCAGGCGCAGCGCGACGACGAGGAGGAGCACCACCGCCAGGAGCGCCAGCACCCCGAAGATGCCGCGCCAGCTGGTCACCGACAGCAGCCAGCCGCCGAGGGTGGGCGCGAAGATCGGCGACGCCCCGAGGACGAGCGTGAGGCGGGCCACCAGGCGGGAGGCCCCGGCGCCGTCGAAGAGGTCGCGCACCACGGCCAGCGCGGTGACGGCTGCCGCCGCGGAGCCGAGGCCCTGCAGCAGGCGCAGGGCGCCCAGCACCTCGATCGTCGGCGCGAGCGCGCACCCCACGGACGCGAGGAGGTGCAGGCACAGCCCCGCGAGCAGGGGGGCCCGGCGTCCCAGGGCGTCGGACAGGGGGCCCACGACGAGCTGCCCGACCGCCGTCCCGACGAGGGTGCCCGTCAGCGTGAGCTGGACCAGCGTCGCGGTGGTGGCGAGATCGGTCCGCAGCTCGGGGAAGGCCGGGAGGTACATGTCGACGCTGAAGGCGCCCAGCGCGGTCAGCGCGCCGAGCAGCACCACCCACCGAGCGCGCCGGGTGGCGGTCAGGGCCGTGAAGTCGCGGGTGTCGGGAAGGGTGGGCACGGCGGGGCAGACCTCGGATCGTCGGGGGAGGGGAGCAAGTCTGACCGACGCGACCGGGGAGCGCGGCAGCAGCAGCACCGACCGGTGCCGGGACGTGGCGCCACCCGGCCGCTACTGTCGTCACGGTGGGTCAAGCGATGTCGATCGAGCGCACCGGTACGGCCTACCGTCGGCGCGGACCTGCGCCGCTGAGGGCGGTCCTGGGCGCCGCGGACCGTCTCTCACGGGGAGCGGTGCGTCGCCAGCTCTCCCGCAGGAGCCTCTGGCAGAAGGTCCCGGGCGGACCGGCCCGCCGCCCCGACGGCGTGCGGCGCCTGGCGCTGACCGTCGACCTCGACTACCAGGCCGACACCGACGCCCTCCCCGCCCTGGTGGAGATGCTGGAGCGTCGCGGCGCGCGGATGTCGGTGTGCAGCGTCGGCGCGCTCGTCGAGGCCGACCCCGGCCCCTACGAGGCCGCCGTCGCCGCCGGCCACGAGCTGGTCAACCACAGCATGACCCACCCGGACAACGCCGTGCTCGACCCCGACCGCGAGTTCTGGCACCTCTCCGCGGAGCAGATGACCGCGCAGGTGGGCGAGGCCCAGGACGTCTTCGAGCGGCGCCTCGGCGTGCGGCCGGTGGGTTTCCGGACGCCGCACTTCAAGGACGCCCACCGCCTCACCGGCGTGCTGACCGCCTTCCCCGAGCTCCGCTACGTCTCCAGCGCGCTGGCCAGCAAGGCCCCGCTGGGCGCCGAGCCGTACCTGGCCAGCCGGGTGGCCCTCGCCGGTGAGGATCTCTCCCACCTGTTCGCCGCCACCGACCCGGCGCAGGCGAGCGACCTCGTGCAGATCCCGCTGACGCCCTGCCCGGACCACCGCTGGTCGCC
>JARICT010000032.1 GCA_029257185.1 Quadrisphaera sp.
GGCGTACCAGGGCCGCTCGTCGGGGCGCGTGCGCGCGTTCGCCCTCTACGGGGACACGACGGGGGAGTCCGACGAGTTCGGCCTGCCCGTGCGCTACCCGTGGGCCCAGGACTACCGCGGCTCCGCGACGGTGCTCTACGGCCACACGCCCGTCCCGGAGACGGAGTGGGTCAACAACACCATGTGCCTGGACACCGGGTGCGTCTTCGGCGGCCGGCTCTCGGCGCTGCGCTACCCCGAGCGCGAGGTCGTCGCGGTCGACGCCCACCAGGTCTGGAGCGAGCCGGTACGCCCGCTGCGCTCCGCCGAGCCCGAGCCCGAGCGCGCCGACGGCGTCCTGCACCTGTCCGACGTCATGGGGCGTCGCGCCGTGGAGACCACCCACGGCGGCGTCGTCACCGTCGCGCAGGAGCAGAGCGCCGGCGCCCTGGAGGTGATGAGCCGCTTCGCGCTGCCGCCGGCGCACCTGCTGTGGCTGCCCCCGACGATGGCCCCGGCGCCCACCGCGCAGCGCGGCGGGGTGCTCGAGCACCCGTCGTCGGCGTTCGAGGCCTACCGGCTCGACGGTGTGGCGCAGGTGGTGTGCCAGGAGAAGCACATGGGCTCGCGGGCCGTGGTGCTCGTGCGTCGCGACCCGGACGCGCCGACGGGCAGCGGTGACGGGTCGTCGACCGCTCCCGGCGCGGGGCCGGGCGCGGTCCACACCCGCACGGGGCGCTCGTTCTTCGACGCGGCCACGACGACGACGCTGCTGGGCCGGGTGCGCGCGGCGGCCGGGGCCGCCGGGCTGTGGGACGAGCTGGGCACCGACTGGCTGCTGCTCGACGCCGAGCTGCTGCCGTGGAGCGCCAAGGCCGAGGGGTTGGTCAAGGAGCGGTACGCGAGCGTCGGGGCCGCCGCCCGGGCCGCGTTGCCGGCGGCGCTCGGCGTGCTGGACGCCGCCGCCGCGCGCGGGCTCGACGTCGCGGCGCTGCGCGAGCGCACCGCGGCCCGCGAGCGTGACGCGGCCGCCTTCACCGACGCCTACCGCCGCTACGTGGCCCCGAGCGACGGGCTCGACGGGGTGAGCCTCGCGCCCTTCGCCGTGCTGGCCAGCGCCGGCGCGTCGCACGCCGGGCGGGACCACCTCTGGCACCTGGGCCTCGCGGACCGGCTCGTCGAGGCTGACCCCTCGCTGTTCACCCCGACCCGGCGGGTGCTCGTGGACACCGGCGACGAGGCGTCGACGACGGCCGGCACGCGGTGGTGGGAGGAGCTGACGGCCAGCGGGGGAGAGGGCATGGTCGTCAAGCCGCTGGCCGGCCTGCTGACCACGAGGGCGCGGCGCAGCGGCGGCCGCGTCCTCGTGCAGCCCGGGCTCAAGGTGAGGGGCTCCGAGTACCTGCGGATGGTCTACGGCCCCGACTACCTGGAGCCCGCGACGCTGGAGCGGCTGCGCGGACGCCAGCTGGGCCGCAAGCGGTCCCTGGCCCAGCGCGAGCACGCCCTGGGCCTCGAGGCCGTCGAGCGGGTGGTCGCCGGTGAGCCGCTGTGGCGCGTCCACGAGGCGGTGTTCGCGGTGCTGGCGGCGGAGTCGGAGCCGGTCGACCCGCGGCTGTGACCTCGCCCGTGGGCGCGGTGGCTCTCCGCACCGTGCGGCCCTCGCTCCTCCTGGCTGCCTCCCCGTCGCTCCCCGCCTCCCCCCTCTCGTCGCGGTGATCATGGAGTGATGGCCCTTTGTGCCTGCCCGAAAGGGCCATTACCCCATGATCACCACCGTTGGAGCGGCGAAGCTTCATGATCACCGCCGTGCGGAGAGCGGCGCGGACGGCCGGCACGACCCGCTGGCTCCGTCCGCTACCCTGACGTGTCTTCACCGTGGTGGGCGCGGGCCCTCTCCCCGTGCGCCGCCGCCCTCAGGACCAGGACGCCGTCGCGACCCACCGCGCGCCGAGCTGGCCCGCCTCGACTCATCAGGAGCTCCACACGTGGCTGTCAAGATCCGGCTCAAGCGCCTCGGCAAGATGCGCGCCCCCTACTACCGCATCGTCGTCATGGACGCGCGCGCCAAGCGCGACAGCCGGGCGATCGAGGAGATCGGGAAGTACCACCCGACCGAGGAGCCCTCGTTCATCGAGGTCGATCGCGAGCGCGCGCAGTACTGGCTCGGCGTCGGCGCCCAGCCGACCGACCAGGTCGCCGCCCTGCTGAAGATCACCGGTGACTGGCAGACGTTCCGCGGAGAGCCCGGCGGCGAGGGCACCCTCAAGGTCAAGGAGCCCAAGGCCCCCGTGACCGCGCCGCAGCCGGCTAAGGCAGCCGACGAGGGCGCGACGAAGGAGGCACCGGCCAAGGCTGAGGAGCCCGCGAAGGCTGAGGAGCCTGCGAAGGCTGAGGAGCCCGCGGCCCCCGCGCAGCCGGAGGCCCCCGCCACGGCAGAGACCCCCGCGCAGCCGGAGGTCCCCGCCACGGCAGAGGCCGACGCCCCCGTGGCCGACGAGCAGGCCGAGGCCGGTCCCGCCGGCACCAGCTCCTGATCCCTGCTCGTGGTGAGCACCGGCGTGCTGGCTGACGCACTCGACCACCTCGTCCGCGGGATCGTGGACAACCCCGAGGACGTCGCCATCTCCCAGGTAACGGGTCGTCGCGGCGATACCCTCCAGGTCCGCGTGCACCCCGACGACCTCGGGCGAGTCATCGGCCGGAGCGGGCGCACCGCGCGAGCGCTGCGCGTGGTCATGAGCGCGCTCGCTGACGGCGACGACGTCCGGGTGGACGTCGTGGACGTCGATCGGCCGCAGCGCTGAGACCTCGGACCCTCCTGACGACCGTGAGCGCGACCACCCGGTGCGGTGTCGCGGTCACGGTCGTGCGGTCGGGGGCGTCGTGCTGAGCCCCGCCGACGGAGCGGTGGTCGTCGCTCGCGTCGGCCGTCCCCAGGGCGTTCGTGGCGAGGTCACCGTGGAGGTGCGCACGGACGCCCCGGAGCGCCGCCTCGTGGTGGGCGCTGAGCTGTTGACGGACCCTCACGCCGGCACCAAGCACCTCGTCGGTGTGCGCCACCAGGGCGCCACGACCGTCCTGCGGCTGGCGGGCGTCGACGACCGGGAGGCCGCCGAGGCGCTGCGCGGAACGCTGCTCCTCGCGCCGGGACAGCTGGAGCGCGACCCCGACGGTGAGGTCGAGGACTGGGCGCTCTCCGAGCTGGTGGGCCTACGGGTGGAGCTCGAGGACGGCACCCACGCCGGCACCCTCGTCGGGCTCGATCCCTCGCCGGCGCACGACCTCCTCGTCGTCGAGCAGCCGTCCGGGCAGCGAGCGCTGCTGCCCTTCGTCCGCGCTCTCGTGCCCGTCGTCGACGTCACGGGCGGGCGAGTCGTGGTCGTCCCGCCGGGCGGCCTCCTGGACGTGGTGCCGGCGCAGGTCGACGACACGGAGCCGCGCTCCGACGGTGGTCTCCGCGAGCAGGGCGCGGGCGGCTGAGCCGTGCGCGTCGACGTCGTCACCATCTTCCCGGACTACCTCGCCCCGCTCGACCTCTCGATCGTCGGGCGGGCGCGCCGGTCCGGGGCCGTGGACGTCCACGTCAGCGACCTGCGCGAGCACACCACCGACCGTCATCGCACGGTCGACGACACCCCGGCGGGCGGTGGCGCCGGCATGGTGATGCGGCCGGAACCGTGGGGCGCGAGCCTCGACGCCGTCGTGGCGAGCGGCCGCGACGCGGGTGCAGAGGGGTTGCCGCGGCTCCTCGTGCCCTCCCCGGCGGGGCTGCCCCTCACCCAGGCCATGGCCGGCGAGCTCGCCGCCGAGGACTGGTTGGTCTTCGCCTGCGGGCGCTACGAGGGCATCGACGAGCGCGTGCTCGACGAGGCGGGCGAGAGCGGCCTCTTCTCCGCCGTGACCCCGGTCAGCCTCGGCGACTACGTGCTGTGCGGCGGCGAGGTGGCCGTCCTCGCGATCGTCGAGGCGGTGGTGCGGCTGCTCCCCGGCGTCCTCGGGAACCCCGCCTCGATCGTGGAGGAGTCCCACAGCGCCGGCCTGCTCGAGCACCCGGCCTACACGCGCCCGGCGACCTGGCGAGGGCGCCAGGTGCCGGCCACGCTGATGTCCGGTGATCACGCCCGTATCGCCCGCTGGCGCCGCGACCGCGCCCTCGAACGCACCGCGCAGCGGCGTCCTGACCTCCTGGCGGCGCTCCCGCCCGGCGCGCTCGACGACGCGGACCTCGCCGCGCTCAGCGTGGCCGGGTGGTCCCCGGACCGCGTCCGGGAGGGCGCGGGCGAGCAGGACCTGTAGGGCTCGCCGACGTCGTCGCCGGGCGGCAGGGGGCTGATCAGCACTGACTCCTCGCGCGCTGTGGCACACTGAAGCGCTGCTGAACTGCGACCGACCCTGCCTCGGGGGGAGCACGGAGCCCGCGGTGTCAGCACCCAGCACCGACCAGCCACATCCCGATGATGAGCGCGAGAGCGCTCGATGAGCAGTGCGTGCGTCCCGAGGCGCGCCACGGAGCGGATCAGCCATGCAGAAGTTCGACGAGATCGACGCAGCATCCCTGCGGACCGACGTCCCGGCGTTCGCCGCCGGAGACACCGTCAAGGTGCACGTGAAGGTGGTCGAGGGCACCCGGGCCCGGGTCCAGATCTTCCAGGGCGCCGTGATCCGTCGCTCCGGTGGCGGCGTCCGCGAGACGTTCACCACCCGCAAGGTGAGCTTCGGGGTGGGTGTCGAGCGCACGTTCCCGATCCACTCCCCGGCCATCGACCACATCGAGCTGGTCAGCCGTGGCGACGTCCGGCGTGCGAAGCTCTACTACCTGCGCGACCTGCGCGGCAAGGCTGCCAAGATCAAGGAGAAGCGCGGCCAGCGTCCGGCCTGATCGCCGAGCCCCTCCGGGGGATCACGGGCCACGACCGCGGCGCCCGCCGTGCCGTCCGGCCGCGGAACGGAAGATGAGGGACGTCGTTGCCCCACGCTGATCCTCACGAGTCCTCGTCGGACCGGGAGCGGCCGCAGAGGCACCCGCGGGGGAGCTCGGGGCCGTGGGCTGCGGTGCGCGAGGCCGCGATCGTCATCGTCTCTGCCCTGGTCCTCTCCTTCCTCGTGAAGACGTTCCTCGCGCAGGCCTTCTTCATCCCCTCGGAGTCGATGGAGCCAACGCTCGAGCCCGGTGACCGTGTCGTGGTGAGCCTGCTGACGCCAGGGCCGTTCGACCTCGAGCGGGGCGACGTCGTGGTGTTCTCCGACCCGGGCGGCTGGCTGCCTCCGGAGGTGGCCGCCGAGCGCGGCGCCGTCCAAGGGGCCGTGGTGGGCGTGCTGCAGTTCGTGGGCATCCTGCCGCGCGACGCCGGGGGGCACCTCATCAAGCGCGTCATCGGTCTCCCCGGGGACCGGGTCCGGTGCTGCGGGGAGGGCGGACGCCTGGAGGTCAACGGCGTGAGCATCGACGAGAGCGCCTACCTCTACCCGGGCGACGCCCCGTCGCAGGCGCCCGACGGCGGCACGTTCGACATCACCGTCCCGCCGGGGTCGATGTGGGTCATGGGCGACCACCGCTCCGCCTCGCGGGACTCACGCTGGAACCGCGGAGGGCCTGGCGGTGGGTCGGTACCGATCTCCGAGGCGATCGGCAAGGCCGACGTCACCGTCTGGCCCCTCGACCGGTGGACGATCCTGTCCGACCACGAGGACGTGTTCGCCGACGTCCCCGACGGCGCCCCGGGGTACGGAGCGTCCGCGCAGCGCTCCGCCGCCCTGGTGGGCAGCAGCTCCTGAGGCGCCCCTCGCCCGCGCCCTCCCTGCGTGTCGAGCGCTCGCTCCTGCGCCGCGGTCACCGCGTCGTCGCGGGGGTGGACGAGGTCGGCCGGGGGGCGCTGGCCGGTCCCGTCACCGTCGGCGCCGTGCTCGTCACGACCGATACCTCCACCGCGCCGAGCGGCCTGCGCGACTCCAAGCTCCTGCGCCCCGCGGCGCGCGAGCTGCTCGTGCCGCTCGTCAGGGCGTGGGCCCACGCGTGGGGCGTCGGCCACGCCGGGGCCGAGGAGGTCGACGCTCTCGGGATCACCCGGGCGCTGCGCCTGGCTGCTGAGCGCGCCCTCGCGGCCACCGGCGTCCTCGTCGACGCCGTGCTGCTGGACGGCGGTCACGACTACCTGACGAGAGCCGCCCCGGCTCCCGACCCCCTGCGTCCAGCGGTCGCGCTCCTGCCGTCCGCCGCCGTGACCACACGCGTGCGGGCCGACACCACCTGCTCCGCCGTCGCCGCCGCGAGCGTGCTGGCCAAGACCGAGCGGGACGCGCTCATGGCTGCACGCGGGCAGGGCTACCCGGAGTACGCGTGGGGCTCCAACGCCGGCTACGGCGCGCCGGCCCACCTCGCCGGCCTCGCCGCCAGGGGGCCGTGCGTGGAGCACCGTCTGACGTGGGCCCTGCCCGGCTCGCCGGTGGTCGAGGAGGTCGTGGGGGACGAGGGCGCGACGTCGCGCGGTGCGCGGGGCGCGGGCCGTGCATGATGGGAGGTGATGAGCGCTGAAGACCTGGAGGACTACGAGACCGAGGCGGAGCTGGCCCTCTACCGCGAGTACCGGGACGTCGTCTCCCTGTTCTCCTACGTGGTCGAGACCGAGCGGCGGTTCTACCTCGCCAACAGCGTCGACCTGCGGCCACGCTCGTCAGACGGCGAGATCTGGTTCGAGCTGACGCTCTCCGACGCCTGGGTGTGGGACGTCTACCGGTCCGCCCGCTTCGTGAAGTCGGTGAGGGTGGTCACCTTCAAGGACGTCAACGTGGAGGAGCTGGCCCCGTCCGACCTCGAGGTGCCCGACCGGTAGCAGCCGCTCGTCCACAGGTCGCAACGCCCGCTGGACCGGTGTCCACAGGGGTTCGCCGAGAGCGGATGCGTCCCTCCAGCAGCCCACCAGGGTGTCCGCCGGAGGTGGTCACCGTGGTGGTGGACGACAGGAAGGCGCTGGGGGACCGCGGCGAGCAGCTCGCCGCGGAGCACCTGGAGAGCTGCGGGTTCGAGGTCCTCGAGCGGAACTGGCGGTGTCGCGCCGGCGAGCTCGACCTCGTGGCCCGCGAGGGCGGCGCCCTGGTCGCCGTCGAGGTCAAGACGCGTCGCTCGCGCGGCACCGGCCACCCCCTGGAGGCGCTGACGCCGGCAAAGGTGGCCCGGCTGCGCGGCCTCATGGCGCGCTGGTTGGCCGAGCACCGCGAACGGGCCGACGAGGTGCGCATCGACGCCGTCGCCGTGTGGTGCGGAGCCGGCGGTGACGCCGGGAGCGTCAGCGCCACCAGGATCGAGCACGTCCGGGGCGTGGGCTGGTGAGCCTCGGACGCTCCCGCGCGGTGGCCCTGGCGGGGCTCACCGGGCACCTCGTGGACGTGGAGGCCGACGTCGCGGCCGGGCTGCCGGGGTTCGTGCTGGTCGGCCTCCCGGACACCGCTCTCGGAGAGGCCCGGGACCGGGTCCGGGCCGCGCTGGGCAACACCGGAGCGCCGCTGCCCGCGCGGCGGATCACCGTGAACCTCTCTCCGGCGTCGCTGCCCAAGGCCGGCGCCACGTTCGACCTGGCGGTCGCCGTCGCCATCCTCGCGGCCACCGGCAGCCTGGCGCCGGCCTCGGCGGCGCGGGCGGTCCACGTCGGCGAGCTCGCGCTGGACGGCGCTGTGCGTCCGGTGGCCGGAGTGCTGCCCGCGGTGGTGGCGGCGGTCGGTGCCGGAGCGGACCTCGTGCTGGTCCCGGTCGAGAACGCCGCCGAGGCGAGGCTCGTCCCCGGCGTGGAGATCGTGGCTGTCGCCGACCTGCGAGAGGTGGTCCTGGCCCACGGCGGAGACCCCGCCGGCCTCAGGGCGTCACCACGAGCGCCGCACCGACGCGTCCGAGGCCGGGACGCAGCATCGGCGGGGTCGCCGGGCGCTGCGGCCGCCGGTGATCTGTGCGAGGTGGTGGGGCAGACGATGGCCCGCGGTGCGGTGGAGGCCGCCGCGGCGGGCGGTCACCACCTGCTGCTCACGGGGCCACCGGGGGCGGGCAAGACGATGCTCGCCTCCCGCATGCCCGGGCTGCTCCCCGACCTCACGGCGCAGGACGCGCTGGAGGCCACCGCGGTGCACTCGGTGGCCGGCACCTTCGACCCCGAGACGGGGCTCCTGCGCCGCCCGCCGCTGGAGGCCCCCCACCACACGGCGACGGCCTCGGCCGTGCTCGGCGGAGGCTCTGCGGTGCCGCGCCCCGGCGCGGTCTCCCGTGCCCACCGCGGCGTCCTGCTGCTCGACGAGGCGCCCGAGTTCGGGTCCCGCGTCCTCGAGGGGCTGCGCCAACCCCTGGAGGACGGCAGCATCGTGGTGTCGCGGGCGGCGGGCCAGGTGCGCTACCCGGCACGGTTCCAGCTGGTGATGACGGCGAACCCCTGCCCGTGCGGCCACGCGGACGGGAAGGGGCTCGCCTGCACCTGCACCCCGATGATGCGGCGGCGCTACCTCGGCAAGCTGTCCGGTCCGCTGCTGGACAGGATCGACCTGCGCGTCGACGTCGAGCGGGTCGGCGCTACCGCCGCGGTCCAGACGCCGGAGAGCAGCGAGGTCGTCGCGACCCGCGTCGCCGGGGCCCGCGCCGTGGCGGAGCACCGCTGGGCCGGCACGGGAGCACGCACCAACGCCGAGGTGCCGGCCTCCCTGCTCCGGGGGCGCCACCGGTTGCCGCGCGCGGTGACCGCGGAGCTCGAGAGGTCCCTGCGCCACGGGTGGCTCACCATGCGCGGCTACGACCGGTCCTTGCGGCTCGCGTGGACCCTGGCCGACCTCGACGGGAGCGACCGACCAGGAGCCGACCACGTGCTGCGGGCAGCAGCGTGGCGCCAGGACGAGGTCGCAGCGTGAGCCGCCGCCTCCCGGGGTCGGAGCGTCCCGGGCCCGACGCCTCGGAACCGGAGCGGCGCGCGCGGGCCGCGTGGTCACGGCTCGTCGAGCCGGGGGAGCGCCTCGGGCACGCGGTCCTCGACCACCTGGGCGGGCAGGCCGCGCTCCACCTGGTGAGCAGCGGTGACCTCGACGGCGTGCGCTGGTGGCCCGGCGACCAGCTGACCCGCGTCCGCGAGGCCGTCCGCGGCTGGCAGGCCCGGCTGGCGACACTCGACGTCGACCGCGACCTGGAGACGATCGGCCGCGTCGGGGGACGGGTCCTCGTGCCGGGCGACGGGGAGTGGCCTGCCGGCCTGGAGGACCTCGGGGCCGGAGCACCGGCCTGCCTGTGGGTGCGTGGTCCCGCCCGGTTGGCTGCTGCAGCGCACGGGTCCTTGGCCGTCGTCGGGGCCCGGGCGGCGACCCCCTACGGCGAGCGGGTTGCCGCGGATCTCGCCGGCGCCTGCGCCGAGCGGGGGACGACCGTCGTCTCCGGTGGGGCCTACGGCATCGACGGCGCCGCGCACCGCGGGACGCTGGCCGCGGCAGGAACCACCGTCGCGGTGCTCGCCGGAGGAGTGGACCGCTTCTACCCCGCGGGTCACCAGCAGCTGCTCGCCGCGGTGGCCCGCGACGGGGCCGTGGTCTCCGAGGCACCACCGGGTTGCGCCCCGACCCGGTGGCGCTTCCTGGCCCGCAACCGGTTGATCGCTGCGGCGTCGAGCGCGACCGTGGTCGTCGAGGCGGCGTGGAGGTCCGGCGCGCTGAGCACCGCCGCGCGTGCCAACGACCTGTCGCGCCCGGTCGGAGCGGTCCCCGGTCCCGTCACGTCGATGGCCTCGGCCGGCTGTCACCGCCTCGTCCGCGAGGGCCGGGCTGTCCTGGTGACGGACCCCGCAGAGGTGTTCGAGCTGCTCGACGCGATCGGGAGCCCCCAGCAGCCCACCCTCGCTGAGGTCAGCGCGCCGAGAGCGGTGCACGACGGGCTGGCGCCGGAGCAGCTGAGGGTCTTCGACGCGCTCCCCGTCCGCGCCGCGTTGGACCTGGACCGGCTGGTGACCGAGGCGGGCCTCCCAGCGCCCGCGGTCGTCGCGGCGCTCGGGGCTCTCTCCCTGCGCGGGCTCGCCGAGCGGTCCGGCGGCGGGGAGCGCTGGAGGCGCAGGCCGGGCGGCGCGTGAGCGGGGGTCCTCGAGCCGCGGGCCGGACCGCCCCGCGGTGCCGCGTGGCTGCGGTGCCGCGTGGCCGCGGTGCCGCGTGGCACGGTGGGCCGGTGCGAGACGGTGGATCTGTGGGTGATGGTGGGCCCCTGGGCGTCGCACCGACGGCCGGGGGGAGGGAGGACCCGGACCAGGAGGTGCTCGACGCCTTCGCCACCCATCTCCGCCTCGAGCGTTCCCGCTCAGCGCACACCGTGCGGGCCTACCGAGGGGACGCGGCCTCGCTCCTCGCCTTCGTGCGCGCCGCGACGGGCGCCGGGCTCGAGGGCGTCACGTTGACGCTGCTCCGGGCGTGGCTCGCGAGCTTCTCCGACCCGGGGGCGCCGCAGGGACAGGGGAGGGACGGGGGGCCAGCTCGCTCCTCGCTGGCGCGCCGGACGTCCGGCGCCCGTGCCCTCACGGCCTGGGCCAGCGCCGGCGGACGCATCGCCCACGATCCCGCGGCGCGTCTGGCCACGCCTCGGCGCGGCACCACGCTCCCCACGGTCCTGCGCGCCGACCAGGCCCGCCGCGTCATGGACGCGGCCGCGACGAGGGCGGCCGGTGACGGTCCGGTCGCCTCGCGCGACGCAGCCGCCCTGGAGCTGCTGTACGCCACCGGGGCCCGCGTGGCGGAGCTGGCAGGCCTCGACGTCGACGACGTGGACCTGGAGCGCCGGACGGTGAGGGTGCTCGGCAAGGGGGACCGCGAGCGGGTCGTGCCCTTCGGCGTCCCCGCTGCGCGGGCGGTGGCGGCGTACCTGGAGCGCGGGCGCCCGGGGCTGGCCGTGGCGGGCAGCGGACCGGCGCTGCTGCTCGGCGCCCGCGGCGCCCGCGTCGGCGTCCGGGCGCTGCGCGAGCTGGTCCACGGCGCAGCGGCGGCCGTCGAGGGGGGCGTGGACGTCGGTCCGCACGCTTTCCGTCACAGCGCCGCGACCCATCTTCTCGACGGCGGCGCGGACCTCAGAACCGTCCAGGAGATGCTCGGTCACGCTAGCCTGGCGTCAACGCAGGTCTACACGCACGTGTCGGTCGAGCGGCTCCGAGCGGGATTCATCCAGGCGCACCCGCGGGCGTGACGGTCTCGTCGTGCCTGCGTCCCGCCGCCAGGGTGACCTGCCGTCCGCCCCGACGCGTCGAGCCAAGACGGCCCCGCTCAGCGGTCGTCGCCCAGGACGTGGAGGAGCACCGTGGCAGATCGCCCGAGCCGTGGCGGAGCATCAGCTCCGGCGAGGAGGACCGCTGTCGTCAGCGACGAGGCCGCCGAGGAGGCCGCACGCCACCACGCGGCCATCATGGCGCTGTGGACGGAGTTCAAGACCACCGGTGACAAGGCCGTGCGCGAGCAGCTGATCGTCCACTACGCCCCGCTGGTCAAGTACGTGGCCGGCCGCGTCGGTGTGGGGCTGCCGTCGAACGTGGAGCAGGCCGACCTCGTCTCCTACGGGGTCTTCGGTCTCATCGACGCCATCGAGAAGTTCGACCTCGAGCGGGCGATCAAGTTCGAGACCTACGCGATCTCCCGCATCCGCGGCGCCATCATCGACGAGCTCCGCGCGATGGACTGGATCCCGCGCTCGGTGCGCAGCAAGGCCCGCGAGGTGGAGCGCACCTACGCCGCCCTCGAGGGGGAGCTGAGGCGCACCCCCACCGAGCCGGAGGTCGCCGAGCGGATGGGCATCGCGCTGTCGGACCTCCACTCGATCTTCAGCCAGGTGAGCTACGTCAACGTCGTCGCGCTGGACGAGCTGCTCGGCGTCGGGGCCGAGCGGGGCGACGCCGTCTCGCTGGGGGAGACCCTTGTGGACGCCAAGGCGGAGGACCCCGTCCTCACCTTCGAGGGGGAGGAGACCAAGTACCTGCTCGCCCGGGCCATCGACCAGCTCCCCGAGCGCGAGAAGATCGTGGTCACCCTCTACTACTTCGAGTCCCTCACGCTCGCCGAGATCGGCAAGGTGCTCGGGGTGACGGAGTCGAGGATCTGCCAGATGCACACCAAGGCGGTGGTGGCGCTGCGCGCCAAGCTGGCCGAGGTGAGCTGACCTCCTCGGGCGTGCAGCCGCGAGGGAGCCAGCCGTCGCCGAGGGGTCAGGCGAAGGCGATCACCACCACGGCGGTCACCACGAGCATGACCACGGTGAGCACCCGGTAGTTGGCCCAGATCGGGGTGCCCTTCTCCTTGAGCTCCGCGGTCTCCTCGGTCCAGTACCGCTTCTCCCAGGTGAGCTCGCCGGTCTTCTCGACGTCGGGCGTCTCGCCGACGACGCTGACCACGGCCAGCATGATCGCCGAGAGCACGAGCATGATGCCCGACGCGTAGAGGAACTGGAGGTCGATGTACCCGAGCGCCTCGATGAGGACGAAGGCCACGATACCCACCGGCTGCAGGACCACCAGGGTGAGGAAGGCGGCCGTGGCGTTGATCCGCTTGAAGGCGATGCCGCCGAGGAACACGGCGACCACCGGGGGCACCACGTACGACAGGATCGACTGCAGGTAGCCGTACAGGGTGTCGAACTGCGTGATGGTGGGCGCCCACAGGATCGCCACGACGAGCGCGCCGACGGTGGAGATCCGGCCGATGAGCACCAGTCCACGCTGGGTGGTCTGCGGGCGGAAGGTCTTGACGAAGTCCATCGTGACGATCGTGGACGCCGAGTTCAGGATCGAGTCCACGGTGGACGTGATGGCCGCGATGACCGCCGCCAGGATGAGGCCGCGCACCCCCACCGGGAGCAGGTCGAACACCAGGGTGGGGAAGACGGTGTCCGGGTTGCTCAGGTTCGGGTAGAGAGCCAGCGCCATGACGCCGGGGAAGATGAAGAGGAAGAGAAAAGAGATCTTGACGAACCCGGCGAGCAGCGAGCCCCAGCGCCCGTGGTCCAGGCTCTTGGCGCCCAGGGTGCGCTGGACGACGAGCTGGTTCGTCGTCCAGTAGTACAGCCCGATGACGAACACCCCGGTGATCAGCCCGGGCCACGGGAGGTTGGGGTCGTCAGGGGGGCGGATCAGGCTGAGCTTCTCGGGGCCGGCGGCGGCGACGATGTTGTCCCAGGACCCGACGGCGTTCCAGGTGACGATCGCGACGATGAGCCCGCCGATGATCGTCACGGTGGCCTGGATGCTGTCGCTGATGAGCACCGCGCCCAGCCCGCCGATGACGGTGTAGATCGCCGCCAGGATCGCCAGCCCGGCCACCGAGACGATGATCGGGATCTCCGGATACAGCGTCTTGATGACGATGGCTCCGGCGAACAGGGCCGCGGCCATGTCGATGAACATGTTGGCGAAGAGGTTGAACCCGGCGAACGCCATGCGTGAGCGCCGGTCGAAGCGCTTCTCGAGGAACTCCGGGAGCGTGAAGACCCTGGAGCGCAGGTAGAACGGCAGGATGAAGAAGATGAAGATCGCCAGGACCGCGGCGGTCATCCACTCGTAGGCGTAGATCGAGATGCCCTGGTTGTAAGCGCCGCCGGCGAGCCCGACGAAGGTCGCCCCGGACATGTTGGTGGCGACCAGCGACAGGCCGACGAAGGGCCAGATGTAGTTGCGGCCCCCGAGGAAGTAGTCTTCCGCCTCGTTGCCCTCGCTCTCGCCGCCGCCGCCGCCGGCGGCGACCTTCTTGGCCTCCGCCTTCTTCTTGATGCGGCTGGAGATGACGATGGGAGCGATCCGGCTCAGGACGAGGTAGACGATGATGACCGTGAGGTCGAGCCAGGTCACGGTGAAGTCGGGCATCAGGCGTCCTCTCGCACGACGAGCACGGAGCAGGGGGCGTGGCGGACGACGCCCTCGGCGTCGCTCCCGAGGAGCACCCTCGAGAACGCGTTGAGGCCCCGGCTGCCCATGACGATGAGGTCGGCCTCGATCTGGTCGCGCAGCCGGAGGATCTCGTCGACCGCACGGCCCAGCGCCAGGTGCGACGCGGCCGGCGCCACGCCCGCCGCGGTGATCCGGGCGATCTGCTCGTCGAGGACCACCTGTCCCTCCTCCCGGAGCCGTTGCCGCTGGCCGGGGTTCAGCGTGGCCGAGTACGTCCAGGCCGAGACGGCCTCCACGTAGACCAGGTGCACCTCGCACGGCGGGAGGTCGGGCACGCTGCTGCGTCCTCGGACGAGGTCGACCACTCGCTCGCGCGCCCGGTCCGATGCGGTCGAGCCGTCGGCCGCGTACAGGATCCGTCTCGGGAACATGCCATCACCCGTCCTCTCGGCGCTGCGCTGCGCCTCGTGGGCCGGACCGTAGCGGCCGTGCGGCGCCGTGTCTTGTCGATCTTGACGCGGAGGTGTCCGCCCCGCCCGGTCCTGAGACGCCCCGGGGTGTCATCAGCACCGGTGCCTGCGGGCGTCCTCCCGCCAGGAGCACCAGCAGCGGGTCGAGGTAGGTGTCGCGGCCCACGCGCGCTCCCCAGTGGAGGCAGGAGCGCGGCGCGCAGTGGCTCGGGCCCGTCGTCGCGACCCGGCCGACCTCGGCGCCGGTCGTGACCGCGTCACCGACCGAGACCGCCGGGGTGACCGGCTCGAGCGTCGCCCGCAGACCGCCGGGCCCCTCGATGGAGACCACGTCCCGGTCCACGACCCGTCCGACGAAGACGACGACCCCGGACGTCGGTGCGAGGACGGCCTGACCGGGCGCTGCGGCGAGGTCGACGCCGCGGTGCCCGCGCGACCAGCGGTGCTCGGGCCCGTCGAAGGCCTCCACCACCTCGGGGACGGGGGTGAGCGGCCAGCTCCAGGCGCTCCGCGGCGCAGCACGGGTGAGGGCCTGCGCGGCCGGTGGTGGCCCGGCGACGCCCGGGATCGTCAGGACGAGGAGCGCCAGTGCCACCGTCCGCACGTACCGGCTCCGCGTCACCGGCCCACCCTGGGTCCGGTCGCCGGTCGGCCGAGCCGTTGCCGACCAGGCCTGTGGACGGCGCCCGCCCGCGCCCGCCGACCTGTGGACGGCGCCGGTGTCCCCGCCCTGTCCACCGCGGGGCAGCGCCGGCGCTAGACTGCGCCACAGGCCGGACTCGTCCGGTACTTCGCGCGCCCGCACACCGCCGAGATGGCTGCGAGGGCCCCCCGCCGAACCCGGCGCGGTGGCGCTCGAGCCCGAGGCGGGGCGCGCCACCTCGGTCCCCTCGGGCATCGCCCGCGGGGAAGGGGTGCGTCGCGGGCGCCAGGGCGGCGGCCGCAGGGGTCGTCGCGAGAACCGAGCGCGCGGCGGGCAACGCCGTGCAGGAATGAGCCTGACCATGGCTGTCGTCACCACCCGCCAGCTGCTCGACAGCGGGGTCCACTTCGGGCACCAGACCCGCCGCTGGAACCCGAAGATGAAGCGATTCATCTTCACCGAGCGCAACGGCATCTACATCATCGACCTCCAGCAGTCCCTGGGCCACATCGACCGGGCCTACGACTTCGTGAAGAAGACCGTCGCGAACGGCGGGTCGATCCTCTTCGTGGGGACCAAGAAGCAGGCGCAGGAGCCGCTCGCCGCGCAGGCCGACCGCGTGGGCATGCCCTACGTGAACCAGCGCTGGCTGGGCGGCATGCTCACCAACTTCCAGACGGTGAGCAAGCGCATCGCGCGCATGAAGGAGCTGGAGGTCATCGACTTCGACGACGTCGCGGCCTCCGGGCGCACGAAGAAGGAGCTCCTCCTCATGCGCCGCGAGAAGGACAAGCTCGAGAAGACCCTCGGCGGCATCCGTGACATGGCCCGCACGCCTCAGGCGATCTGGGTCGTGGACACCAACAAGGAGCACCTCGCCGTCGACGAGGCCCGCAAGCTCGGGATCCCGGTCATCGCCATCCTGGACACCAACTGCGACCCCGACGTCGTCGACTACCAGATCCCCGGCAACGACGACGCGATCCGTTCCGTCACGCTGCTGACGCGCGTGGTGGCCGACGCCGTGGCCGCCGGTCTCACCGAGCGCCACCAGGGCTCCGGCGGCGGCAGCGCCCCCGAGGAGCCGCTCGCGGCGTGGGAGGCGGAGCTGCTCGCCGGTGACGTGCAGACCGGGCAGACCGCGACGACCGGCGGCCAGGAGGGCGCGTCCTCGGGCGAGGAGCAGCTGGCCGAGCAGGTCCCGACCGCGGTGACCCCCGAGGCGGCTGTCGCCCAGGCCGAGGCCGACCCGGCGGCGTCCTCCTCCGGCGCCCCGGCGGACACGCCGGTCGCCGTGGCCACCGGTGTCGCCGACGCCGACGGCGGCGAGGTCATGACCGACGGCGCCCAGGTCGGGCAGGGCACCACCAACTCCTGACGCACCCCCGGCCGGGTCCTGCGTCGCCGCCCGTCGAGGGCGGGGGGCGCGGGGCCCGGCCGGCGTCGCGTCGCCCGGCACCACCCGACGAACCACCGACCAAGAACTCAGGAGCTCACCCGTGGCGAACTACACCACCGCCGACATCAAGGCTCTGCGCGAGCAGACCGGCGCCGGCATGATGGACGTCAAGAAGTCCCTCGACGAGGCGGACGGCGACCGCGACAAGGCCGTCGAGCTGCTCCGCGTGAAGGGCCTCAAGGGCGTCACCAAGCGCGAGGGCCGCTCCGCGACCAACGGCGCCGTCGTCGCGCGGGTGCAGGACGGCACCGGCACGCTCGTGGAGGTCAACTGCGAGACCGACTTCGTGGCCAAGAGCAGCCCCTTCACCGCCCTCACCGACCAGGTGCTCGAGATCGCCGTCGCCTCGGAGGCCACCGACGCCGCCGGGCTGCTGGAGCAGGACGTCGACGGCCGCACCCTCCAGGCGGTCATCGAGGAGGCCGGCGCGACGCTCGGCGAGAAGATCGAGGTACGGCGCGTGGCACGGGCCACCGGCGCCCACGTCGCCTCCTACCTCCACAGGACGTCTCCCGAGCTGCCGCCGGCGATCGGCGTGCTCGTCGCGCTGGACGCGGCGGAGTCAGAGGACGTGGCTCGCGACGTCGCCATGCACGTCGCCGCCATGGCGCCCACGGCCCTGACGCGCGAGGAGGTCAGCGAGGAGGTCGTCGCCGCCGAGCGCCGCATCGCCGAGGACACCGCCCGCGAGGAGGGCAAGCCCGAGCAGGCGCTGCCCCGCATCGTGGAGGGTCGCATCGGCGGTTTCTTCAAGGCCAACGTGCTGCCGGAGCAGGCGTTCGCGAAGGACCCCAAGCGCACCGTGGCCCAGGTGCTCGACGAGGCCGGCGCCCACGTGACGTCCTTCACCCGCTTCCGCGTCGGCGCCTGAGCGCTCCTGTGAGCGACGGCCGGGACGTCGGGGCTCCGTCGGCCGAGCGGGGGCCTGACACCGCGCCGTGGCAGCGGGTCCTGCTGAAGCTCTCCGGGGAGACGTTCGGCGGCGGCGGCGTCGGGGTCGACCCCGACGTCGTCGCCCGCGTCGCCCGCGAGATCGCCGCCGGGGTGGCCGACGGCATCCAGGTGGCGATCGTGGTGGGCGGCGGGAACTTCTTCCGCGGCGCGGAGCTCTCCCAGCGCGGCATGGACCGGACGAGAGCCGACTACATGGGCATGCTCGGGACGGTCATGAACTGCCTGGCGCTCCAGGACTTCCTGGAGCAGGCCGGCGTCGACACGCGCGTCCAGACAGCCATCACCATGGGCCAGGTCGCGGAGCCCTACGTGCCGCGCCGGGCCATCCGTCACCTCGAGAAGGGCCGCGTCGTGATCTTCGGGGCCGGCGCCGGTCTGCCGTTCTTCTCCACGGACACCGTGGCGGCCCAGCGGGCGCTGGAGGTGGCGGCCGACGGGGTGCTCATGGCCAAGAACGGTGTGGACGGCGTCTACACCGCTGACCCGCGCACCGACCCCGAGGCCACCCGGATCGACGACGTCAGCTACGGCGAGGCCCTGAAGCGGGGCCTCGCCGTGGTCGACGCCGCGGCCTTCAGCCTGTGCATGGAGAACGCCCTGCCGATGCGGGTGTTCGGCATGGACGCGGCGGGCGGCATCCCGGCCGCGCTGAGGGGTGAGAGGATCGGGACGCTCGTGCACGGCGAGCAGCGATGAAGGAGCACACGTGATCGACGACGCCCTCCTCGAGGCCGAGGACCAGATGGAGCGCGCGGTCTCGGCTGCCCGCGAGGACTTCTCGACGGTCCGCACGGGACGCGCCAACCCGGCGCTGTTCGCACGGATCATGGTGGAGTACTACGGGTCCATGACGCCGCTGCAGCAGCTCGCGTCCATCAGCATCCCCGAGGCGCGCACCGTCCTCATCACCCCGTTCGACCGCTCCGGGCTGAACGACGTGGAGAAGGCCCTGCGCACCTCCGAGCTCTCGCTCAACCCCTCGAACGACGGGGTGACGATCCGGGTCACCCTCCCGCAGCTGACCGACGAGCGCCGCCGCGAGTACGTCAAGGTGGTCCGCGGCAAGGCGGAGGACTCCAAGATCTCCGTCCGCGGGGCCCGCGGGCGCGCCATGAAGGAGCTCGGGCGCATCAAGGACGACGGCGAGGCGGGCGAGGACGAGGTCGCCCGGGCCGAGAAGGAGATCGAGGCGATCACGAAGAAGCACGTCGACCTCATCGACGACGCGCTGAAGCAGAAGGAGACCGAGCTGCTCACCGTCTGAGCGGGCAGCGGTCGCAGGGTGGGTCGGGTGGAGGTCTCGGGGCGGTGGGCATGAGCAGCGGTCAGCAGGCCAGGCCGGCGCCCGGCGCGGGCGGCCCGCCCGCGGACCCGCAGGAGGCCGCGCCGCGCCAGCGCAAGGCCGGGCGCAACCTGCCGGCGGCCATCGCGAGCGGTCTGCTCATGGGCGCCGTGGTGCTGGCCTCGCTGTTCATCGTCAAGCAGGTCTTCGTGGTGGTGGCCGCCGTCGCGGTGGTGGCGGCGGTGTGGGAGCTGGCCGAGGCCGTGGCGGTCCGCCGGCACCTGGTGCCGCGAGTCCCCCTCATGGTCGGCAGCGCCGCGACGATGCCCGCCGCCTACGTCTGGGGCCTGGACGGGCTCGGCGCCGGCATCCTGGTCACCGCGCTCGTGTCGGTCACCTGGCGCCTCCTGGCTCCGTGGCCCCATGCCCCGGACTCGCCCCACTTCGACCCCGGGGCGACCACGGAGAGGCCGGCCGACCACGACGGCACCATCCAGCCGGTGCGCCCGGCGCCCCCGACCGACGGTCTCCCGCGGCGCGCCGGGATGGCTGGTGACCCCACCGTCCTGCTCCGCGACGCCACGTCGTCGGTCCTGGTGGTCCTCTGGTTGCCGCTGCTGGCGGGCTTCACCATGCTCATGCTCCGCGAGGACGACGGCGCCGTCAGGATCCTGACCTTCGTCCTGCTCGCGGTGGTCTCCGACACGGGGGGGTACGCCGCGGGCGTGCTCTACGGGCGCCACCCCATGTCGCCGTCGGTGAGCCCTAAGAAGTCCTGGGAGGGCTTCGCCGGCTCGGCGTCGGCCGGCCTGGTGGCCGGCATCCTCGTGGTGACCCTCGGTCTGGACGGCCGCTGGTGGGTCGGGGCCCTGATCGGTCTGGCCGCCGTGGTGACGGCGACCGTGGGGGACCTCTCGGAGTCGGTGCTCAAGCGCGACCTCGGGATCAAGGACATGGGCTCGCTGCTCCCCGGGCACGGCGGCGTGCTGGACCGGCTCGACTCCATGCTCCTCACCGCGCCCGTGCTGTACCTCCTGCTGCTGTGGCTGGTCCCCGTCGCCGGCTGAGCCGCACCGGACCAGGGGCCGTGCGGGCGTGGGACAATCGACGCGCCATGACTGCTGCCCCCACGACGACCCCTGCTCCCACCTCCGACCTCCCTGCTGACGTCCCTGCCGCCAGGGGCGCCACGGCGCTGCCCACGCCGGGCCTGCGGGGTGCGCGCCGCACCAAGCCTCCGCGGCACCTGGCGGACGTGGACCCCGCCCGGCGGCCTGCGCTCGCCGAGGAGCTCGGCGTCCCGGCCTACCGGGTCAAGCAGGTGGCGCACCACTACTTCGCCCGGCATACGGTCGACGCGGCAGCCATGACCGACCTCCCCGTCGCCGGTCGCGACGAGCTGGTGGGGGCGCTGCTGCCGACGCTGCTCACGCCGGTCAAGGTGCTCGAAGCTGACGGCGGCGACACCGTCAAGACGGTGTGGCGCCTCTTCGACGGCGCCATGGTCGAGAGCGTGCTCATGCGCTACCCGGGGCGGGTGACGCTGTGCATCTCCAGCCAGGCCGGGTGCGGCATGGCCTGCCCGTTCTGCGCCACCGGTCAGAACGGCCTGACCCGCAACCTCTCAGCCGGCGAGATCCTCGACCAGGTCGGCGCCGCCACCCGGTGGCTGGACGAGCAGGCGGCCACCGGGAAGGGCGAGCCGGCCCGCGTCAACAACGTCGTCTTCATGGGCATGGGGGAGGCGCTGGCGAACTACAAGGCCGCGGTCACCGCGGTGCGCCGCATGATCGACCCGTCGCCCGACGGCTTCGGGATGAGTGCGCGCGGGGTCACCGTCTCGACCGTGGGCCTCGTGCCGGCCATCGACCGCCTGGCCGACGAAGGCATGCCGGTCACCTTCGCCCTCAGCCTCCACGCCCCCGACGACGAGCTGCGCGACGAGCTGGTGCCCCTGAACTCCCGGTACGACGTCGGCTCGGTGCTCGACGCGGCACGCCGCTACTTCGACACGACCGGCCGCAGGGTCTCCATCGAGTACGCCCTCATCCGCGACATCAACGACCAGGCGTGGCGCGCCGACCTGCTCGGCCAGGAGCTGAACGCCCGTGGCAAGGGCTGGGTCCACGTCAACCCCATCCCCCTGAACCCGACGCCGGGCTCGAGGTGGACCGCCTCCGAGCCGGACGTGGAGGACGAGTTCGTCCGCCGCCTCGTCGCGCGCGGGATCCCGACGACCGTGCGCGACACCCGTGGGTCGGACATCGACGGGGCGTGCGGGCAGCTGGCCGCCACGGTCTGACCGCGTCCCGAGCGGTAGTAGATGACTACCCGTCAGGACACATCTACTCCGAGTGGCGCAATGACCCTCGTCCCGGTGTGCTGGCTGGCACGATCACGGGGTGAGCACGAACGCCTCCTTCCCCCGCAGCGGGCGCTTCCGACGGGGATACCACGTCACCCAGGTCGAGGAGTTCTTCGCCAAGGCCCGCCACGCCTACGAGCAGTCCGCGCCCGGGCGGCCCGGGTCCGCGCGAGCCACCACGCTGACCTCGCGTGACGTGCGCCAGGTCGGGTTCGACCTGGTCCTGCACGGGTTCGACGTCATCGCCGTCGACGGGGCGCTGGACCGCATGGAGGACGCCTTCGCGCGCCGCGAGTCCGACGCCCTGCGGGGCCGCCTCGGTGAGGACCGTGCCATGGAGCACGTGCTGCGCCAGGCACAGACCCTCGAGGGGCGTCTGGGTCGGAGCCTGGGGGAGCGGTTCCCGCGAGCGTCCGGCCTCTCGCTGGCCTACGACCCCGATGACGTCGACCAGCTGTGCGAGCGCCTCGCGGGCTACCTCCGCGGCGGCCCGGCAGTGGCGCCCGAAGAGCTCCGCCGCGCGGTCTTCCGCCCCAAGCGTGGGCGCTCCGGGTATGACGAGCACCAGGTGGACGCGTTCATCGACCGGGCGGTCGAGGTGCTGGTCGCCGTCGACTGAGGTGCGCCTCGCGGTTTCGTCAGGACCTCGCCCGAGATGGCATCATCCCTGGTGAGGCGCGGGGTTCCGCGCGGGCACAGGACGACTGGACTGGGGGAACCGTGACGGCGACGGCGCAGCGAGCGGAGTCACGCGAGCAGATGAGCAACGACGAGACCTACGCGCTGGACAGGGCGCACGTGTTCCACTCGTGGTCCGCGCAGGCAGCCCTCGACCCCCTGGTGGTGACGGGAGCGGCCGGCTCGTACGTCTTCGACGGCGACGGCCGCAGCCACCTCGACTTCTCCTCCCAGCTGGTCAACGCCAACATCGGCCACCAGCACCCCGCGGTCGTCGACGCCATCACGGCGCAGGCGCACACGCTGTGCAGCATCGCCCCGCCCTACGCGGTCGCGCCCCGCTCCAGGGCCGCACAGCTCATCGCGCAGATCTCCCCGCCCGGCCTGGACAAGGTGTTCTTCACCAACGGCGGCGCCGAGGCCATCGAGTACGCCGTGCGGATGGCGCGCCTGCACACCGGTCGGGAGAAGCTGCTCTCGGCGTACCGCTCCTACCACGGCGGTACCTCCACCGCCGTCAACCTCACCGGAGACCCGCGCCGCTGGCCCAACGAGACCGGCGGGTCGTCACCGGTCCACTTCTTCGGACCCTTCCTCTACCGCAGCTCCTTCCACGCGAGCACCGAGGAGGAGGAGTGCGCACGGGCTCTGCAGCACCTCGAGCAGGTCGTCGCCTTCGAGGGCCCCTCGACCATCGCCGCGATCGTCCTGGAGACCGTCCCGGGCACCGCCGGGATCATGCCGCCCCCGCCCGGCTACCTGGCCGGGGTGCGCGCGCTGTGCGACCGGCACGGGATCGTCTACATCGCCGACGAGGTCATGGCCGGGTTCGGCCGGACCGGCGCGTGGTTCGCCCTCGACCACCACGACGTGCGCCCGGACCTCATCGCGTTCGCCAAGGGCGTCACGTCCAGCTACGTGCCGCTCGGCGGGGTGGTCGTGTCCGACGCGGTGGCGGACACGTTCGCCGAGCGACCCTTCCCCGGCGGCTTGACCACCTCGGGCCACCCGCTGGCGTGCGCCGCGGCCGTCGGAGCCATCACCGCGATGCACGACGAGGGCATCGTCGAGAACGCCGCGCGGATCGGGAGCGACGTGCTGGGCCCGGGCCTGCGCGAGCTGGCGACGCGCCACCCGAGCGTCGGGGACGTCCGCGGGCTGGGCGTCTTCTGGGCCCTCGAGCTGGTCACCGACCGCCGGACGAAGGAGCCGATGGCGCCGTACGGCGGGACCAGCGAGGCGATGGCGGCCATCGCCAAGGCCTCTCGTGCCGCAGGACTGATGATCTTCAGCAACTTCCACCGGCTCCACGCGGTGCCCCCGTGCACGGTCACCGACGACGAGGTGCGCGAGGGCCTGGAGATGCTCGACACCGTCCTGGACGTCGCGGACGGCTTCACCACCGGCGCCTAGCGAGCCGCCGGCCCCACCCCGGGAGCGGGGTGGGGCCGGCGTCCGCCGTGTCCGAGCGCCTCGATGGGCCGGTCGGTGGCCGCTCAGTGGCCCGTCAGGGCGGCGAGGGGCCGCCCGAGCACGGCCGGGCGGCCGGTCGCCCGTTCCTCGGCATCGGCCCACGTGGCCAGCCGCAGCCCGGCGTTGACGCCCAGCCAGCGGAGCGGCTCGGGCTCCCAGCGCGGTGAGCGATGGCCCACCCAGGGCAGCCGCGTGAGATCGGTGTCCCGCCCGAGGAGCAGGTCGGCGATGGTCCGCCCGGCGAGGTTGGTGCTCGAGACACCGTCACCCACGTAACCCCCAGCGCTGGCGATCCGGGTGGCCGGGTCCAGCCGGACGCCGGCGTGCCAGTCCCGAGCGATGCCGAGCGGTCCCCCCCACGCATGGGTGAACGAGCTGTCCGGCAGGTCAGCCAGCGCCGGGAGCAGGTCGCGCACGGCGCCGCGCAGCCCGGTGAAGACGCCCTCGTCGCCGTCGTGCTCCGGGGCGATGTGGGAGCCGAAGTGGTACGGCGCGCCCCGCCCCCCGAAGACCAGGCGGTCGTCGGCGGTCCGCTGGCCGTACACCACGAGGTGCCGGTGCTCGCTGAAGGTCTCGCGCCGCTCCAGACCGATGCGCTCCCAGGTCTGCTCGGGAAGCGGCTCGGTGGCCACGACGAGCGAGTACACCGGCACCAGGTCGCGGCGGCGTCCCGGCAGCGTGGCGGTGTACCCTTCCGTGGCGACCACCACGTCGCGGCAGGTGACCGTCCCCGTGGCCGTGGACACGCGGCCGGCCTCGATGCTCGTCGCGCGCGTGCGCTCGGCGATGCGGCCGCCCCGCCGGCGGACCGCCGCGGCGAGGCCGCGCACGAGCTTCAGCGGCTGGACCCGCGCGCAGTCGGGCGTCCACGTGCCGCCGAGGACCCCGCGGGCTGCGAGGCGATCGCGGGCGGCCTCAGCGTCGAGGAGGTCGAGCCGGTCCACGCCCCAGCGCTGCGCCTCCTCGACCTCGGCCCGGGCTCGGGCCAGCTGCGCGGGGCTCCGGGCGACGGTCACCGTCCCCCCGCGCACGTAGTCGCAGTCGATGCCCTCGTCGGCCGCCGCGGACCCGACCACGCCGACCGCGTCGACCATGGCGCGCCGCATGGCCAGGGCGGGGCCCCGGCCGTGGCGGCGGGCCAGGCCGGCGGTCGACGTGGGGAACAGGGCCGAGCTCCACCCCCCGTTGCGCCCGCTGGCACCGAACCCGACCTCCCCGGCCTCCAGGACGAGGACGCTCAGGCTCGGGTCGGCGACCAGCAGGGAGTGCGCCGTCCAGAGGCCGGTGAGGCCGGCGCCGACGACGGCGACGTCCGCCTCGACGTCGCCGTCCAACGGGACCGGCGCCGGACCGGGCGCCGTGATGTCGGACCACAGGGCCCTGGTGGGGACGCTCATGACCCGTGCGTCCCCGGGCCGTCCGCGGGCGTGGTCATCGGGTCACAGCCGGTCCCACGCGCGGGTGAGGACGTCGCGCAGGATGCTCTCCATCTCGTCGAACTCCTTCTGGCCGCAGATCAGGGGCGGCGAGAGCTGGACGACGGGGTCACCACGGTCGTCCGCTCGGCAGTACAGGCCCGCCTCGTACAGCGCGCCGGACATGAAGCCGCGCAGGAGACGCTCGGCCTCGTCGTCGTCGAACGTCTCGCGGGTGGTCTTGTCCTTGACCAGCTCGATCCCGTAGAAGTAGCCCTCGCCGCGGACGTCGCCGACGATCGGCAGGTCGAGCAGCTTCTCGAGCGTGGTGCGGAACGCCGGCGCGTTCTCCTTGACCCGCTGGTTCAGGCCCTCCCGCTCGAAGATGTCGAGGTTCGCCATGGCCACGGCCGCTGAGACCGGGTGGCCGCCGAAGGTGTAGCCGTGCGAGAACGTCGTGTCGCCGTGCTTGAACGGCTCGAAGATCCGGTCGCTGGCGATGCAGGCACCGAGGGGGGAGTACCCGCTGGTGATGCCCTTCGCGCAGGTGATGATGTCCGGCACGTAGCCGAAGTCGTCGCAGGCGAACATCGACCCGATCCGCCCGAACGCGCAGATGACCTCGTCGGAGACCAGCAGGACGTCGTGGCGGTCGCAGATCTCCCGGACCCGGTCGAAGTAGCCGGGGGGCGGCGGGAAGCAGCCGCCGGAGTTCTGCACCGGCTCGAGGAAGACCGCGGCGACGGTGTCGGCGCCCTCGAACTCGATGGCCTCCTCGATGCGGTCCGCGGCCCACACGCCGAAGGCCTTGGGGTCTTCGCGCAGGTGCTCCGGAGCCCGGTAGGCGTTGGTGTTCGGGACCTTGTGGGTGCCCGGGACCAACGGCTCGAACATCGCCTTCGCATCGGGGATCCCGGTGATGCTCAGCGCGCCCTGGGTGGTCCCGTGGTAGGCCACAGAGCGGGAGATGACCTTGGTCTTGGTGGGCTTGCCGGTGAGCTTGAAGTACTGCTTGGCCAGCTTCCAGGCCGTCTCGACGGCCTCGCTGCCGCTCGTGGTGAAGAACACCCGGTTGAGGTCGCCGGGCGCGTGGGCGGCGAGCCGCTCGGCCAGGTCGATCGCCGGCGGGGTGGCGTAGGACCACAGCGGGAAGAACGCGAGCTTCTCGGCCTGGCGGGCGGCGGCCTCGGCGAGCTCGGTGCGCCCGTGCCCCGCCTGCACCACGTACAGCCCCGAGAGCCCGTCGAGGTAGCTGCGCCCGCGGTCGTCCGTGATCCGGCACCCGTCCCCGGACACGATCACCGGGACCGAGCCGCCCTCCTCGTACACGGAGTGCCGGGTGAAGTGGCCCCACAGGTGGTCGCGGGCCGCAGCCGCCCGCGGGGTGCCCGCGGGCGTGGTGTCGGAGGAGACCTCCGGAGCGGTGGTGTCCAAGGGCATGGTGGTCATCGGGTTCCCCAGTCGTAGCGTTGTTTGACGAGCTTCAGGTACAGGTGGGTCTCGGTCGAGGCGACACCCGGGATGGCCCGGATCCGCTGGTTCACCAGGTCCATGAGGTGGTCGTCGTCCTCGCACACCACCTCGGCCATGACGTCGAAGCTGCCGGCGGTGGCGACGACGTAGTCGACCTCCTCGAGCCTGCCCAGCTCGGCGAACACCGGAGCCGCATCGCCGACGGTGCGGACGGTGATGAGCGCCTGGCGGGTGAAGCCGACCTGCACGGGGTCGGTGACGGCCACGATCTGCACCACGCCGGAGTCCAGCAGGCGCTGCACGCGCTGGCGCACCGCGGCCTCCGACAGGCCCACCTCCCGGCCGATCACCGCGTAGGAGCGGCGACCGTCGTGCTGGAGCTGCTCGATGATCCGCTTCGAGAGATCGTCGAGCCCGGGAGCCGGTCGCGGGATCACCCGCCGCATCATGGCCGCAGCGCGACCGAGAAAGCAAGCGGTTCCGTCGCTCGGAGCGCGTGGCACGTCCGTTCTCGCACGAGGTTGCGCCGATCCAGTGGCGAGATCGCCAGATCCGGCCTGTTGTGACTAGGGTCGCACCACGCCGGGGATGATCCCGGGCCCGACGCTGCACCGCTGCACCGACCGGAGGACGCCGTGACCACCACCGACGACCGCGCCACCAGCCCAGGCCGCCAGGCCCCACGCCAGCTCCGCAACTTCGTCGACGGCCGCTGGGCCGAGCCGAGCGACGCCACGACCTCCGAGATCGTGGACCCCAGCACCGGGCGGACGATCGCCCACGCGCCGGTCTCCAGCGCCGGGGACGTCGACGCGGCCTTCGGCGCCGCCTCGCGCGCCTTCGAGACGTGGGGGCAGACCACGCCGGCGCAGCGGCAGCTGGCCCTGCTGCGCATCGCCGACTCCCTGGAGGCGCGCACCGAGGAGTTCGTGCACCTCGAGAGCGCCGACACCGGGAAGCCGCACGCCATGGGGTTCACCGACGAGCTGCCTCCCGCCGTGGACCAGCTGAGGTTCTTCGCCGGGGCGGCGCGCGTCCTCGAGGGGCGCAGCGCCGGGGAGTACATGGCCGGTCACACGTCGTGGGTCCGCCGGGAGCCCATCGGCGTCGTCGCGCAGGTCACCCCGTGGAACTACCCGCTCATGATGGCGATCTGGAAGATCGCGCCGGCCCTGGCCGCCGGCAACACCATCGTGCTCAAGCCCAGCGACACCACGCCGGAGAGCACCCTCGCGCTCGCGGAGCTCGCCTCCGAGCACCTTCCGCCCGGCGTGCTCAACGTCGTCACGGGCGATCGGGACACCGGCCGTGCGCTGGTCAGCCACGACACCCCGGGGCTGGTCTCGATCACCGGTTCCATCCGCGCCGGCAGCGAGGTGGCGGCAGCCGCCGGGCCTCATCTGAAGCGGCTCCACCTCGAGCTCGGGGGCAAGGCTCCCGTCATCGTCTTCGCCGACGCGGACGTCTCGAAGGCGGCCGAGGGCATCGCCGCCGCCGCGTACTTCAACGCCGGGCAGGACTGCACCGCGGCGACCCGCGTCCTGGTCGCCCGCGAGGTCCACGACGAGCTGGTCGCGGCCCTGGCCGAGCAGGCTCGTGGCACCAGGGTGGGCCGCCCAGAGGACCCGGACGCGGCGCTCGGGCCGCTCAACAACGAGAACCAGCTCGCTCGCGTCACCGGGTTCCTCGACCGGCTGCCCGACCATGCGGAGGTGGTGGCCGGCGGGACCCGCGTGAGCGGGCTCGACGACGGCTTCTTCCTCGAGCCCACCGTGGTCAGCGGTCTGGAGCCGGACGACGAGATCGTCGTCGACGAGGTCTTCGGCCCGGTCCTCACCGTCCAGCCCTTCACGGACGAGTCGGAGGCGCTGCGCATGGCCAACAGCACGCTGTACGGGCTGGCCTCGAGCGTGTGGACCGCCGACCTCTCCCGCGGCCTGCGGATGTCGAAGCGGCTCGACTTCGGGTGCGTGTGGCTCAACACCCACATCCCGATCGTCGCCGAGATGCCGCACGGCGGTTTCAAGTCCTCGGGGTACGGCAAGGACCTCTCCGCCTACTCCCTGGAGGACTACACGCGCATCAAGCACGTCATGGCCGCCATCGACGACTGACCGCGCCACACTGATCACCGCCTTACTGATCACCCCCCGACGACCAGGACGAGGACCCTCCCATGAGCAAGCAGCGCCCCCCGATCCCTGACCACCTGCGGCCGCTCGTCGCCGCCCAGCTCTCCCGCTCGGTGTCCCGACGCTCGCTGCTCCGCGGCGCCGGCGCCCTCGGTGCCGGTGGCGCGCTCGCCGCGCTGGCCGGGTGCGGCACCGAGGGCACCGGCGGCAGCAGCGAGGGAGCGCCGAGCGCCGCCGAGGACCTCTCCGACAGCGAGAAGACGCTGCGGTGGGCCAACTGGACGCTCTACCTGGACCTCGCCGACGACGGCCGGTCCTACCCGTCGCTGCAGCAGTTCGAGGAGCAGTCGGGGATCAAGGTCAGGTACCGCGAGTCCGTCGACGGCAACGACAGCTACTACGGCAAGGTGCAGGGCCAGCTCGCGCAGGGGCAGGACATCGGCGCCGACATCATGACCCTCACCGACTGGATGGCCGCCCGCTGCATCCGGCAGGGGTACACGCAGAAGCTCGACGCCGCGAACATCCCCAACATGGAGAACATCCTGCCCAACCTGGCGGACGTCGACTTCGACCCGGGCCGCGAGCAGTCCCTCACCTGGCAGTCCGGCTTCGCGGGCCTGGGGTGGAAGACCGCCGAGGTCCCGTTCGAGATCAAGGAGGTCTCCGACCTCTGGAAGCCCGAGCTCAAGGGCCGCGTGGAGGTCCTCGACGAGATGCGCGACACCATGGGCGTGCTCATGGCCGACCAGGGCGTCGACATCAGCTCCGCGGACTGGGGCGAGGACGAGTTCGGCAAGGCCCTCGAGGTGCTCGAGGAGCAGATCAACAGCGGTCAGATCCGCCAGGTCAAGGGCAACTCCTACAAGGAGGACATGATCTCGGGGGACGCGCTGGCCGTCATCGGGTGGTCCGGTGACTTCACGCAGCTGAACTTCGAGAACGACAACCAGTTCTCCTTCACCCTGCCCGAGGCCGGGGGCACGCTGTGGAGCGACAACCTCATGGTGCCCATCGGCAGCCAGCACAAGGCGAACGCCGAGCAGCTGATGAACTTCTACTACCAGCCGGAGATCGCCGCGCAGGTCGCCGCCTACGTCAACTACATCTGCCCGGTCGAGGGGGCCCGGGAGGCGATGGAGACGATCGACCCCGAGCTGGTCGACGAGCCGCTGATCTTCCCGGACGAGGACACGCTCGCCCAGGCCAAGGTCTTCCGCGAGCTCACGCCGGAGGAGAGCCGGAAGTTCAACGCGGACTTCCAGAGGGTCATCGGCAACTGATGGCGGCCTCCCGGATCGACGCCGAGGCAGGGTCGGACGGCGGCGCCGACCTCCACCTCGAGCGCGTCACCAAGGCGTTCGGACCCGCGGTGGCCGTCGACGACCTGACGCTCACCGTGCCCGCCGGGTCCTTCTTCGCCCTGCTCGGACCCTCGGGGTGCGGCAAGACGACGACGCTGCGGATGGTCGCCGGTCTCGAGGCGCCGTCCGCGGGGCGCGTCCTCATCGGCGGTCAGGACGTCACGGCCACCAGGCCGCACCAGAGGCCGGTGAACACGGTCTTCCAGAGCTACGCGCTGTTCCCGCACATGAACGTCGTCGCCAACGTCGCCTTCGGCCTGAAGCGGAGGGGTCAGAAGGACGCGGTGCGCAGCGCCCGGGAGGCCCTCGACCTGGTGGAGCTGGGTCACATGGCCGAGCGCAAGCCCGGGCAGCTCTCCGGTGGGCAGCAGCAGCGGGTGGCGCTCGCCAGGGCGCTGGTCAACCGCCCGTCGGTGCTGCTGCTCGACGAGCCGCTCGGCGCCCTGGACCTCAAGCTCCGCCGTCAGATGCAGGGTGAGCTCACCCGCATCCAGGACGACGTGGGCATCACCTTCCTCCACGTCACCCACGACCAGGAGGAGGCCATGACCATGGCCGACCAGGTCGCGGTGATGAACGCCGGGAAGGTCGAGCAGATGGGACCTCCCGAGGAGCTGTACGACCTGCCGCGGACCGCTTTCGTGGCGAACTTCCTCGGTCAGTCGAACCTGCTGCCGGGCGAGGTCGTCGGTGAGCGCGACGAGGCCCTCGAGGTGTCGCTGCCCGGCGGGGGCAGGGCTCTCCTGCCGCGCTCACGTGCCGCTGCCACGTCGGGCCGCGTCGTGGTGGGTGTCCGGCCGGAGAAGGTCCACCTGGTCCCCCAGGGCGCCGACGGCTCCGGCGACGTGCGCGACACCGACGGGGACGAGGGCCTCGGCGACGCGGTGAACGACCTCGGCACCGGGAGGGTCGTCGACGTGGCGTTCGCCGGCGTCTCGACCCAGTACGTCGTGGACGTGCCCGGCGCCGGACGGCTCTCCGTCTTCGCGCAGAACCTCGGCAGCTCGGTCCGGGTCCGCCGGGGCGACCGCGTGCGCCTCGCCTGCGCGCCGGCCCACGTCTTCGGTCTCGCCGGGGACGTCGACCTCAGCGCCGGTCTGGGAACCAGCGAGCCCGCCGACGAGCGCGCCGCGGTCAGCCCGTCCCCGGCGGACGCGGACGAGAACGTGGGGGTCGGCTGATGTCGGTCCTCGCGGGGCTGCAGGGCTCCCGGTCCGCTCCCGGAGCGCCGCCCCAGGACGCGCCGAGCGCGGGGCGGCGCTGGCTGCCCTACCTCCTCCTCGTGCCCGGGCTGCTGTGGCTGGCGATCTTCTTCCTGGCGCCCATCGTCCTGCTCGCCACCACCTCCCTCCAGACCCCCGTGCCCGACGGCGGTGTCGGTGCGTACCAGCCGGGGTTCGCGGTCTCGAACTACACCGAGGCGATGGCGGACTACTGGCCGTGGTTCGCCCGGTCCCTCACCTACGGCCTCATCGCGACCGTGCTGGCGCTGCTCATCGGGTACCCGCTCGCCTACGTCATCGCCGTGCGCGCCAGGGCCTACCCCCTGCTGCAGCAGCTCCTGCTCGTGGCGGTCATCGCCCCGTTCTTCGTGAGCTTCGTCCTGCGGACCATCGCCTGGCGCCAGGTCCTCGCCGACGAGAGCATCGTGGTGCAGTCGCTGAAGGCCCTGTCGATCCTGCCCGAGGGAGCGCGCCTCACGGCGACGCCGCTCGCGGTGGTCGCCGGGCTGACCTACAACTTCATCCCCTTCATGACCCTGCCCATCTACGCCAGCCTCGAGCGCCTCGACCAGCGGCTCGTCGAGGCCGGGGGCGACCTGTACGCGAGCCCCGCGACGACCTTCTTCCACGTCACCCTGCCGCTCTCCCTGCCGGGCGTGGTGGCTGGCACGCTGCTCACCTTCATCCCCGCCACCGGCGACTACGTCAACGCCGCGATCCTGGGAGGGCCCGGCTCGGCCATGATCGGCAACGTCATCGAGTCCCGCTTCTTCCGGGTGGTGGACTACCCGACGGCGGCAGCGCTGTCCTTCATGCTCATGACCGGGATCCTCGTGCTCGTCGCCCTGTACGTGCGCCGCGCGGGGACGGAGGAGCTGCTGTGAGCGCCGGCCAGGTGCTGGCCGGCACCGAGCTCGCCGAGGACGCGACCCCCGACGGCCACCAGCGGGCGCCGGCAGCCTCCAGGCGGCGCCTCCCGCGCCTCGGGGACGTGCTGCTGCCGGCGTACGTCGCGCTGGCGATGCTCTACCTCATGGTGCCGATCGCCTACACCGTGGCGTTCTCGTTCAACGACGGCGGCCGGTCCAACATCTCGTGGCGCGGCTTCACCCTCGACAACTGGAAGAACCCCTGCGGGGCCCCGGGGGTGTGCGGCGCGGTCGTCAACAGCCTCACCATCGGTGCGGTCGCCACCGTGGTCGCCACCGTGCTCGGAACCCTCATCGCCATCGCGCTCGTGCGCTACCGCTTCAAGGGCCGAGGGCCGATCAACCTGCTGATCTTCCTGCCGATGGCCACCCCCGAGGTGGTCCTGGGGGCGTCCCTGCTCTCCCAGTTCCTGAACCTGCGGATCACGCCGGGCTACTGGACCGTCGTCGTGGCCCACATCATGTTCTGCCTGAGCTTCGTGGTGGTGACGGTGAAGGCCAGGGTCTCCAGCCTGGACCCGGCCCTCGAGGAGGCCGCCGGGGACCTGTACGCGTCGCCGCTCACGACCTTCTGGCGCGTCACCCTGCCGCTGCTGGCGCCAGGCATCGTCGCGGCCGCGCTGCTCAGCTTCGCCCTGAGCTTCGACGACTTCATCATCACCAACTTCAACTCCGGCTCGGTCGACACCTTCCCGAAGTTCGTCTACGTCGCCGCCGCCCGCGGCATCCCGGCGCAGGCCAACGTCATCGGGTCGGCGATGTTCCTCGGGATCCTCGCTGTCGTCGTGATCGGTCGTGCCCTCTCAGCCCGCAGGAGCCGCTCATGACCTCGTCCACCCCCTCGATGCGCGTCCTCGTCGTCGGGTCGGGGGGTGTGGGCGACGCGGTCGCCCGCATCGCCGCCCGTCGCGGCTTCTTCGCGGCCATGGTCATGGCCGACCACGACCTCGCCCGCGCGCAGCGCAGCGTGGCGGGGGTCCTCGAGCGCCACCCCGGCGAGCAGCGCTTCACCGCGGCGCAGGTCGACGCCTCCTCCGCCGAGGCCGTGAGCGCGCTGGCCCGGGAGCACGGCGCCACGCACGTCCTCAACGCCGTCGACCCCCGGTTCGTCATGCCGGTCCTCGACGGTGCGCTGGCGGCCGGCGCCGACTACCTCGACATGGCGATGTCGCTCTCGACACCCCACCCGGAACGCCCGCACGAGGAGACGGGGCAGAAGCTCGGCGACGAGCAGTACGCCCGGTCGGGGGACTGGGAGGCCGCGGGCCGCCTGGCGCTCGTGGGCATCGGCGTGGAGCCCGGCCTCTCCAACGTCCTCGCCCGCTACGCCGTGGACCACCTGTTCCAGAGCGTGGACGAGCTGGGCGTGCGCGACGGCGCCAACCTGGCCGTGACCGACGAGGACGGCAACGAGATCTTCGCGCCGTCGTTCTCGATCTGGACGACGATCGAGGAGTGCCTCAACCCCCCGGTCATCTACGAGCGCGAGGGCGGCTGGCGCACGACGGCGGCCTTCGCCGAGCCGGAGACGTTCGACTTCCCCGGCGGGATCGGACCGGTGGAGTGCGTGCACGTGGAGCACGAGGAGGTCCTCATGCTGCCGCGCACGCTGCCTGCGCGGCGGGTGACCTTCAAGTACGGGCTGGGGGAGGAGTTCATCGGGGTGCTGCGCACGCTGCACGCGCTCGGGCTCGACTCCACCTCGCCGGTGCCGGTCAAGGGCGTCCCGGTGGCGCCGCGCGACGTCGTCGCCGCGGTGCTCCCCGACCCCGCCAGCATCGGCCCGCGGATGACCGGGACCACCTGCGCGGGCGTGCTCGTCACCGGGACCGGCACCGACGGCGAGCCTCGCGAGGCATACCTGCACCACCTGGTGGACAACGCCTGGTCGATGGCCGAGTACGGGTCGCAGTGCGTGGTGTGGCAGACCGCGGTGAACCCGGTGGTGGCCCTGGAGCTGCTCGCGACCGGCGCCTGGTCGGCGACCGGCGTGCGCGGGCCCGAGGAGCTCGACGCGGTGCCGTTCTTGGAGCTCCTCTCCGCCCCCGAGACCGAGGGCGGCTACGGTTCGCCGTGGGCGCTGCAGGAGCGGGCGCCGACGAGCGGCTGAGACGTGACGGGAGCCCCCGACGCTCCCGCCCGCAGCGTCGTCGTCGCCGAGGTTCGGTCCCTCGTGCCAACTGAGGGAGATCGTCGTGGCGTGGTTGTTGATCGTGATCGCCGGCCTGCTCGAGACCGGGTTCGCCGTGTCGCTGAAGTACAGCGAGGGGTTCTCGCGCCTCGTGCCCAGCGTGGCGTTCGTCGTCTTCGCCGTCGGGAGCTTCGTGCTGCTGAGCACGGGTCTGCGGAGCCTCCCGGTGGGCCCGGCCTATGCCGTGTGGACGGGCATCGGTGCGGCGGGCACCGCGATCGTCGGGATGATCTTCCTGGGGGAGTCCACGGCGGTGCTCAAGCTGGTCTCGATCGTGCTCATCGTCGCCGGGGTGGTCGGGCTGCAGCTGTCCAGCGCCGCCTCGTGACGCGGAGGCGTCCCTCGCCCGGCTCGCCGACCCGCCCGCCGTCCTCCGGCTCGCCGACCCGCCCGCCGTCCTCCTGCTCGCCGACCCGCCCGCCGTCCTCCTGCTCGACGAGCCGACCGACCGCCTCCCCTCCTGGACGCCGCCCCTGCGAGACGACCCGGACGGGCGGGCTGGGTGCTGGCGCTCGGCGGGGGTGAATACCGTGTCCGCGCCAGGACCGATCACCTTCCCTCCACGGCCTGGCACGGAGGTCATGATGAGCACGACCGGGCGGACCGGCACCGCGCTGGCCACGGCGCCGGCAGACGTCGACCGGGCGGCGCCGTGAGCGGCCCGCACGGCGCCGGCCTGCGCCGCGAGCGTCGACCGACCGGTGACGGTGATCCGCTGCGCGTGCTCGTGCCAGCCGCCACGGCCGCACGGCTGAGCCGACGCTCGTTCCTCTCCGCGGCAGCCCTGGCCGGTGGCATCGCGGGGCTCGCCGGCTGCGGCGAGACGTCGCCGACCGCCAAGACCTCCTCCGACGGCGGGCTCGAGGACGTCCTGAGCCTCTACAGCTGGGACGACTACGACGACCCCGACGTCCTCGAGGGCTTCAGCGTCGCCGTCGGGCCTGAGGTCCGCCTCGACAGCTTCGGGTCCAACGAGGAGATGATCGCCAAGCTGGTCGAGGCGAAGGGCGGCTCGGGCTACGACGTCGTGGTCCCGTCGAGCTACTACGTCCAGCTCATGGTCCAGAACCAGCTGTTGATGGAGCTCAACCACGAGCTGCTCCCCCACCTGGCCAACGTGATGAGCGAGTTCCGGGACCCGGCGTTCGACCCCGGCAACGTGCACACCGTGGTGAAGGCGTGGGGGACCACCGGCTTCGCCTATGACACGCAGGCGATCACCCGTCCGCTGGCGACCTGGGAGGACTTCTTCGACGCCGCCCAGAACGAGGCGTCGGGCGCGGTGTCGCTCTCGGAGGACCCCGGCGAGGTGGTCTACGCGTACTTCAACGCCCGGGGCGTCGACGAGAACACCACCGACGACGCGGACTACGACGCGGCGCAGGAGTTCCTCGTGGGCACCATCGCCCCCCACGTCCAGGCGTTCGACCCCAACCCTGGGACCTCGGTCATCCCGGGGAACGAGCGCGTCCTCGTCCAGGCGTGGAACGGCGACGCGCGCCTCGGGAAGCTGGGCAGCGACGACCCGGAGCGATGGCGGTGGGTCCTGCCCTCCCCGACGAACCTGTGGCAGGACAACTGGGCCATCGCCAGCGGAGCCCCGCACCCGGTGGCCGCCCACGCGTTCATCAACCACGTCCTCGATCCCGCGGTCTCGCTGACCGAGCTGGAGTACATCGGGTACAGCACCGCCATCGACGGCGTGCAGGCGGCGGCGGAGGCCGCCGGGGTGGAGATGCTCGAGATGATCTTCTTCGGGGAGGAGCAGCTGGCGACCATGACGGAGGGCCGGCTCACGCAGCTCACCCACCGCCAGGCCACGATCGTGGACGCGATGAGGGCCGTCGTCGAGGGCTGATTCGCCGGGGGTGACCGCGGGTGACTGCGGGGCGCCGGCCCCCCACGAGATCCGTCGTCGTGCGTCCGTTCGGGTGTCGAGACCCTCCGTTCTCGATGGTCACGCTGCCGGATTTCCGTGATCCACGCCCGGACGGGTACGGTCGCGTCGTCGGCGCCGACACCGGTTCGCGCCGCACGACGAGGAGGTCACCGTGGCAACGGTTCCGATGTCCGGGACGCACGACGGAGCAGGTTCCTGGGCCGGGGTGCGTCCCGATCCGGGCGCGGTGGACACGCTGCTGGCGGGTGCCCGGGTGGCCCCGTACTGGCTGGACCGGGCGGAGCGTCCCGCGGCCCTGCCCCCGCTGATCACCGAGGAGCGCGCCGACCTGGTGGTCGTGGGCGGAGGGTTCACGGGGCTGTGGGCGGCGCTGAGCGCGGTGGAGCGCGACCCCGGGCGCAGCGTGGTCCTCATCGAGGGTGACCGGATCGCCGAGCACGCGTCGGGGCGCAACGGCGGGTTCATGTCCTCCTCGCTGACGCACGGGCTCGCGCACGGGCTGGACCGCTTCCCCGACGAGCTGCCCGCCCTGCTGCGGCTCGGCGCTCAGACGCTCGACACCATCGAGGACGCCATCACCCGTCACGGCATCGACTGCGGGTTCGAGCGCACCGGGGAGCTCACGGTCGCCGTCGCGCCGTGGCAGGCGGAGGAGCTCACCGAGCTCCACGCGACCGCGACCGAGCTCGGGGAGACCACGCGGCTGCTGGACGGCGAGCAGATGCGCGCCGAGGTCGCCTCGCCCACCTACCTGGGCGGGCTCGAGGACCCGGGGTGCGCCCTGGTCGACCCGGCGCGCCTGGCGTGGGGCCTGACCGACGCCTGCCGGCGCCTGGGGGTGAGGTTCTTCGAGAACACGCGCGTCGAGGCGCTCGAGCGCGAGGGCACCGAGGTGGTGGTGCGCACGACGGCGTCGCTGGGCACCGGGTCCGTGCGGGCTCAGAGGGTGCTGCTGGCGACGGCGGCGATCCCCGGGCTGCTGCCGGCGATGCGCTCGCGCGTGGTGCCGGTCTGGGACTACTCGGTGATGACCGAGCCGCTGCCCGCCGACGTCCGGGCGTCCCTGGGCTGGTCGGGGCGCCAGGGGATCGGTGACGCCGGCAACCGCTTCCACTACTACCGGCTGACCCACGACGACCGGCTGCTGTTCGGCGGCTACGACGCCATCTACCCCTTCGGTGGCGGTCAGCGGTCGGGGCCGCGCGACACGCGCGACCGGGCGCGGCACGAGCCGACGACGCAGATGCTGGGGGAGCACCTGCTGGCGACCTTCCCCCAGCTGGAGGGGGTGCGGGCGAGCCACACGTGGGGCGGGGCGGTGGACACCTGCAGCCGCTTCAACCCGTTCTGGGGGACGTCGATGCGCGGTCAGGTCGGCTACGTGCTGGGCTTCACCGGCCTGGGCGTCGGCGCGTCGAACTTCGGGGCGCGCACCGCGCTGGACCTCGTCGACGGGATCGACTCCGAGGCGACGCGGCTGGAGATGGTGCGCAAGCGCCCGCTGCCCTTCCCTCCCGAGCCGCTGCGATGGGTGGGCATCCAGATCACCCGCCACCAGCTGGCGCGGGCGGACGCGAACGGGGGTCGCCGCAGCCTGTGGCTCAAGGCGCTCGACGCCGCGGGGCTGGGGTTCGACTCGTGAGCCCCGCTCGGCCCGGCGGCGCGTCGAGCACGACCGCGCGGACCGACGTCGAGGCCGAGCAGCGCGGTGACCTGCTCGTCGGCGGCGGGCGGCTCCTCGTGGGCGACCACGCCGTCGACGGCGACGTGCTGGTGCGCGGTGGGAGCATCGTCGCGGTCGGTCCGCGGGCGCGCGAGCAGGCGAGCAGCGCGACGCCGTGGCTCGACGCGGCCGGCGGCCTCGTGTGCCCCGGGTTCGGCGACTCCCACGTGCACCCCCACCACGCCGGTCTGCAGCTCCTGGGCTGTGATCTCGGTGGTCCCGCGGACGCCTCCCGCTACCTCAGGGTCATCGCGGACCACGCAGCCGACCATCCCGGCGACGGGTGGGTCACGGGGGGCGGCTGGTCGATGGAGGCCTTCCCGGGTGGCCTGCCGACGGCTGCGGCCCTCGACGAGGTCCTGCCCGACCGGCCGGTCTTCCTGCCCAACAGCGACGGCCACGGAGCCTGGGTGAACAGCGCCGCGCTGCGGATCGCGGGCGTCACCGGGGACACCCCCGACCCCCGGGACGGACGCATCGAGCGTGACGCCTCCGGCGAGCCGACCGGCACGCTGCACGAGGGCGCCGTCGGGCTGGTCGCCGCACACGTCCCGCTGCCGACCGACGAGGAGATGGACGCCGCCCTGCTCGCCGCGCAGGCTCAGATGCTCGCCTGGGGCGTGACGCACTGGCAGGACGCCATCGTGGGCGCCACGGCCGCTGTCGCCGACCCGCTGCCGTCCTACCTGAGGCTGGTGGAGAAGGGGTTGCTGCGCACCACCGTCGTCGGCGCGCTGTGGTGGGACCGAGGGCGCGGGACCGAGCAGGTGCCCGAGCTGGCGGAGCGCCGCGAGCGCGCTCGGGCTGGAGGGTCGCGACGGTTCCGGGCCGACACCGTGAAGATCATGCAGGACGGCGTCGTGGAGAACTTCACCGCCGCGATGCTCGAGCCGTACCTCGACTCCTGCGGCTGCGCAGGGGCCGGCGACGGCCTCTCCTTCCTCGAGCCTGCGGAGCTCGACGCGGCGGTGATGGCCCTGCACGCCGATGGAGTGCAGGTCCACGCCCACGCCCTGGGGGACCGGGCGGTGCGCGAGACCCTCGACGCGATCGAGGCCGCCCAGCAGGCACACCCCGGGCGCGACCTGCGCCACCACCTCGCGCACCTGCAGGTCGTCCACCCCGACGACGTACCGCGGTTCGCCCGGCTGGGGGTCACCGCCAACATCCAGCCGCTGTGGGCCGCGCACGAGCCGCAGATGGACGAGCTGACCATCCCGTTCCTCGGGCAGCGGCGGGCCGGGTGGCAGTACCCCTTCGCCGACCTCGCCGCGGCCGGCGCCGCGCTGGCCTCGGGCAGCGACTGGCCCGTCACGACCGCCGACGTGCTGGAGTGCCTGCACGTCGCCGTCAACCGGCGCACGAGCGCCGACGAGGAGCGGTTCCTGCCCCACCAGCGGCTGTCGCTGGACCAGGCGCTCACCGCGGTCACGGCAGGCGTGGCCTACGTCAACCACGACGAGGCCCGGACCGGCAGCCTCACCACCGGCATGGACGGAGACCTCACCGTGCTCGACCGCGACCTGTTCGACCACCCGCTCGAGGAGATCAGCGACGCCCGCGTCACGGCCACCGTGGTGGCGGGGCAGGTGCTGCACGAGGCCTCCAGCGCGCCCGCTCCCGCAGGAGCCGGCCGCCCGCTCGGGAGCGTGCGATGAGCACCGCGGTGCGGGGCGGGCAGCAGGCGCCGTCGGGACGCGAGGCCCGCGAGGCTCGGGAGGGGGCCGAGACCGTCGAGCGTGCCGTGGGCGCCGTCGACCTCCACGGCATCACCAAGCGCTACGGGAGCGCGACCGCGGTCGACGACCTCGACCTGTTCATCCCGGCGGGCAAGTTCATCTCCCTCCTCGGTCCCAGCGGGTGCGGGAAGACCACGACGCTGCGGATGATCGCCGGCTTCGAGCAGGCCGACGCGGGGACCATCGAGATCTCCGGCGATCCCGTCGACCACCTGCCCCCGCACAAGCGCCCGGTGAACACCGTCTTCCAGGCGTACGCGCTCTTCCCCCACATGGACGTGGCGGAGAACGTCTCCTACGGGCTGCGCCAGGCCAAGGTGCCGCGCGCGGAGATCGGGCCGCGGGTGAGCGACGCCCTCGACATGGTGCAGATGGCCGACTTCGCCCACCGCAAGCCCGGGCAGCTCTCCGGAGGCCAGCAGCAGCGCGTCGCCCTCGCGAGGGCGCTGGTCAACCGACCCTCGGTCCTCCTGCTGGACGAGCCGATGTCCGCGCTCGACCGCAAGCTCCGCGAGGAGATGCAGATCGAGCTCAAGCTCCTGCAGAACCGCCTGGGGATCACCTTCGTCTTCGTCACCCACGACCAGGAGGAGGCGCTGACGATGAGCGACCGCATCGCTGTCCTCAACGAGGGTCGCCTGGAGCAGATCGGCACCCCCGACGAGGTCTACGACCACCCGAGCAGTGCTTTCGTCGCCGGCTTCATCGGCCGGCAGAACGCGTTCACCGGTCTGGTGGAGGCCGCCAGCGGGAGCGAGGTGGGCGTGCGGGTGCCCCACGGTCTCGTGCTCGCGCGGGCCACGGTGCCCGCGTCCGCGAAGGCGGGCGACCGTGTCGTGGCCTCGGTGAGGCCCGAGCGGGTGCGGCTGTGCGCCGCCGGCGACGACCCGTCCGGCGGCGAGGGGGCCGCCGAGAACGGCGTCACGGGCTCCGTCGCCGGGGTGTCCCACCTCGGGCACGCCCTCCAGCTCGTGGTGCGCACCGACGACGGGGCAGAGCTCCTCGTGCGGGTCGACCGCTCGGCCGGTGCCCCCACGGAGCTCGGCGCGCCCGTGCTCTGCCGCTGGGACGCCGACGACACGCACGCGTTCGTCGTCGTCGGCACCGCGGACGGGTCCACCAGCACCGACGGCTCCACCAGCACGGACAGCCCTGCCGGCACCGATGCCGGCGCCACCCCCTCCAGGAGGACGCCATGACCGCTGACCGCCGCCCCACCGACCGCGAGCGCGAGCCGCTGCGCGTGCTCCTGCCGAACGCCACCGCAGCGCACCTCAGCCGCCGCTCCTTCCTCTCGGCCGCCGGGCTCGTGGGCGGCGTCGCGGGCCTCGGCGCGCTGGCCGGCTGCGGCGGTGACTCCAAGACCTCCGGGGGCTCCACCGACGGGGAGATCGAGGACGCGCTGAGCATCTACACCTGGGGTGACTACGACGACCCGCAGGTGTTCAAGGACTTCACGAGCGAGGAGGGGCCGAGGATCACCCTCGACGGCTTCGGCTCGAACGAGGAGATGATCGCCAAGCTCGTCGCGGCGCAGGGCACCTCCGGGTACGACATCGTGGTCCCGTCGAGCTACTACGTGAAGCAGATGGTCGACAACGACCTGCTCATGGAGCTCGACCACGACCTCCTGCCCAACCTCGAGAACGTGCAGAGCGAGTTCGCGGACCAGGAGTTCGACCCCGGCAACACCTACACCGTCGTGAAGTGCTGGGGCACCACGGGCTACGCCTACGACAGCCAGGCCATCACCCGTCCGCTGGCCACCTGGGACGACTTCTTCGACGCCGTGCAGAACGAGGCCTCCGGCTCGGTCTCGATGTCGGAGGACCCCGGAGAGGTCGTCTTCGCCTACTTCAACGCCAACGGCATCGACCAGAACACCACGGACCCGGCGGACTACGACGCCGCCCAGGAGTTCCTCGTGGACACGATCGCCCCGCACCTCCAGGCGTTCGACTCCTACCCGGGCAGCTCGGTGATCCCCACCAACGGCCGCAAGCTGGTCCAGGTGTGGAACGGGGACTCGCGGATCGGCAAGCTGGACAACCCGGAGCCGGACCGCTGGCAGTGGGTGCTGCCCGCTCCGACGAACCTGTGGCAGGACAACTGGGCGATCGCGGCCGGCGCCCCGCACCCCGTGGCCGCGCACGCCTTCATCAACCACGTGCTGCAGCCGGAGGTCTCGCTCGCCGAGCTCCAGTACATCGGGTACAACACCGCCGTCGAGGGGGTCGAGGAGGCGGCAGCGGACGCCGGGGTGGAGTACCCCGAGATCATCTTCTTCACCTCTGACCAGCTGTCCACCATGTCCGAGGGCGAGCTGACCGACCTCACGCCCCGCCAGACGAAGATCGTCAACGCGATGCGGGCCAAGGCGGGCACGTGAGGCGCCGGCGCGTCGGCGAAGGGGTCCTCGCCGTCCCCGCGGCGTTCTGGCTGGTCGCGTTCTTCGTCGCCCCGGTGGCGCTGGTGGTCTGGTACTCCTTCGGCTACAAGCCCGGGCTGTTCGGCACCCACGCCAACGACGTCCTGTCCTTCGGGCGCTACGGCGAGGCGCTCAACGCCACCTTCGCCGCCACCTACGCCCAGACCCTCCAGATCGCCGTCATCGGGACGCTCGCCGCCCTGGTCATCGCGTTCCCCATGGCGTACTGGATGGCCATCAAGGTCCCGCCCCGGTGGCGCGGTCTGCTCATCGGCCTGGTGCTCGTGCCGTACTGGGCCAACTTCCTCGTCCGCACCCTCGGCTGGCAGATCATCCTCACCCCCGACAACCTGCTCTCGAGGATGCTGGAGGGCGTCGGCATCATCGACGGGCCGCTCGCCATGATGTACACGCGTGCGGCGGTACAGCTCGGTGTGGTCTACAACTACCTCCCGCTGATGATCCTGCCGCTGTACGTCGCGCTCGACCGGCTCGACCCCGCCCTGCTCGAGGCCGCCCGCGACCTCGGCGCCAGCGCCTGGAGAGCGCTGTGGACCGTGACGCTGCCGATCGCCGCGCCAGGCATCGGCGCGGGGACGCTGCTCGTCTTCGTGCCGCTGATGGGTGACTACATCACCCCGGCGGTGCTCGGCGGAGCCCGCGGCTCGATGGTCGGGCAGCTGGTCGCCAGCCAGTTCCAGTCCGCGCAGAACTGGGCGCTCGGCTCGGCGATGGCCGTCCTCCTCGTCCTGACCATCCTCGTCACCGTCGGAGCGGCGCTGCTGTCGATCCTCGCCGTGCGGTCGGTGGTGCGGGCGAACCGCGCGGTCCGGCTCCCGGAGACGGCGGGGGCGGCGGCATGAGCGCCCCGGTGCGCCGGCGCTCGCGGGTCGACGCGGCGCTCGCGGTCTGGGGGGTGCTCGGCTTCCTGTTCCTCTTCCTGCCGGTGCTCGTGATCATCGCGTACTCGTTCAACACCGGTCGCTCGATGATGGTCTGGCAGGGGTTCGGCCTCGACGCCTACCGGGTAGCGCTGAGCAACCCCGCCATGACCGGCCCGGTGCGCGTCTCGCTCATCGCCGGGGTGGGCACCGCGCTCGTCGCGAGCGTGCTGGGCACGGCTGCAGGCCTGGCGCTGGCGCGGCGCGGCGGTCGCTGGGCACCGGCGTTCACGCTGCTGCTGGCGCTCGTCATGGTCACGCCCGAGATCGTGGACGCCGTCTCGCTGCTGCCGTGGTTCGTGGCGCTCGGCAGCGACCTCGGCCTGCGGGTCTTCGACGTCGGTCAGGTGCGCCTGATCATCGCGCACTCGCTCTTCGCGACCGCGGTGGTGACGTTCATCGTGCGGGCCCGGATGGCGGGGGTGGACGCCTCGATGGAGGAGGCCGCCGCCGACCTCTACGCCCCACCGATGCGACGCTTCTGGGGCGTGACGTTCCCGGTGGTGCGGCCCGCGGTGATCTCGGGGAGCCTGCTCGCATTCACCCTCAGCCTGGACAACACCGTGATCTCGTCGTTCGTCTCGGTCTCGGGATCCTCACCGTGGCCGGTGTACGTCTTCAGCTCGGTGCGTGCGGGCCTGCGGCCGTCGATCGCGGCGATGTCCACGCTGATGCTCCTGCTCACGCTGGTCGCCCTCGTGGCGGTCGCCCTGGTGCTCCGGCGCTCCGGTGACGGGTCGTCGAAGATCGCGGAGACGTTGACCGGAGGCTGACGGTCGACCAGAGCACGAGGGACTTGCGCGCCCGCGGTGGTCGAGGTGAGCATGGAGCATGGACAGCAGGAGCAGGTCATAAAGGCCGTGCAGTACCGCGAGGTGGGCTCGGACCCCGTCGTCGTCGACGTCCCGGAGCCGGAGGCGGGAGCGGGCCAGGTGGTGCTCGACGTGCTGGCCGCCGGGCTCTGCCACTCCGACATCGCCGTGATGGGCTGGCCGGCCGAACAGGTGCCGTTCGCCCTCCCGTTGACGCTCGGGCACGAGGGCGTGGGACGGGTGGCCCAGCTCGGTGACGGTGTGGAGGGCGTCGCCGTCGGTGACGTCGTGGCCGTGTACGGGCCGTGGGGCTGCGGACGCTGCCGGACGTGCGCGCAGGGCCAGGAGCAGATCTGCGAGCGCGCCGCGGCGGAGGGCATCCGCCCTCCCGGGCTCGGGCGGGACGGGGCCCTCGCCGAGCGCCTCCTCGTCGACGACGCCCGCCACCTCGTGCCGCTCGACGGCCTCGACCCCGTCGAGGCGGCGCCGCTCACGGACGCCGGCCTCACCCCGTACCACGCGGTCAAGACCGCTCTGCCGAGGTTGACGCCCGGGAGCACCGCCGTGGTCATCGGCGTCGGGGGCCTGGGGCACGTGGCCGTCCAGATCCTCAAGGCCCTCACCTCCGCACGGGTCGTGGCGCTCGACGTCGACGAGGACTCCCTCGACCTCGCCAGGACGGTCGGCGCCGACGAGGTCCTCCGCTCGGACGAGAAGGCCGCCGCGAAGATCCGCGAGATGACCGACGGGCGCGGCGCCCAGGGGGTGTTCGACTTCGTCGGCGCCCCGCCCACGGTCCAGCTCGCGCACGACGCGGCCGGTACCGGCGCCGACGTCGCCGTCGTCGGCATCGGCGGCGGGGCCCTGCCCGTCGAGTTCGGCCGGATCGCCTACGACGCGGCGGTGCGGGCGCCCTACTGGGGTTCGCGCTCCGAGCTCGTCGAGGTGCTCGACCTCGCCCGGGCCGGGGCGATCAGCCTGCACGTCGAGCGGTACGGCATCGACGAGGCGCCGGCGGCCTACGCGCGGCTCCACGAGGGGAAGGTCCGGGGCCGCGCGGTCGTCGTCCCCGGGTAGTCACCCGTCGTCGTCCTTGAGGGACCGGCTCGACATCCAGCGGTCGACGGCCACCCGCAGGACGACGCGGCCGGGATCGTGCGCGGGGGTGCGCTCGTAGCGCTGGGCGTACCGGCGCAGCGCCTCGGCGACCTCGGCGGGGTCGTCGCTGATGACGGCGGTCCCCTCGACGGTGATCCACACCGCCCGCTCGAACGAGCAGATCGCGACGCGTGCGACCCCTCCGGGTGCCTCGAGGACGTTGCGGGCCTTGCGCGAGGTCCGCTGCATCGTCACCCGGGCGAGCGGCCCGTCGTCGTCGGTGCCGGTGGGGTCCCAGGTGAACCCCACCGGCACCACGGGGGCGGTGCCGTCGGGGCGGGGGGTGGTGAGCGTCGCCAGGCGCCGCTCGGTGACGAACTGCAGCGCGGCAGCAGGCAGGGGTCTCATCCCCCTACCTCTAGCACGGGGGACGACGCGCGGGACGAGGGCGACCTCCTCGCGCTCAGCGCACCCGGGGCCGGCGCCCCCTGCCGCCGCGGCGTGGGCGCAGGGCGGCGAGGGCACGCTCCCCGCTCGACAGGTCGCTGAGGAAGCCGAAGACCGCGCCGAGGACGAGCGAGGGGACCAGCAGCCGCCAGTCACCGTCGATCGCGAAGTAGGTGTAGATCCCCACGAAGATGCCGGGGATGGAGGAGAACCATCGCAGGCTCCCCACGAGGACCACCAGCGTGACCCCCACCCACACGGCGACGGCGGACCCGAGCAGCCCGCCGAGGGCGGCGCCGGAGCCGCTGATCGCCGCTCCGAAGAGCACGCCGACCAGGTTGGTCGCCCAGGTGAGCCCCAGGGCCCCGACACCGTGCTTGCCGGTCGCGAAGTAGGCGGTGAACCCGGCGAACCCCGCCCAGACCGACAGGCCGACCAGGGGGGCCAGCCCCGCCCACAGCGCGCTGACGAAGCCGATGACGATCGCGGTGAAGAGCACGAGGGGCATGAGCGGCACTCCTGGGTCTCGAGGCGGGAACCGGGCGAGCATCCCACCCGGGCCGCGCCACCGTCACAGGACCGGACGCGCCGGGCTTGCGCTTGACGCGGCGTCAAGGGGGAGCGTGTGATCCACGCCGGAACGGTTCCGGCGTGGAGGGGGCGGCAGCGATGGATCAGCGCACGTGGAGCACCGCGGAGGTGGCCGCCATGACGGGGCTGACCTCGAGGACGCTGCGCCACTACGACGCCATCGGCCTCGTGCGCCCGGCGTTCACCGGCCACGGGGGCCTGCGGCACTACGGCAGCGAGGAGCTGCTGACGCTGCAGGAGGTGCTCGTGCTGCGCGAGCTCGGGCTCCGGCTCGACGTCGTGGCGCGGGTGCTCTCCGGCGAGCGCGACCGGCTCGAGGCCCTGCGGGGCCACGAGGCGGCGCTCCGCCAGGAGTCGGCCCGGGTGGGCCGGCTCGCCGACACCGTCGCCCGCACCCTCGTCCACCTCGAAGGAGGCACCACCATGTCCGAGGACGACACCACCACGATGTTCGACGGCGCCCGGCTCGACGCCGACCGCGCCGCGTACGAGGAGAAGCTCGTCGCCGAGCACGGCGAGGGGGTGCGGGCGGCGTTCCGCCAGTCCGAGCAGCGCACCGCCGGCTGGGGGCAGCAGCAGTACGAGAGCGCCGCCGCGGAGTGGGACGCGCTCGCGGCACGCTTCGTGGCGCTGCTGCGCTCGGGTGAGGCGGCGGGCGGCGAGGCGGCGCAGGCGCTCACGGCGGAGCACTTCGCCTCCGTGGCGCAGTACTGGACGCCGGGCCGCGCCAGCTACACCGGGCTCGCGCAGACCTACGTCGACGACCCGGCGTTCCGGTCGACGTTCGACGCGAAGGACCCGGCGCTCGCGGGGTACCTGCGCGACGCCATGACGGCGTACGCGGAGCGCGAGCTGGCCTGAGCGCCGACCCGGACCCTCGCCCGTGCCCGGCGGCCTCGTCGTCGTCGGGCACGGGCGAGGTGGCACGCTGTCCCGGTGCCAGCACCGACCCCTGGCGCCGGGCCCGCGACGGGCTCGGCGCGCACCGTCACGTCCGTGCGCCTCACGGCCTCGACCTACGGCTCCCCACAGGCCCGCGAGCTGACCGCGGAGCTGCAGGCCGAGTACGTCCAGCGCTACGGCAGCCCGGACGACGCGCCGCTCGCCGCCGAGGAGCTGGCGCCGCCGTCCGGAGCCTTCTTCGTCGCCCACGCCGGCGAGGAGCTGGTGGGGATGGTGGGCCTGCGTGCCCACGACGGCGACGACGACACCTCGCCGGGAGCGGGCCTGCCCAGCGCGGAGATGAAGCGGCTCTACGTGCGCGCCGGCCACCGTCGGCGCGGGTACGCTCGGGCGATCCTGGCGCTCACCGAGCAGCGTGCCCTCGAGCTCGGCTACGGCCGCCTGGTGCTCGAGACGGGGACCGAGCAGCCCGAGGCGATGGCGCTGTACGCCGCGCAGGGCTACCACCGCATCCCCGGGTTCGGCCACTACAGCGGCGAGGAGCTCAGCCGGTGCTTCGCCAAGGTGCTGCGCGCCGGCTGAGGCTCAGCCCTCGGTCAGCAGGTCCGGGGTGAGATCGCCCAGGTCCGCGCAGCCGCTCAGGGTCATGGCGATGGACAGCTCGCCCAGCAGGTGCTCCACCACCGCGGTGACGCCGCGCTCCGCGGCGAGCGCGAGGCCGTACACGTACGGACGCCCGAGCAGCACCGCGCGGGCGCCCAGCGCGAGGGCCACCATGACGTCGGCGGCGCCGCGCACCCCGCTGTCGAAGAGCACCGGCACGCGGCCCGCCACCTCGGCGACCACGCCGGGCAGGGCGTCGAGGGCGGCTGTTGCCCCGTCGACCTGGCGACCTCCGTGGTTGGACACGACGATCCCGTCCACGCCGTGCTCCAGCGCGAGCGCCGCGTCACCGCGGTCCTGGACGCCCTTGACGAGGATCGGCAGGTCCGTCAGGGCCCGCAGGAACGCGAGGTCGCCCCACCGCAGCGCCGGGTCGGCGAACACGTCCAGGAAGGTCTCCACGGCCGCGCGGGGCAGCGGGGAGCGCAGGTTCTCCAGCAGCGGCCCCGGGTAGCGGCGGGCCGTGGACACGAGCGTGGTCAGCGCGCCCGGCCCGGGCAGCGGGCCGTCGCGCAGCACGCCGCTGCCGCCCGCGGCCGCCCGGGCGCGGACCAGCTCGGTGAACACCGGGTCGGAGGTGTACTGGGCGATGCCCATGCCACGGGTGAAGGGCAGCGAGCCGAGCTGCAGGTCCAGGGGGCGCCAGCCGAGCATCGTCGTGTCGAGCGTGACCACGATCGCGGTGGAGCCGATGGCCTCCGCGCGGCGCACGAAGCTGGTGATGAGGTCCCGGTCCTTGCTCCAGTAGAGCTGGAACCACCGTGGCGCCTCGCCCAGCGCCTGCGCGGTGGCTTCCATCGGGTGCGAGCCCTGCGTGGAGATCACCATCGGGACGCCGGTCCGCGCGGACGAGCGCGCCACCGCCAGGTCACCGCCCCTGTCAGCCTGCTCGAGCACGCCGATGGGCGCGAGGAGCACGGGGGCCGGCAGGTGCTCGCCGAACAGCTCGAGCGAGGTGTCGGGGCGCGCCGCCCCCCGCAGCATCCGCGGCACCAGGCGCCGCCGCTCGAACGCTTCCCGGTTGGCGCGGGCGGTGCGCTGCTGCCCTGCGGAGCCCGCGACGTAGGCCCACGACCGCCGGCTCATGCGCCGCTGCGCCGCGGCCTCCAGCGCCTCGGGCAGCACGGGGAGCGGCGGCGTGCGCCCGAGCGCGCCGGCCCGGTAGATCGAGGTCTGCACCGCCCGGCCGGCGTGCTCGCCGGGGACCTCCCGCACGTCGTGCTGGTGGGCTGGAGCGGTGACCCTGGTCTGCGTCATCGGCCCAGCATCGACCCGGCCGCTCGTCGTCGCACGTCCTCCCCGTGCGATCACGTCGCCGGGCTGCCAGCCTCGGGCCATGACACCGACACCCGACGTCGCCCCGCGCGACGCAGCCCCCGTCCCCAGCCTCGGCTTCCTGGCCCAGGGCTACCGGTTCGGCGCGAACCGCTTCCGCCGCTACCGCAGCGACGTCGTGCAGACCCGCCTCGCTGCGGAGAAGACCACGCTGATCGCGGGTGAGGAGGCCGCTGAGGTCCTCTACGACACCGCGAAGTTCCAGCGGGACGGCGCCATGCCGCTGCCCGTGCGGCAGACGCTGCTCGGGGTGGGCGGCGTGCAGGGCCTCGACGGGGAGCAGCACCGTTCCCGCAAGGCCATGCTGCTCTCGTTCATGAACGCCGACCGCTCACCCGAGGTGGCGAGGCTCTTCGCGCTCCAGTGGCGGGCCGCCCTGCCGGCGTGGAGCCGGGCCGGGAGCATCGTGCTGCTCGACGAGAGCGCGAAGCTGCTGTGCCGCGCCGTGTGCGAGTGGTCCGGAGTGCCGCTGGCCGAGGACGAGGTGGACGTGCGGACCGCGGACCTGCGCTCGCTCATCGAGGACGTCGGGGACTTCCGGCCGTGGAACATCGGCTACTTCCGCGCCCGCGCCGCACGGACCCGCGCCGAGGCGTGGGGCTCCTCGCTCATCGAGAGGACCCGCAGCGGCGAGCTCACGCCGCCGGCCGACAGCCCGCTCGCCGTGGTGGCGGCCTACCGGGAGGACGGCCAGCTGCTCGAGACCCGCATCGCCGCCGTGGACCTGCTCAACGTGCTGCGCCCGACGGTGGCCATCCACCGCTGGATCGCGCTCGCGGGCCTCGCCCTCGAGCTGCACCCCCGGTGGAAGGAGGAGCTGAGGGACAGCGACGACGACGTCGAGGCGTTCGTCCACGAGGTGCGCCGCTACTACCCGTTCTTCCCCATGGTCGCGGGCAAGGTGCGCCAGGCGTTCGAGTGGCGCGGGGTGAGGTTCCCGGTCGGACGGCGGGTCATGCTCGACATCACCGCGACCGACCACGACCCCCGGACCTTCGACGCCCCGGAGGAGTTCCGCCCGGAGCGCTTCCACGACTGGGACGGCAGCGCCTTCAGCTTCGTCCCGCAGGGCGGCGGCGACCACGCCACCGGCCACCGCTGCTCGGGGGAGTGGATCACCATCGACGTCATGGCCGCCGCGGTACGTCTGCTCACGCGGGAGACGGCCTACGAGGCTCCCGCGCAGGACCTGCGGGTCAGCTGGCGGCGGATGCCCACCGCGCCGCGCAGCGGGCTGGTCATGTCCGGCGTGCGCGCGGCCTGAGCCGCCGGCCAGGACGGACGAACGGCGAGGCGCCCCGGAGATGGGTGCCTCGCCGTTCGTGACGTGCGGGGCGGCCCTGAGCCGTCGCCGACCCGGGCGCGCGGTGGCTCAGGCCTTCGACGTGCCCTTGTCCGCCACGGGCTTGGTGTCGGGGGTGGCCTTGCTGTCGGCGAAGCCGCTGTCGGGCGAGGCCACGCCGGACCCGGAGGCGTCGTGGTCCGTGTTCTCCGAGCGGGCGGTCACCGGGCCCGGCGCCTTCGAGCCGGTGGTCGGAGCGCCAGAGGGCTTCTGGCCCGAGCCGGAGGTGGTGGACGACGACGAGCTCTTCCCGCTCACGTCCTTGCCGGTCTTCTCCTCGACCTTCGAGGTGGCCTGGTCGACGAGCTTGGCCGCCTGCGGCGAGCTGGAGGCCGCAGCCTTGGCGCCCTTGACGGCCTGGTCCTGGGCGGCGTCGACGCCCTGCTGGACCTTGGGGTTGTTCCAGGTCTTGGCTGCGGCGGTCTTGATCTGCTCGTACCGCTGGCGGCCCGCTGCGGCGCCCAGCACGTAGCCGACGCCCACGCCGGCGAGGAAGCTGATCTTGCCCATGGTGGTGCTCCTGATCTCTCGGGGTCCCCGGTCTGCCCGGGCTGCCGCTCGTGCGGCCTCGGTGCCAGTCTTACCGACGATCGCCGCCGACCGCACGCGCGGTCGGCGGCGGCGCTCTCACCGGTCGGTGGTGAGCGTCGAGGTGATGGCGGTGCTCAGCACGTCCAGGGCGTCGTCCAGCAGGTGGTCCTCCATGGTCAGCGGCGGCAGGAGCCGCAGGACGTTGCCGCCCGTGCCGCAGACGAGGGTCACGACACCGGCGGCGTGGCACGCGGCGCTGATGGCCGCCGCGGACGTCGGGTCGGGGTCCAGCGTGCCGGGGCGGACGAGCTCGATGGCGACCATCGCCCCCCGCCCGCGGACCTCGGCGATGCCCGGCAGGTCCGTCGCGAGCGGCCGCAGCACCGCCGTGATCCGCTCACCGAGACGCCGGGCGGCTGCGGCGAGGTCGTCGCGCTCGATGACCTCCATCGCGGCCAGCGCCGCGGCGCAGACCACGGGGTTGCCGCCGAAGGTCCCTCCCAGCCCGCCGCCGTGCACGGCGTCGAGGACCTCGGCCCGCCCGACGATGCCCGCCAGCGGCAGCCCCCCGGCGATGCCCTTCGCGAGCGCCACGACGTCGGGCAGCACCCCCTCGTCCTGGCAGGCGAACAGGTCCCCGGTGCGCGCGAAGCCGGTCTGGACCTCGTCGGCCACGAGCAGCGCCCCGTTCTCGCGGCACCAGCGCGCCAGCTCGGGGAGGAAGCCCGGCGCGGGGACGATGAAGCCGCCCTCGCCCTGGATCGGCTCGACGACCACGCACGCCACCTGGTCGGCGCCCACCTGGGTCTCGACGTCAGCGAGCGCGCGCCGGGCGGCCTGCTCCCCGGTCATGCCCTCCGGGTCGCGCAGCGGGTAGGACATCGGGGCGCGGTGCACCTCGGAGGCGAACGGACCGAAGCCGCGCTTGTACGGCATGGCCTTCGCCGTCATGGCCATCGTGAGGTTGGTGCGTCCGTGGTACGCGTGGTCGAAGACGACCACCGCGTCACGACCGGTCGCGTGGCGAGCCACCTTGACGGCGTTCTCGACGGCCTCGGCGCCGGAGTTGAACAGCGCAGCCTTCACGCCGCCGTCGCCGTCGGTGCGCCGCACCGGGGCCACCTGGGTGAGCCGCTCGCAGACGGCCACGTACCCCTCGTAGGGGTTGACCATGAAGCAGGAGTGGGTGAGCGCGGCGGCCTGCTCGGCCACCGCCGCTGCCACCTCGGGGTGGGCGTGGCCCACGTTGACCACCGCGATGCCCGAGCCGAGGTCGATGAGCTGGTTCCCGTCGACGTCGACGAGCACCGCCCCGCCGGCCCGCTCGAGGTAGGCCGGGAGCGTCGAGCCCACGGCGCTGGTGACCGCGGCGGTGCGCCGGGCGTGGAGGGCCTTCGACCTGGGTCCGGGGATCTCGGTGACCAGCCGTCGCCGCTGCTCCACGCCGGTCTCTGACTGCGTCGTCATCGTCATCCCACGAGGGTAGGCCCGCGCCGCAACCCCGGCGCTCCCCGATGCCGCTGCGGGCAGCGGTCCACCCGGACGCTCGCACGAGACGCCTCGCCCGAGCGCCCGAGCGTCCTACCGCTCGTCGACGGCCATCTCGCCGAGCAGCGACCACCCGCTGCCGTCGGCCGTGGTGTTGATGACCCGCGGCGTCGCGCTCAGGTAGCGGGGCAGCGCGGCCGCAGCCGCGGAGAAGTGCTCCGAGCCCACGTGAGCGGCGGCCGCGTCGTCGTCGGCGAAGGCTTCGAGCAGCACGTACTCGCTCGCGTCCTCGAGGTTGCGGGACCAGTCGAACCAGAGGCAGCCGGGCTCGGCGCGCACCGCCGCGGTGAAGTCCGCGACGATCCGCGGCCACGCGTCGGCGTGCTCGGGCAGGACGGGGAAGCGGGCCATGATGACGATCACGTCACCACTGTGGCAGGTCAGCCAGCACCGCGCCGCCGCGGACCACCCAGCCTGGCGCCGCACAATGGCGGCGTGAGTCCCCGCGACGTCGTCCTGCTCGGCTCGACCGGCAGCATCGGTACCCAGGCGATCGAGGTCGTCACCGCCAACCCCGGACGGTTCCGCGTGGTGGGTCTGTCCGCCGGGGGGAGCGACGTCGACCTCCTCGCCCGCCAGGCCCTCGAGCTGGGGGTGGCGGTGGTCGCCGTCGCCCGCGCCGACGCCGCGGAGCCGCTGCGCGACGCGCTCGTGGTGGCGGCCGCCGGCGCGCGCCTCCCGCACGTGGTCGCGGGGCCGGACGCTGCGACCGAGGTGGCGGCCATGGACTGCGACGTGGTCCTCAACGGGATCACCGGATCGGTCGGGCTCGCCCCGACGCTGGCCGCGCTCGCGGCGGGCTCGACGCTGGCGCTGGCCAACAAGGAGTCGCTCGTCGTCGGCGGACGCCTCGTGACCGACGCCGCGGCCCCCGGCCAGATCGTCCCGGTGGACTCCGAGCACTCCGCCATCGCCCAGGCCCTGCGCGGCGGGAGCACCGGCGAGGTGCGACGCCTGGTCGTCACCGCGTCCGGCGGCCCCTTCCGCGGGTACGCCCGCGAGCAGATGGCCGGTGTCACCCCCGAGCAGGCCGGCGCGCACCCCACGTGGGACATGGGACCGGTCATCACCATCAACTCCGCCACGCTGGTCAACAAGGGGCTGGAGGTCATCGAGGCGCACCTCCTCTTCGACGTCCCCCTGGAGCGCATCGACGTGGTCGTCCACCCGCAGTCGGTCGTCCACTCGATGGTCGAGTTCACCGACGGCTCGACGCTGGCCCAGGCGTCCCCGCCGGACATGCGCCTGCCCATCGCGCTGGGTCTGCAGTGGCCACACCGCCTCCCGCGCGCCGGGTACGGCCTGGACCTCACGGCCGCGCAGTCGTGGACGTTCGAGCCGCTCGACGAGGAGGCCTTCCCCGCGGTCGCGCTGTGCCGGGCCGCAGCGACCGCCGGGGGGAGCGCCACGGCCGTGCTCAACGCGGCGAACGAGGAGGCCGTCGGCGCGTTCCGCGACGGCCGGCTGTCCTTCACCGGCATCGTGGACCTCGTGAGCGAGGTGGTGGCGGCGCGCCCGGCCGACGAGGGGGGTCCGACCCTCGAGGCGGTGCTGGCCGCGGAGCGGTGGGCCAGGGCCGCGGCGCGCGAGCGGGTGGCGGCGCGCGAGCGGGTGGCGGCGACCTCGGGCGGGCAGGGGTGAGCGTGGCCCTGGCCTACGCCGTCGGAGTCCTGGTCCTGGTCGTCGGCCTCGCCGCGTCGATCGCCCTCCACGAGGTGGGTCACCTGGTGCCCGCCAAGAGGTTCGGCGTGAAGGTCACGCAGTACATGGTCGGTTTCGGCCCCACCCTGTTCTCCCGGCGGCGCGGGGAGACCGAGTACGGCGTCAAGGCGATCCCGCTCGGCGGATACATCCGCATGATCGGCATGTACGCCCCCCCGCAGCCCGGCGCGGCGCCCCCGCGGCGCGCCGGACGCTTCTCCCACCTGGCCGACGAGGCCCGCTCCGCCGCGGCGCAGGAGATCGGCGAGGGGGAGGACCCGCGGACGTTCTACCGGTTGCCCGTGCGCCAGCGGCTCGTGGTCATGCTCGGCGGCCCCGCCATGAACTTCGTGCTCGCGATCCTCTTCATCGGGCTCATGCTCACCGTCACGGGCATCCCGGCGGTGCAGCCGGGAGCGGAGGTGGCCGCGGTCAGCCGCTGCGTCGTGCCCGCCGGTCAGGCCGCGCAGGACGAGTGCGCCGCCTCCGACCCGCCGACCCCCGCGGCCGCCGCCGGCGTGGCGCCGGGGGACGTCATCGTCTCGATCGACGGTGACGCGGTGTCGTCCACCGCCGAGGTCGGGTCGCTCGTGCGTCCGCGCGTGGGCACGCCCACCCCGGTGGTCGTCGAGCGGGACGGGCGCGAGCTGACGCTCACGCTGACGCCGGTCGAGAACACCGTCGCGCAGGTCGACGCGGACGGGCAGCCCGTCACCGACGCCACCGGCGCGGTCGCGACGACGCAGGCGGGCTTCATCGGCCTCACGTCCGTCGCGCCCACCGCGCTCGAGCGTCAACCGGTGACCTCGGTGCCCGCCACCATCGGGGACTACACCGTGCGCACCGCCAAGGTCGTCGCCACCCTCCCGGTGCGCATGGTCGAGGTCACCCAGGCCGCGTTCGGCCCGGGGCCGCGTGACCCCGAGGGGCCCATCGGTCTCGTCGGGGTGGGGCGGCTGTCCGGCGAGGTGGCCACGTCCGACCTCTTCGCCACCACCGCCGAGCGCGTCTCGGTCATGCTCGGGCTGCTCGGGTCGGTGAACCTCGCGCTGTGCCTGTTCAACCTCGTCCCGCTCCTGCCGCTGGACGGCGGCCACGTCGCCGGGGCGCTGTGGGAGGGCGCGCGGCGCGCGGTCGCCAGGCGTCGCGGGCGGCCGGACCCCGGCCCCTTCGACCTCGCCCGGCTGCTGCCGGTGACGTACGCGGTGATCGCGCTCTTCCTGGTGATGAGCGTGATCCTGGTCTACGCCGACATCGTGGACCCGGTGACCCTCGGCTGAGCGTCAGCGCGGTGGTGTCGCTCACTCCAGCGCGCTGACCGGGCGCGCGCGCGGGCGCGCGCCTACGGTCAGCGGATGGAGCTGCGCCCCCTCGACTCGGGTCTCACGCACGCGCGGTCGCCGCGGTCCCTGTGGCTCCTGCGGCACGGCACGTCGGTCGGCAACGCTGCCGCGGAGGCGGCGTGGGAGGCGGGCGACCACAGCGTCGACATCGGCGAGCGCGACGCCGACGTGGAGCTGACCGCTGACGGCGAGCGACAGGCGGACGCGGTCGGTGCCTGGACGGCCGCGCTGCCGGCGGACCGGCGACCCACCGTCGTGCTCACCTCGCCGTATCGCCGGGCCGCGGGCACGGCCGAGCGCGTGGTGCGGGCCATGAGCGCCGCGCCCGGTGCCCAGGAGGTCCTGTTCCGCAGCGACGAGCGCCTGCGCGAGCGCGACCAGGGAGCCCTGGAGCGCCTGACGGGCCGCGGCATCGAGGAGGAGCTGCCGGAGGAGGCACGGCGCAAGGCCCACCTCGGCAAGGTCTGGTACCGCCCGCCCGGCGGGGAGAGCTGGGCCGACGTGCTGCTGCGCGTGCGCTCGCTCCTGGCGCAGGACCTGCCGCGCTTCGCCGGCGAGCGTGTGCTCCTCGTCTCCCACCAGGCGGTCATCATGAACGTGCGCGTCGCGCTCGAGGGGCTCGACGAGGAGGGCGCCGTGGAGATCGACGAGGGGGACCCCCAGGGGAACTGCGCCCTCACCCGGTACGAGCGCGGCCCGGGCGGCCTGTGCCTGGAGGTCTACGCCGACATGACGCCGGTGCGCGACGGGGCGCAGGTGCTGGCCGCCGGCTCCTGAGCAGCAGAATGCTTGAACGATCAACCAGTGCGGCCATTCCGGTGACGACCGCCGGAACCCCTCCACCCACGACGGCGTGGTGACGAAGGAGCCCTCGTGAGCAGGCATCGGGCCTGCTCCTGAGTGGAGGGAAGGAACTCAGATGAGCAAGTGGGTTTCCCGTAAGGTCGCCATGCACGCCGCTGGCTCCGCGACGGCAGTCGCGGCGCTGGTCGCGCTCACCGGCGCCGGCTTCAAGTGGTGGTGATGAGCCACCCCGCGCGGCGCCACGTCACCGTCGTGACCGAACGCCAGGTCGCCTGACCCATCATGGTCAGCGACCCCGTCGCCCAGGGAGCTGCCGCGTCACGCGCGGCAGCTCCTCGGCGATTCTCGAGGAGCGACCTCAGCCTTCCCGTCTATGCCTGGTCGGTGGGCGCGGCCGGACTCGGGCTGCTCGGCGCCGTCGTCGTCATGAGCCCGGTGGGTGAATCCGTCGCGCGTCATCCCGTGCCGCTGGTGGCCCTCGTCGTCGCGCTGATCATCAGCGAGCTCACCTCGGTACCCGTGGCGAGGCGAGACAGCACCATCAGCGCCACGACGATCTCGACCACCTTTGCGGTCGCTCTCCTGATGGTCGGTCCGCTGTGGCTGGTCATGGCGGCGCAGGTTCTCGCCGGAGCAGTGGATGACGTGCGCGGTCGCCGTCGTCCCGTGCAGGTCGCGTTCAATGCAGGGCAGTACGCGACGAGCCTGTTCGTGGCCCGTGCGGTGTTCTCGTGGACGAGCGGCCACGCATTTCTCGGCGGATTCCGAGCCTTCGACGGTTCGACGCTGCTCGCGGGCCTCCTCGCCGGCCTCACCTTTGGGGTCGTCAACCACGTCCTCGTCAGCGTCGTCGCCGCTCTGGCGACGGGTCAGCGCGTCACCTCCACGGTGGGCAGCGACGTCCTGTTCCAGTTCGAGACCTCGGGTGTCCTCGTCGCTCTCGGACCCATCGCTGCCGTCATCGTCGACGTCTCCCCCTTCATGCTCCCCCTGCTCGTGCTCCCCGTCCTCGCGGTCCGGCGCACCGCGCTCCTGGCCGCGACGCGCGAGCACCAGTCCCTGCACGACCCGCTGACCGGTCTGGGCAACCGCACGCTGTTCCGCGGCGCCGTGGAGCGCGCGATCGCCCGCCAGCACGAGCGCGGCGTCGCCGTCCTCCTCCTCGACCTCGACCACTTCAAGGACGTCAACGACACGCTCGGCCACCACGTCGGCGACGACCTGCTGTGCGAGGTCTCCGCCCGGCTGAGCGCCGCGGCCGCAGAACCGTCGCTGGGCGCCACCGTGGCGCGCCTCGGCGGCGACGAGTTCGCCGTCGTCCTGTCCTGCCCGCAGCCCCTCGCTGCGGCCCAGGCGCTGGCCTCACGCCTCCTGGGCGACCTCTCCCAGCCGGTGGAGGTCGCCCACACACGACTGTCCGTGCAGGCGTCCATCGGCATCACCACCTCCGAGGCCTCGCCGCTCGAGGACGTGCACAGCGCGCTCAAGCAGGCCGACATCGCCATGTACGAGGCGAAGGGCGAGCGGGCTCGCGCGTGCGTCCACGTGCCCGGCACGGACTCCGGCTCCGTGGGCCGCCTCATGCTGCTCCCGCAGCTCCGCGAGGCCATCGACGCGGGCCAGCTCGTCGTCGACTACCAGCCGCAGTGCGACGCGCGCTCCGGCGACGTCGTCGCCGTCGAGGCGCTGGTGCGCTGGGACCACCCTGAGATGGGACGCCTCGAGCCGGCAGCCTTCATCGACCTCGCCGAGAGCGCCGGGCTCATCGCCCCCATCACGACGTACGTGCTCGAGAGCGCCCTCGGCGAGCTGGCGCGGTGGCGCTCGCGCGGCTGGGGCGGCTCGATCGCCGTCAACCTGTCCGCCCGCCAGCTCTCCGACCTCAACCTGCCCTCGCACGTCGGGTCGCTGCTCGAGCTCGCCGGCGTGCCGGCGTGCTGCCTGACCGTCGAGGTCACCGAGTCCTCGCTCATGGCGGACCCGCGCGCCGCCAAGCGCATCCTCGCGGAGCTGCGGGCGATGGGCGTCCAGCTGTCCATCGACGACTTCGGCACCGGGTACTCCTCCCTGGTGCTGCTGCAGCAGCTGCGGGTCGACGAGCTCAAGATCGACCGCAGCTTCGTCACCGATCTCACCCCCGGCAGCCACGACGAGGTGCTGGTGCGCTCGATCGTCGAGCTGGGGCACAACCTGGCCCTGCGCGTGGTGGCGGAGGGGGTGGAGTCCTCGTCCATCGCCCGCCACCTGCGCCGCCTCGGCGTCGACGTGCTGCAGGGACACCACGTCGGACGCCCGCTCGATCCCTCCGCGACGACCGCCGCCATCGCGGCCGCCGACCGCTCCACCGCGGACCGCTGAGGGTCGCCGTGCTCGTCCTGGCCCTCGCGCTGCTCGCGATCGCCGCCGTCCCCCTCACCGGCGGGCGGCTCTCGCGCCTGGCCACCGTCCGGTGGCGAGCGTGGTGGCTCCTTCCGCTGACGTTCCTGGTCCAGGTCGCCGTTCTCGAGGTGCCCGGGCTGCCGCAGGCCGGGGCCGCGGCCGTCCACACGGCCAGCTACGTGCTCGCCGGCGTGTTCGTCGCGCTCAACCTCCACGTCACCGGGCTGTGGTTCCTGGCGCTCGGTGCGGCGTCGAACGGCATCACCATCGGGCTGAACGGGGGCACGCTGCCCTCGACCGCGGCGGCCCGGGAGGCCGCCGGCATCGACACGGAGACGACCTTCGTCAACTCCGGGTCGGTGCAGGACCCGGTGCTCGGCCTCCTGGGCGACGTCTTCGCCGTCCCGGCCTCGCTGCCGCTGTCCAACGTCTTCAGCGTCGGCGACGTGATCATCGCCGGCGGCGCGTTCTGGGTGCTGCTCGCTGCCGGGCACCGGCGACCCTGGGAGCCGGGGACGCCGCGCACCGGTGCGCACCGCGCCGGCCGAGCACGGCGGCGCGGTCGGCCGGAGCCGGCAGGCGCGGTGGCGCGGCAGTGACACACTGATCTCATGGCCTCATCCGTCCCCCTGGGCATGCCCGCCCTCCCGCCTCCGGTGCTCAGCCCGCGGCGCCCCACTCGGAAGATCAAGGTCGGCTCGGTCGACGTCGGGGGAGACGCACCGATCAGCGTCCAGTCGATGTGCACCACGCCGACCACCGACATCAACGCGACGCTGCAGCAGATCGCCGAGCTGACGGCGACCGGGTGCGACATCGTCCGGGTCGCCGTGCCCACCAAGGACGACGCCGACGTGCTGCACATCATCGCCAAGAAGTCGCAGATCCCGGTCATCGCCGACATCCACTTCCAGCCCGGCTACGTCTACACCGCCATCGACGCCGGCTGCGCCGCGGTGCGGGTCAACCCGGGCAACATCCGCAAGTTCGACGACCAGGTCAAGCAGATCGCGGCCGCGGCCAAGGACGCGGGCACCTCCATCCGCATCGGCGTCAACGCCGGCAGCCTGGACAAGCGGCTCCTGGAGAAGTACGGCAAGCCCACCGCCGAGGCGCTCGTGGAGTCCGCGGTGTGGGAGGCGTCGCTGTTCGAGGAGCACGACTTCCACGACTTCAAGATCTCGGTCAAGCACAACGACCCCGTGGTCATGGTGGCGGCCTACGAGATGCTCTCCGAGCGCGGCGACTGGCCGCTGCACCTCGGGGTCACCGAGGCCGGGCCGGCCTTCCAGGGCACCATCAAGTCCGCCACCGCCTTCGGGGCGCTGCTCAGCAAGGGCATCGGCGACACCATCCGGGTCTCCCTCTCGGCGCCGCCCGTCGAGGAGATCAAGGTCGGGAACCAGATCCTCCAGTCGCTGAACCTGCGCCCCCGCAAGCTCGAGATCGTCTCCTGCCCGTCGTGCGGTCGCGCCCAGGTGGACGTCTACACCCTCGCCGACGAGGTCACCGCAGGCCTCGAGGGGATGACGGTGCCGCTGCGGGTCGCCGTCATGGGGTGCGTCGTCAACGGACCGGGCGAGGCCAGGGAGGCCGACCTCGGGGTCGCCTCCGGCAACGGGAAGGGGCAGATCTTCGTGCGCGGAGAGGTGATCAAGACCGTGCCGGAGGACCAGATCGTCGCCACGCTCATCGAGGAGGCCGAGCGCATCGCCGCGGAGATGGAGCTCGACGGCGAGACCAGCAGCGACGGGGCGCCGTCCGTCGCCGTCAGCTGAGCCGTGGCGCCGCCCGTCGACGTGCGCCCGTCCCCGGCACCGGCGATGCTCGAGCCGTGACCGGCCTCCTGCCCGCCCGGCTCGGGAGCCGGGGCGACCCGAGGGTCTCCCCGCTGGACGACCGAGACCGCAGTGCCGTCCTGGAGCTCTGCGCCCACGACCCCGTCGCCAACGTGTTCGTCAGCTCGCGCGTCCTCGCGCTCGGCGCCGACGCTGGCCGCCTCGGCGGCCAGCTGTGGGGCCTGCACCGGCGAGGACGACTGGTCGCCGCGTGCTGGGCCGGGGCCAACGTGGTCCCCGTCGAGGTCAGCCCCGACGCGGTGGCTCCCTTCGTCGAGCGACTGTCGCGCGGGGGCCGGCGCTGCTCGTCCATCGTCGGGGAGGCCGGCGCCGTGAACGCCCTGTGGGACCGGCTGGCCCCGGCGTGGGGACGGGCGCGCGAGGTGCGCCCGGACCAGCCGCTGCTCGCCATCGACGCCGAGCCGATGGTCACCCCTGATCCGCGGGTCACCGTCGCGACCCCCGCGGATCTCGACCTGCTGGTGCCGGCGTCGGTCGCCATGTTCACCGAGGAGGTGGGGTACTCGCCGGTCACCGCCGACGGCGGGGTGACCTACCGGCGCCGCGTCGCCGAGACGGTGGAGGCCGGGCGCTACTTCGCGTCGCTCGAGGACGTCGGCGGGAGGCGCCAAGTGATCTTCAAGGCCGAGCTGGGCGCTGTCGCCCCCGGCGTGGTGCAGGTGCAGGGGGTGTGGGTCCACCCCGAGCACCGCGGGCGAGGCCTGTCGGCGCCCGGGGTCGCGGCGGTGGTGGCGCAGGTGCGACGGCGGGGCATGGGCGTGACCAGCCTGTACGTCAACGGCTTCAACGACCGGGCGATCAGGGCGTACCGCGAGGTGGGCTTCGAGCGGGTCGGGACGTTCGCGACCGTGCTGTTCTGACGCGCCGACGCGCCGACGCGCCGACGCGCCGACGCCCCGCTGACCGACGGACGTCCACCATCCGACCCGCGGCCGCTGAGGACCGCCCTACGAGCGTTGGTGCACGTCCGCCCGTCAGAGCAGGGCTGTGGACGGCAGACGGGACGCGTGCTCGCCGCGCCCCATGCTGCCTCCGTGGACGTCGTCGAGATCATCAGGCGCTCCGGGGGGGGCGGCCGGTTATGCCGAGCTGACGCGTGACGGCCGCCGTGGGCTCCGGTCTGCCCTCGCCGCGGGGAGCGGTCCGCGTCGGGCGCGGCGCCTACGCCTTGGCCCAAGGACCCCCTGCGCTGAGCGCCGCGGCCTCCGTGCGAGGGGTCGTGTCCCACGCCAGCGCGGCACGGCTGTGGTCGCTCGAGACGCTGCACCCGCCAGACCGTCACCACGTCACCGTCCCGCGGTCTCGCAACGCTGCCCGGGGCGCCACGGTCCCTGGGCTGCACTACGCCGACCTTCGGTCGGACGAGGCGTGCGCCGGGGTGACGTCGCCGGTGCGCACCGTCGTGGACTGCGCTCGCTCGATGCCCTTCGGTGAGGCGTTGGCGATCGCAGACTCCGCCCTGCGCCACGGCGTGGTCACCCGGTCGCAGCTGCTCGTAGCCGCCAGCGCCATGCCTCGGGCGGGTCGTGCGACGGTGCAGCGGGTGGCGCGATCAGCGTCCGGTGAGGCAGCGAACCCGTTCGAGTCGCTGGTGCGGGCGCTGCTCATCGACGCGGGACTGCTCGGCTTCGTGCCCCAGCTGACCGTGCGGTGCCGCGGCCGGAGCTACCGCGTGGACCTCGGCGACGAGGGGCGGCGCATCGCGCTCGAGGCGGACAGCTTCGCCTGGCACGGCGACCGTGCCGCCCTGGCCCGTGACGCGAGGCGCTACGACGAGCTCGTGGCGGGCGGCTGGTTGGTGCTGCGCTTCGCGTGGGAGCAGGTCATGGGTGATCCGGGGTGGGTGGTGGCGATGGTTCGCGGGGCGCTCGTCCAGCGTGAGCGCCAGCCGACGTGACGGACGGACGTGCAGCACTCGCTCCCTCGCCGGTGTGGCGCCACGATCGCCCGATGGTGCACGTCCGTCGGGGCGGCGGGCGGCGGGGCGGGACGGGTAGCGGACCCCGGTAGCCTCAGCGACCGTGCTGCTGCGGATGTCCACCCTGTTCCTCAAGACGCTGCGCGAGGACCCGGCTGACGCCGAGCTCGCCGGCCACCGCCTCCTGGTGCGTGCCGGCTACGTGCGCCGCACCGGCTCGGGCACGTACGCGTGGCTCCCGCTGGGGCACCGGGTGTGCCGACGCGTCGAGGCCGTCGTCCGCGAGGAGATGGACGCCATCGGCGCCCAGGAGGTGCTGCTCCCGGCGCTGGCGCCCCGCGAGCCCTACGACGTCTCGGGCCGGTGGACCGACTACGGGCCCAACCTCTTCCGCCTGGCGGACCGCCGGGGCGCGGACCACCTCCTCTCACCGACCCACGAGGAGATCATGACGCTCCTGGTGAAGGACCTCTGCTCGTCCTACAAGGACCTGCCGTTGAGCCTCTACCAGATCCAGACGAAGTTCCGCGACGAGGCCCGGCCCCGCGGCGGCCTGCTGCGCACGCGTGAGTTCATCATGAAGGACAGCTACTCCTTCGACGTCGACGACGCAGGCCTCGACGCCTCGTACGCCGCCCACCGCGCCGCCTACGTGCGCATCTTCGACCGGCTCGGTCTGCCCGTCGTCGCGGTGGCGGCCGACTCCGGTGCCATGGGCGGCTCGGCCAGCGAGGAGTTCCTCCACCCCAGCCCCCACGGTGAGGACACCTACGTCGCCACCGACGCCGGGTACGCCGCCAACGTCGAGGCGGTCACCACCCCGGTTCCGCGAGCCCTGGACGATCAGCAGGTCTCGGCGCTGGCGCCCGCCCACGTCGAGGACACGCCCGAGACCCCGACGATCGAGACGCTCGTCGCGGTGGTCAACGAGCGCTTCCCCCGCGACGGAGCCGCGTGGACGGCCGCGGACACGCTCAAGAACGTCCTGGTCACCCTCGTCCACCCCGGCGGCGACCGCGAACCCCTGGTGGTCGGGCTGCCCGGGGACCGGGACGTCGACCCCAAGCGCCTCGAGTCCGCCGTGGCCCCCGCGCTGGTGGAGCCGTTCGAGGCCGAGGACTTCGCGAAGCACCCGGCGCTGGTGCGCGGCTACATCGGGCCGGGCGTGCTGGGCAGCGAGCGCGCCTCGGGGATCCGCTACCTCCTCGACCCGCGCGTCGTGGCGGGCACCTCGTGGATCACCGGGGCCGACGAGCCGGGGCGCCACGTCATCGACCTCGTCGCCGGGCGAGACTTCCCCGCCGCCGGCCAGGACGGGTGCGACGGGACCATCGAGGCCGCCACCATCCTCGACGGCGACCCGGCTCCCGACGGGTCGGGGCCGCTGCACGCGGCACGCGGCATGGAGATGGCCCACGTCTTCCAGCTCGGCCGCAAGTACGCCGACGCCCTGGGGCTGCAGGTCCTCGATGCCAACGGCAAGCTCGTCACCGTCACGATGGGGTCCTACGGCATCGGCGTGGGCCGGGCCGTCGCGGCGCTCGCGGAGAGCGGCGCCGACGAGACCGGGCTGCGCTGGCCCCGCGCCGTCGCCCCGGCCGACGTGCACGTGGTCCTGGCCGGCAAGGACGACGCCGTGAGGGCCGCCGCCGAGTCCCTCTGCGCCGAGCTGGTGGCCGCGGGCGTCGAGGTCCTCTACGACGACCGGGCCCGCGTCAGCCCCGGCGTGAAGTTCAAGGACGCCGAGCTCATCGGCGTGCCCACGATCGTCACCGTCGGGCGCGGCGTCGCGGACGGCGTGGTGGAGGTGCGCGACCGCAGCGTCGGCGGCGACGAGGCGCGGACCGACGTGGCGCTCGCCGACGCGGCGCAGCACCTGACCGCGCTGGTGGACGGCTGACCCCGGCCCTGGTCCCCGTGCTGGCGCAGGCCGCCGCCGCCCCCGCCCCGGGCATCGGTCTGGGGTCGCTGGAGCCGGGCACGATCGCGCTGCTGCTGCTCGCCGCGCTGGCCGCCGGGTGGGTGGACGCGGTGGTGGGCGGTGGTGGTCTCCTGCAGCTGCCCGCCCTGCTGCTCGTCCCCGGCATCACGCCTGTGCAGGCGCTCGCGACCAACAAGCTCGCCGGGCTGGCGGGGACGTCGGTCTCCGCGGCGACCTACGCCCGGCGCACCGGCGTCGACTGGCGCACGGCGCTGCCCATGGCCGGCCTCGCGGGCCTCGCCGCGGCCGGGGGCGCCGCGCTGGCCCACCTCGTCCCGGGGGCGGCGCTGCGGCCGCTGATCCTCGCGGCTCTCGTCGCGGTCGCGCTCTGGACCCTCCTGCGGCGCGCGCCCGCGGACACCAGCGCCCTGCGCTACGACGGGCGCCGCCACGTCGCCACGGCCGGTGCGCTGGGACTTCTCGTCGGCGGCTACGACGGACTGCTCGGGCCCGGGACGGGAAGCTTCCTCGTCGCCGGGCTCGTCGGGCTCGGGTACGCCTACCTCCAGGCCTCGGCGGTGGCGAAGGTGGTGAACGCGGCCACGAACCTGGGCGCCCTCGTCGTGTTCACCGCCACCGGCTCGGTGCTGTGGGGCCTGGGCGCCGGGATGGCGCTGGCCAACACCGCCGGTGGCTACCTCGGGGCGCGCACCGCCATCGCGAGGGGGAGCGGCTTCGTGCGCGTGGCGTTCCTGGTGGTCGTCACCGCTCTGGTGCTGCGCCTGGGCTGGCAGATCGTCGTGGGGGGATGAGCGCTCCCGCCGTCAGGACGGGGCTCCGCCCGGGGCGCGGGCCGCGTCGACCATCGCGTCGTGGTCGACGACCTTGACGCGCCCGCGGCCGTGCGCGGCGCCCGCCCCCGCCTCGTGGGCGTCGAGGCGGCCCCACCCGGTGAGGTCCACCACCTCGACCCCCTCGGCGGCGAGCAGCGCGTCGAGCCCGTCGGGGTCCAGGACCTCGACGCGGGGGAGGGTGCCGGCAGCGGCGTCCTCGAGGAGCGAGCGCACCGTCTCACGAGCGTCACGGCGCGAGGCGCCGATGAGGCCGGAGGGCCCCCGCTTGATCCAGCCGTTCACGTAGAGCCCGGGCACCGGCGACCCGCCGTCGAGCACGCGGCCGGCGTCGTTCGGGACCACGCCGCGGCCCGCGTCGAAGGGCACCCCCGGCAGGGCGGCGCCGGTGTAGCCCACGGCGCGCACCACGCTCTGCACCGCCCAGTCCGTGGTCTCGCCCGTGCCCGTCAGCGCGCCGTCGACCGTCCTCGTCCTCTCGGTGCGCAGCCCCTCGACACGGTCGTCGCCCAGCACGGCGACCGGGGCGGCGTTGAGGTGCAGGTGGATGCGGCGGGGGGCCCCGGTGGGCTCGCGCCCCGCGAGGTGGCGAAGGGCCTCGAGCACCTGGCGCCGGCCCCGGTCCGAGGAGACGGCCGCGGCGGCCTCGTCGTCGAGCTCGAGCTCGCGCGGGTCGAGCACCACGTCGACGCCGTCGAGCGCACCGATCTCGCCGAGCTCGTGAGCCGTGAAGCGCACCTCGTCGGCGCCCCGCCGACCGAAGACGTGGACGTCGGTGAGCGCCGAGGAGCCCAGCACCTCGAAGACCGCGTGCGGGACGTCGGTGCCGTGGAGGTCACCCACCGGGCGGGCGAGCACCCTCGCGACGTCCAGGGCGACGTTCCCCGCGCCGATCACCGCCATCGCCCTGCCCGAGAGGTCCAGCGTCCGCGCTCCGCCCGGGTGACCGCTGTACCAGGCCACCACCTCCGAGGCGCCCACGCAGCCCGGCAGGTCCGCCCCGGGGATCGCCAGGGGGGCGTCGGTCGAGCACCCGGTGGCGACGACCACGGCGTCGTAGTGCGCGCGCAGGGTCGCCACGGGGACCTCGCGGGGGCCGTCGCCGACGCGGACGTTCCCGAGCAGCCGCACCCCGTCGCGGTCGAGGACCCCGAGCAGCGTGGTGGCGATGCTCTTGATGTCCGGGTGGTCGGGGGAGACCCCGTAGCGCACCAGGCCCGTGGGTGCGGGGACGCGCTCGAGGACGTCCACCCGGAGGCCGTCAGCGAGCTCCGCGCGCAGCAGCTGGTCCACGACGTAGACGCCGGCGGGACCGGACCCGACGACCGCGACGGCGAGCGGGCGCGCTCCCGCCCGTGCGCCGTGGCGCGCTGCGCCGTCCCCGGGGGGTGCGCCGTCTGATGGTGCGCTGGTGACGTCCACGTCGACCTCTCTCTCCTCGCCCAGGGCCATCCTGCCCCGTCGGGGGGTCAGGTCCGACCGGACAGACCCGGCAGCGGGACGAGGGAGGCGCCCTGCCCCAGGCGGTACCGCCACTGGGCGCCCTGCTGCGCCCGGGCGACGAGCCTCGAGGCCGCGCCGGTGCGCGCGCCGGGGGCGGCGCCGGCGACCACGTCGGCCCAGGCGTCCGCGCAGCCGTCCTCGACGTCGGCCCCGAGCGTCGCCGCCGAGGCGCCGTCGGTGATCGGGAAGGGCAGCCGGTAGGCGTCGCGGGGCGGGCTCGCCGACTCAGGGGCGGTCGGCTCCAGGGCGCCGGCGAGGGCGCCGACGGCGTCGTCGTGCACGTCGCGCAGGGCCAGGGCGACCGCGAGGTCCTCTCCCGCCAGGTGCACCGCCGCGACCCCGTAGGCGTAGCGGGCCTGCGCCTCCACGTCCAGCGCTGTCGACAGGGAGGCGACAGCGCTCGGGACGGGCTGGGCGACAGGGGCGACCCCGCCGGTCCTCGTGCCGGTGGCGTCGACGAGGGCGGGCTCGACGCCGGAGGGCGCGCCCAGCCCGGCGGCCCTGGCGAGGGTGGTGGCGGCGACCGCGTGCCCGGCGGCCAGCGCCGCGACGAGGCGGGCCATCGGTGCGCCCACCTCCGGCAGCACGGAGGTCGCCGCCGTGGAGGCGGCCGCGAGCATCGTCACGAGCCGCTCCGGACCGGCGGGCTGCTCGGCGCCGGTCGCGGGCGGTGGCGGCTCGGGCGACCGCGGCTCCGAGCGAGGAGCCAGGGCGCTCGCCTGGTCGGCCAGCACCTGGGTGATCGCCGCCACGACCGCCGCTCCCGGACCGCCGGCCGCCACGCTCCCCGTCGCCGAGGTGAGGTCGCGGACGTCGGCCAGGAGCGTGGTGCGCGCCCGCTCGTCGGCCTGCGACCCGGCATCCGACCCCTCTGTCTGAGCGGGCCGCCCCTCGGCGTCGCTCTCCGGCGAGGGCCTCGAGGTGTCACCGCCGACCGAGCATGCCGCCACCACCAGCGAGAAGGGCGCGACCAGCGCCAGCGCCACGACCTCTCGGCGGCCGGGCCCGGGGGTGTCACGACCGGCGTTCACAGGCGTGAACCCTGCCACGGCCGTCTCGGATCGCGCACCGGACGTTCCGGTAGGCTCAGGCGTCGTCGCAGGACGTGGGTGCCCCGTCCGGTGCACCCACCACCTGGCCGCGTCGAGCGGTCCCAGGCGCCCGGGGTCTCCCGGGCCGGGTCCCGGGGACGACGGGGTGCTCGCAGGCGCCGCGACGACGACCACCCCCTACGTGAAGAGGTTTCCCCGTGCCCGCCAGCCCCCGTGCGCTCGCGCTGATGGAGATCCTCCGCGGACCCGTCGAGTCCTGCGGCGTGGTCCTCGAGGACGTGTCGTCGACCGCGGCCGGGCGTCGCAGCGTCGTGCGCGTGGTCGTCGACCTGCCCGCGGAGGCGGAGGGAGAGCTGGGGCTCGACCGGGTCGCCGAGCTCTCGCGGACGGTCTCCGAGGTGCTGGACGGACCAGGGGGCGAGGCCGTCCTGGGCCAGGCGCCCTACGTCCTGGAGGTGACCACGCCGGGGGTCGACCGCCCCCTGACGGAGCGCCGGCACTGGAGCCGGGCACGCGGGCGCGTCGTGGAGGTGACCCCCGTCGGGGGTGAGCCGCTCCGGGGGCGCGTCGAGAGCGTCGGCGAGCACGGCGTGGTCATCGACGGCACGACGACGGCGTGGGCCTCTCTGGACGGGGCGCCGGGCAAGGTCCAGGTGGAGATGAGCCGTCCGGTGAGCCCCGATACCGACGAGACCGGCACCGACGACGAGAGCGACGAGGAGGACTGATGCAGGTCGACATGGCCGCGCTGCGCGCGGTGGAGCGGGATCGCGAGGCGCCGACCGGTGTCCTCGCCGACGCCATCGAGGCCGCCCTCCTCGTGGCCTACCAGCGGGAGGAGGGAGGGGACCCCGACGCCCGGGTGGAGCTCGACCGCCGCAGCGGCGACGTCGTGGTGCTCGCGCCCGAGCGCGACGAGGACGGGCAGAAGGTCGGCGACGCGGATGTCACCCCGTCGAACTTCGGCCGGGTGGCCGCCGCGACGGTGCGCTCGGCCATCAACGCGGCGCTGCGCCAGCTGGAGGACGACGCCGTCTTCGGGCAGTTCTCCGGCCGCGAGGGTGACCTCGTCTCGGGGATCGTCCAGCAGGGGCGCGACCGCCGCGTGGTGCAGCTCGACCTGGGCACCGTCGAGGCGGTCATGCCCCCCAGCGAGCAGGTCCCCGGCGAGGGCTACGCCCACGGGCAGCGTCTGCGTGCGCTGGTCGTCTCGGTGAAGCGCGGCATGAAGGGACCGGTCATCACCGTCTCCCGCACGCACCCGGGCCTCGTCCGCCGGCTCTTCGCCCTGGAGGTCCCCGAGGTCTCCGACGGCACCGTCGAGATCATGGGGCTGGCCCGCGAGGCGGGGTACCGCTCGAAGATGGCGGTGCGCACGTCGGTGGCCGGCCTGAACCCGAAGGGCGCGTGCATCGGGCCCATGGGGGCGCGGGTCCGCGCGGTCATGAGCGAGCTCGGCGGGGAGAAGATCGACATCGTCGACCACCACGAGGACCCCGCTCAGGCCATCGCCTCGGCCCTGTCCCCGTCCCAGGTGCTGTCGGTGACCGTGGTCGACGCCGCCGCCCGGGCGGCCCGGGTGGTGGTCCCCGACTACCAGCTCTCCCTGGCGATCGGCAAGGAGGGGCAGAACGCCCGGCTCGCCGCGCGCCTGACGGGCTGGCGCATCGACATCCGCTCGGACGCCGAGGTCGAGCCCGTCACCGAACCCGTGACCGAGCGCGACGAGCCTGCGGAGGGCGTCGCCGAGAGCGAGCGGGGCTAGACTGGTGGGGATCGACGGCGTCCCGTGCGCTCCTCCACCTCACCGTCGCCCGTCGGGCGACGCTGCGGGAGGGGTCGAGCGGGCCCGGCAGCCACAGCGCACCTGCGTGGGATGCCGGGAGCGCGCCGATCGGTCGTCGCTGCTGCGCGTGGTCGTGGCCGGTGACGGTGCTGCCGGGTCTCCCGGGGTGCTGGAGCCGGACGCAGCCGCGCGCAGGCCTGGTCGCGGCGCCTGGGTGCACCACGACCTGGCGTGCTTCGACAGAGCCCTCAAGCGCCGTGCGTTCGGCCGGGCTCTCCGTGCCGACGGGCCGCTGGACCCCAGCGCCGTCCGGGAGCACCTGGCCTCGAGCAGCAGCACCAGCACCACCAGTCCACCGTCCACGAGCAGCGGAAGCGGGTCAGCACCAGATGGGCACCCGATGAGCTACCACCGATGAACCACCCCCAGCGACACCCCACGGTCTGATCGCGCCGGTCTCGGCGCCGGCCGAGACAGGAGAGAAGTGGCCAAGGTCCGCGTCTACGAGCTCGCGAAAGAGCTCGGACTCGAGAGCAAGACCCTGACGTCGAAGCTGGGGGAGATGGGCGAGTTCGTCCGTTCCGCCAGCTCCACCATCGAACCCCCCGTGGTGCGCAAGCTGCGCGCCGAGTACGCCTCGGCTGCCGGCGCCCCAGCACCGGCCTCCTCGGCCAAGCCCACCCCGGGGCCCAAGGGCCCGCGTCCGGGCGCCCGTCCGGCGCCCGCGGCCACTGCTGCGCCGCCGGCCACGCCCGCGAAGCCGGCCGAGGCCCCTGCACCCGCAGCGCCCGCCCCGACCGCGCAGCCGCCTGCGGCGTCCGAGCCGGCGCCCGCGCCGACGAAGCCCCCACCGGCCCGCCCTGCCGTCCCGGGTGCGCGCCCGGGACCGGCTGCGCCGCCGAGCGCACCGGCGAGGGCGACTCCCGCGTCGCCCGCACAGGCGCCGGCCACCGCGCAGGCGCCCGCCGCACCTGCGGCACCAGCCCCGGAGACCCCCGTCGCCTCCCCCGAGGCTGCGTCTCCCCAGGCCCCCTCCCGGGGCGACGCACCGGCTCCCGGACCGCGTCCCGGAGGGGCGACGCCAGCCCGGCCAGGACCGGCGCGCCCGGGGAACAACCCCTTCGCCCCCTCCCAGGGGATGGGTCGCCCGCGCCCGGGCGGCGGCGCGCCGCGCCCGGGGAACAACCCCTTCGCCTCCTCCCAGGGGATGGGCTCGCGCCCGCCCCGCCCGGCAGCACCCAGCGCCCCGGCGGCCGCTGGCTCCTCGGCGGAGGGCGAGCGTCCCGGCGGTCCCCGTCCCGGTGGCCCCCGCCCCAACCCGGGGATGATGCCCGGCAAGTCCGCGGTGGGGCGTCCCGGCGCTCCGGCCCGCGGTGGACCTCCCGGCCGCGGTGGTGCCCCGGGTCGACCCGGTGGCGGCGGCGGTCCGGGCGGCGCTCCGGGTCGTCCCGGCGGCGGCGGGTTCGGCGGCAAGGGCGGCCAGCGCGGCCGCGGTGGCACCCAGGGTGCGTTCGGCCGCTCCGGAGGGCGTCCCGTGCGGGGCCGCAAGTCGAAGCGCGCGAAGCGTCAGGAGTTCGAGGCCATGCAGGCCCCGAGCGTCGGCGGCGTGCAGATCCGTCGCGGTGACGGGTCGACGCCCCTGCAGCTGCGTCGTGGCGCCTCGCTGACGGACTTCGCCGAGCGCATCGACGCCAACCCCGCGAGCCTCGTGACGGTGCTGTTCCACCTCGGTGAGATGGCGACCGCGACGCAGAGCCTCGACGAGGAGACGTTCGCGCTGCTCGGCACCGAGCTGGGCTACGTCGTCCAGGTCGTGTCCCCGGAGGACGAGGAGCGCGAGCTGCTCGGTGCCTTCGACATCGACCTCGACGCCGAGCTGGAGAACGAGGACGACGACGTGCTGACCGCTCGTCCCCCGGTCGTCACGGTGATGGGTCACGTCGACCACGGAAAGACGAAGCTGCTCGACGCGATCCGCTCCACCGACGTCGTGGCGGGGGAGTCCGGCGGCATCACCCAGGCCATCGGCGCCTACCAGGTCACGACGGAGCACGAGGGCAGCGAGCGGGCCCTCACGTTCATCGACACCCCGGGCCACGAGGCGTTCACCGCCATGCGAGCCCGTGGTGCACAGGTCACCGACATCGCCATCCTCGTGGTGGCGGCGGACGACGGCGTGATGCCGCAGACCATCGAGGCGCTGAACCACGCCCAGGCGGCCGGCGTGCCGATCGTCGTGGCGGTCAACAAGGTCGACAAGGAGGGGGCGAACCCCGACAAGGTCATGCAGCAGCTGACCGAGTACAATCTCGTCGCCGAGCAGTACGGCGGCGAGACCATGTTCGTCCAGATCAGCGCCCTGAAGCGCACGGGCATCGACGACCTCCTCGAGGCCGTCCTGCTCACCGCGGACGCGGCGCTGGACCTGCGCGCCAACGCCGACAAGGACGCGCGCGGCGTGGCCATCGAGGCCCACCTCGACAAGGGTCGCGGCCCGGTCTCCACCGTGCTGGTGCAGTCGGGGACGCTCCACGTCGGCGACGCGATCGTGGCGGGCAACGGCTTCGGTCGCGTGCGGGCCATGCTCGACGAGCACGGCAAGCCGATCTCCGAGGCGACCCCGTCGCGGCCGGTCCTCGTGCTGGGCCTCACCGCGGTGCCGGGCGCCGGCGACACGTTCCTCGTGGCGCCCGACGACCGGACGGCGCGGCAGATCGCCGAGCGCAGGGAGTCCGCGCAGCGGGCCGCCTCGCTGGCGAAGCGTCGCAAGCGCATCAGCCTCGAGGACCTCAACGAGGCCCTCGCGCAGGGCAAGGTCGACACCCTCAACCTCATCATCAAGGGTGACGGGTCCGGCTCGGTCGAGGCGCTCGAGGACGCGCTGCTCAAGGTGGAGGTGAGCGGCGACGTGGAGCTGCGGATCATCCACCGCGGCGTCGGCGCCATCACGCAGAACGACGTGAACCTCGCCACGGTGGACAACGCGATCATCATGGGGTTCAACGTCCGACCGGCCGAGCGGGTCGCCGACCTCGCCGAGCGCGAGGGCATCGACCTGCGCTACTACTCGGTGATCTACGCGGCGATCGACGACGTCGAGCAGAGCCTGCGCGGCATGCTCAAGCCGGAGTACGAGGAGGTCCAGCTGGGCACCGCGGAGATCCGCGAGGTCTTCCGGTCCTCGAAGTTCGGGAACATCGCCGGCTCGATCGTCCGCAGCGGGCTCATCCGCCGCAACGCGAAGGCACGCCTCACGCGGGACGGCGTGGTGGTCGGGAACGACCTCACCGTCGGCTCGCTGCGTCGGTTCAAGGACGACGCGACCGAGGTCCGCGAGGGCTTCGAGTGCGGTATCGGGCTCGGGTCGTTCAACGACATCAAGGAGGGCGACGTCCTCGAGACCTTCGAGATGCGCGAGAAGGCCCGCACCTCCTGAGGCCCTGAGCACCGGACCGGCGGCGGCCACCCGACCCACGGGGTGGCCGCCGCCAGCGCGTCCGCGCTGCACGCGGTGGCTGGTCCGCGCGGCACGCCGACGCGGGTCTGCACCGGGGCTGACGTGCGAGATGATGGTCGCGTGCACGTCGCGACGCTGACCGTGGACCTCCTCCTCGGGGACGTCCACTCCCTCAAGGCCAAGCGCGCCCTGGTGCGCCCGGTCATCGCCGCGCTGAAGCGCCTCGACGTCGCCGTGGCCGAGACCGGCAGCCTCGACCTGCACCGCCGGGCAGAGATCAGCTGCGCCGTGGTCGCCGCGGACGCGCGCCACTGCCGCGAGGTCCTCGACCGAGCGGAGCACCTCGTCGCCGCCCGGCCCGAGCTGGAGCTGCTCTCGGCCCGGGTGCGCTTCCACGGCGACGACGCCTGACCGGCGGGGCGCTCGCGCTCCGTGCCCCCGAGGGCGAACCACTGTCCCACGTCCCGCACCGACAACGAGGAGAACCCGCCGTGGCTGACCCGGCACGCGCCCGCAAGCTCGCCGACCGCATCAAGGTCGTCGTCGCCGAGATGCTCGAGCGCCGCATCAAGGACCCCCGCCTGGGCTTCGTCACCATCACCGACGCCCGCGTGACCGGGGACCTCCAGCACGCGAGCGTGTTCTGGACCGTCTACGGGGGTGAGGACGAGCGCTCGTCCACCGCAGCGGCGCTGGAGAGCGCCAAGGGCGTCATCCGCTCCGAGGTGGGCCGACGGACCGGCGTCCGGCTGACACCCACGATCGAGTTCGTCCTCGACGCCCTCCCCGAGACCGCCGCGGCCATGGAGGAGCTCCTCAGCCGGGCCGCGGAGCAGGACGCCCGGGTGGCAGCGCTGGCCCAGGGCGCCGCCTACGCCGGTGAGACGGACCCCTACCGCCACCCCGTGGAGGACGACGAGGACGACGGCGACGCTGGCGACGACGGGGAGAGGGACAGCGGGGGAGAGGCACCACCGGACCTCGGCTGATCGAGATGCACCCTTCTGTGAGGGTTGGTACCAAGGAGTGACACGCGAGGGTGGCCATCGCCCTCGCACCGCCGTGCCGGGCTGGACGAGGTCCGGCCAGGACAGGAGCCTCCGTGCGCCACACCCCACCGACCGTTGCTCGCACGACCACCATGTTGATCGAGGGCGGTCGGCGATGAGGGTCGGGGTCGACCTCGCGCGGTGCCAGACGTACGGGCAGTGCGTCTTCGCCGCTCCGGACGTCTTCGCTCTCCGCGGCCTGGAGACGATGGAGTTCGACTACGCCCCGGACGAGCGCCAGGCCGACGCCGTGCTGCGGGCCCAGGCGGCCTGCCCCGTGGCGGCCATCTCGGTGCAGCTCGGCGGGCCCGGTGAGTCCGTGACCGGCGCGACGGGCGAGCGGTGAGCGCCCCCGCTCCGGAGCTCGAGCGGGTCGTCGTCGTCGGGGCCTCCCTCGGGGGGCTCAAGGGCGCCGAGGCGCTCCGCGAGAACGGATTCACCGGCACGCTCACCGTGATCGGCGACGAGGCCGGGGAGCCGTACGACCGCCCGCCGCTCAGCAAGGCCGTGCTCGCCGGACGAGCAGGTGCCGAGGAGACGCTGCTCCCGCGCCTCGTCGACCTCGACGCCGAGTGGATCGACGGCGTCGCCGCGACCGGGCTCGACACCGCCCGGCGCGTCGTGTCCCTGGCCGACGGGCGCGAGGTCGGCTACGACCGGGTGCTCATCACCACCGGGACCCGGGCCCGAGCGTGGCCCGACGCCGCGCAGGGCGCCCTCGACGGCGTGTTCACCCTCAGGACCCCGGCGGACGCGGCCGCGCTGCGCGAGCGCCTCGCGGCCTCGCCGCGGCGGGTGCTGGTCGTCGGCGGAGGGTTCATCGGCAGCGAGGTGGCCTCGGTGTGCCTCGAGCTGGGCCTGCCCGTCACCCTCGTCGAGCACGGGACGGCGCCGCTGGTCAGCGCGCTGGGCGGGGCCGCGGGCGTCATCACCTCGCGGCTGCAGCGCAGCCACGGTGTGGACCTGCGGTGCGGCACCGCGGTGACCGACCTGCTGGGGGACGAGGAGGGACGCTTCACCGCCGGGAAGCTCTCGGACGGCGACACCGTGGAGGCGGACGTCGCGGTCATCGCGCTCGGCGCGGTGCGCAACGTCGAGTGGCTGGAGGGCTCCGGGCTCGCTGCCGACCGTCGGGGGGTCGTCTGCGACGCGGGCTGCCGGGTCTTCGACGGCACCGGGATGGTCACCGACGACGTCTTCGTCGCCGGTGACGTGGCGCGCTGGCCTCACCAGCTCTACGACGGGCAGCTGCTCGCCGTCGAGCACTGGGCGAACGCCGTCGACCAGGCGCAGACCGCCGCGCACAACATGGTGTGCCCGCCGCGCGAGCGTCGCGCCCACGACGCGCTGCCGGTGTTCTGGTCGAACCAGTTCGGCCTCAACATCAAGTCGGTCGGCGTGCCCAGCTCGGCAGAGGAGGTGGTGCTGACGCAGGGGTCTCCGGAGGCGATGAGGTTCGTGGCCGTCTACGGCTCCGGCGGGCGCGTCGTGGCCGCCGCGGCGGTGGACGAGCCTCGCGCTCTCGAGGCCTACGAGGCGATGATCCGTGCCCGCGCACCCTTCCCGCCGGACGTGCGCGCCGGCGACGGCCCGCAGGACATGAACGTCGTCCCTGCCGCGTTCCCCCGCAAGGGCGGCGCGACCCACAGCTCCACGGCGTCGGCGACCGGCCCCGGCCCCGCCTCACCCGAGGCGCGGGACGAGGACGGCGCCATCGACCAGCAGGGCGCCGAGGCCGACCCCCGCACCCCGCCGGGCCCTCGCGCCCTCTGAGCCGCGGCGCGACGAGCCGGCCAGCACGGACGGCACCGGGGCCACGACGACCCACCAGAACCAGGACCAGGAGACATGACCGCCACCGACGAGCAGCAGACCGCCACCGCCGACACGACCACCGAGGGAGCGGCCGACCAGGGGAGCCTCTTCGCCGAGCTCATCGCCCCGTCGACCCGCCCGGACCCGTATCCGGTCTTCGCGCGGATGCGCGAGCAGCCCGTACGCCAGGAGCAGGACGGGACGTGGGTGGTGAGCGGCTTCGACGAGATCGCGCTGCTCCTGCACGACCCCCGGGTCAGCTCCGACGAGCGCAAGTCCGACCCGGACGTGCCGGGCCTGTCCTCGCAGGGACAGAAGATCATCCAGGCGGGCATGGCCGAGCAGGGGCTCAGCGAGGAGGAGGTGGCTGAGGTCGCCGCGCAGCCGAGACCCTTCATCCTCACTGACCCGCCGGTGCACGACCGGCTGCGCGGCTCGGTGATGCGGCAGTTCACCCCCGAGCGCATCGCCGGTCTGTCCGGAGAGGTCGAGCGGCTCGTCGACACGTACCTGGACGAGATGTTCGACGAGGCCGACCGGAGCGAGGACCGCGTCGTCGACCTCGTGGACAGCTTCTCGCTGCCCCTGCCGGTCCAGGTCATCTGCGACCTCCTGGGGGTCCCGGCGGAGGACCAGGACCGGTTCCACGAGTGGGCCAACGACACCGCGCAGGCCATCAACCCCATCGCCACCCTCTCCGAGCAGGAGCTGGTCGCGACCCAGGAGTCCGTCCAGCAGCTCGACGAGTACCTCGCGGGGCTCATCGAGGCGCGCACCGCCGAGCCCCGCGAGGACCTGCTCTCGGCGCTCATCACCGCCGACGACTCCGGGGCGCGCATGGATCCGGAGGACCTCGTGGGCACGATGCTGCTACTGCTGGTCGCCGGGCACGAGACGACGGTCAACCTGGTCACCAACACCACGCTCGCCATGCTCCGCGACCCGTGCCTGCGCGAGCGCGTCGCCAGCGAGCCGGGCATCGAGGTGCTCTTCGCCGAGGAGATGCTGCGCTACGACCCGCCGGTGCAGTTCCGCACCCGGACCACGCTGGCGCCGATCGACATCGACGGCCACCACATCCCCGCCGGGTCCTCGCTGGTGCTGGCGCTCGCCGCGGGCAGCCGGGACCCCCGTCACGTCGAGGACGCGGACGTCATCGTCCCTGACCGCCGCGACAACAAGCACCTCGGCTTCGGTGGCGGAGAGCACTACTGCGTGGGCGCCCCGCTGGCCCGCCTGGAGAGCCACGTGGCGATCGCCGCGCTCGCGCGGCGCCTCGAGGGCGCCGAGCTCGTCGCCGACCCGCCGCCGTACCGGCACAACGCCTCGCTGCGCGGCCCGGAGACGCTGGAGATCCGGCTCCCCGTGCGCGGCTGAGAGCCTCGTCGGGCCCTGCGTACCGTGTGGACGTGACGTCGACGAGCTGGGAGGCGCCCGACGGGCTCCTCGTGGTCGACAAGCCGGCGGGCTGGACCAGCCACGACGTCGTGTCCCGCGGCCGCCGTCTGCTGGGCACCCGCAAGGTGGGGCACGCCGGCACGCTGGACCCTCTGGCCACCGGCGTCCTCGTGCTCGGTGTGGGTCGCGGCACCAAGCTGCTCACCTACCTCGTCGGGGCCGACAAGGAGTACACCGCCACCGTGGTGCTCGGGGCGTCGACCGTCACCGACGACGTCGAGGGGGAGGTCACCTCCCGGGCGGCGCCGGAGGCGATGGCCGCGTTGACGCGGGAGCGCCTGGACGACGCCGTGGCCACGCTCACCGGCGACGTCGAGCAGGTCCCCAGCTCGGTCTCCGCCATCAAGGTGGACGGGCAGAGGTCCTACGCGCGGGTGCGCGGCGGCGAGGACGTCGCCCTGCCGGCGCGCCCGGTGACGGTGAGCGCGTTCGACGTGCTCGACGTCCGTCCCGGCGACGCGCGGTGGGAGGTCGACGTGGCCGTCACCGTCTCGTCGGGCACGTACGTCCGCGCCCTGGCGCGGGACCTCGGGTCGGCGCTGGAGGTCGGCGGTCACCTGTCGGCGCTGCGCCGCACCCGCGTGGGGGGCTACCGCCTCGACGTCGCCCACCCGCTCGGCGAGCTGGCGCCACGAGACGGCGAGCCGCGGGCCAGCAGCGCCGCGGTCGACGCGCTGCTGCCGCTGGCCGACGCCGCCCGGGCCGTGCTGCCGGTGTGGCAGCCCGACGACGAGCAGGTCCGCCGGCTGCGCCACGGCCAGCGCCTGGCCGCCGACGGCAGCGGCGTCGGCCCCGGGCCCACGGCCGCGATCAGCGCCGACGGGGTGCTGGTCGCCGTCGTCCGCGCCGAGCGCGGGGCCATCCGACCCGGCCTGGTGCTGGACGCTCAGCAGTCCTGACGCGGCCCGTCGAGCGAGGACCTCGCGCGGGCGACACGCCGCGTGGTGACGCGCCGGCTCCCCGCTCGGCAGGTTCTGGGCGCCGGGTCAGCCGCGGTGCCAGCGCGTGTGCACCGTCTGGCTCTGGTAGGCCACGACGGCCCCGCACGTGTCGCACACCGGTGCACGGCTGCCGCGCTCGTCGAGCGTGAACCCGTCCTCGAGCGTCGGCCGGTCGAGGCCGAGGAACCGCAGGACTCGCTGGACGATGCTCATGGAGCGTCACGCTACGGCCGTGCTGCGGCCGACCGGGTTCTCGGTGCGGTGCAGCGCCCGTCGGACCGGCGTACCCTCCGATCACCGACCGACCCCGACGGAGGGGCCGGCGCTGCACGACGCTGACGACGTGGAGATGACTCGCATGACCGCCTACCCCCGCCCCACCCGTGGTTCCGGCCCCTCGGACTTCGCCGAGAGGTACGACAACTTCATCGGCGGCAAGTGGGTGCCGCCGGTCACCGGCGAGTACTTCGACGACATCGCCCCGCTGACCGGCCAGCCGTTCACAAAGATCGCCCGCTCCACCGAGGCCGACGTGGACCTCGCCCTCGACGCCGCGCACGACGCCTTCCCCACCTGGTCGCGCACCTCGGCCACGCAGCGGGCGCTGATGATGAACAGGATCGCCGACCGCATCGAGGAGAACCTCGAGGCGCTCGCGATCGCGGAGTGCTGGGAGAACGGCAAGGCGGTGCGCGAGTGCCTCGCCGCCGACCTGCCGCTGGCCGTGGACCACTGGCGCTACTTCGCCGGCGCGATCCGCGCCCAGGAGGGCAGCGCCGGCGTCATCGACGAGGACATGGTCGCGTACCACTTCCACGAGCCGCTGGGCGTCGTCGGGCAGATCATCCCCTGGAACTTCCCGATCCTCATGGCCACCTGGAAGCTCGCCCCGGCGCTCGCCGCCGGCAACTGCGTGGTGCTCAAGCCCGCGGAGCAGACCCCGTGGAGCATCCTCAAGGTCGTCGAGCTCATCGCCGACCTGCTGCCCGACGGCGTGCTCAACGTCGTCAACGGCTTCGGCGCCGAGGCCGGCAAGCCGCTGGCGTCCTCGGACCGGGTCGCGAAGGTCGCGTTCACCGGCGAGACGACGACCGGGCGGCTGATCATGCAGTACGCCTCGGCCAACATCATCCCCGTCACCCTCGAGCTGGGCGGCAAGAGCCCCAACGTGTTCTGCGCCGACGTGATGCGCGAGGACGATGCGTTCCTCGACAAGGCGCTCGAGGGCTTCACGATGTTCGCCCTCAACCAGGGCGAGGTGTGCACCTGCCCCTCGCGGGCGCTGGTCCACGAGTCCGTCTACGACGAGTTCATGGAGCGGGCGACGAAGCGCACGCAGGCCATCGTCTCCGGCGACCCGCTGGACCCGGCGACCATGATCGGCGCGCAGGCCTCGAACGACCAGCTCGAGAAGATCATGAGCTATCTCGACATCGGGCGCGAGGAGGGCGCCACGGTGCGTACCGGAGGAGGGCGGCGCACGGTGGCCAGCGACGACGGGGCCTACGACGGCGGCTACTACGTCGAGCCGACGATCTTCGAGGGCAGCAACGACATGCGGGTGTTCCAGGAGGAGATCTTCGGTCCTGTCGTCTCGGTGACGCGGTTCTCAGACACCGACGACGCGCTGCGGATCGCCAACGACACGCTCTACGGGCTCGGCGCGGGGGTGTGGAGCCGTGACGGCAACACCGCCTACCGCCTCGGGCGCGGGATCCAGGCCGGGCGGGTCTGGACGAACAACTACCACGCCTACCCGGCGGGCGCGGCGTTCGGCGGGTACAAGGCCTCGGGCATCGGGCGCGAGAACCACAAGATGATGCTCGACCACTACCAGCAGACGAAGAACCTCCTCGTCAGCTACTCGCCCGACAGGCTGGGCTTCTTCTGATGGGTCTGCCGTGAGGGTGGGCGAGGGCGTTGCCGCGCCGAGCCGGGTCGCGATCACCCCGGCCGCCGTCGAGGTGGTGGAGCGGCTGCGGGCTCGCCACGGCGCGGTGGTCTTCCACCAGTCCGGCGGGTGCTGCGACGGGTCCTCGCCGATGTGCTTCGCCGAGGGGGACCTGATCCTGGGACCGCGTGACGTCGTGCTCGGCGAGGTCGCCGGCGCGGCGTTCTGCATGACCTCCGCGCAGTACCGGCTCTGGGAGCACACCCACCTCACCGTCGACGTGGTGCCGGGCCGCGGCGCGGGGTTCAGCCTCGAGGCCCCGGACGGCATCCGCTTCCTCATCCGGTCCCGGCTGCTCACCGAGGACGAGGCCGCGAGCCCTGCGGCGGTACCCGCCGGGTAGGGACGTCGGTCGGCCACCCGGTCCCTACGGTCCGCCCGGTGATCAGGCCGCCGTGGCCGGGAGTCTGATCGGGGACGCTGCGCCGTGCAGGGCGCTAGGAGACCGCGGTGGCGTGTCCCCGGTCGAGGGTGGTGCGGGTCTCAAGCGCGGCTCGGCGTCCCCGGTCGGTGCGGGCCTCAAGCGCGGCGGGGCGTCCCAGGTCGGTGCGGCGGGCCCGGTCGGTGGGCGGTACCCGATCAGCAGGGGCGACCGGGCGTCAGGAGCGGTGCGGCCGGTCGTCGTGGCGGTCAGCCCGGTCGTGGGGCGCAGGGGTGGACGGCTGCTCGGACCCGGACGTCCCGCGGCCGCGGCGCTGGATGCGGTCCTTGACCTCGGCGACCCTCTCCTTCGTCCGCGGGTCCTTGGCCACCTCCTGCGCCTTCGTGGTGGCGGTGCGCAGGGCCCGCTGCCCGGCGGGGGTGCGTGCGAGCGAGGCGATCTTGCCGATCAGGCCGGCCATGGGGTTCCCTCCGGGTCCGCGGGCGTCGCGAGGACGCGCCGTCTGCCTCCCAGGATGCCCTGCTGCAGCGGCTGCGGCAGATCGAGCCTGCCCGGCCCCCGAGGCGGGGTGTGCCGCCGCTCAGCCGCGGGCGCGACGGTTGGCCCGCCAGCCTCCGCAGTCACCGCGGGCGGGCCGGCCCCGGCCGTCCGGCGCGGGAGGCGTGCCGGCAGGCGGTGCGGTTCGAGCGCGGGAGGGCGTGTCGCGGGCGACCTCGGTGACGACCTGCACCGCGACCGACGCAGCGGCGACGAGCGTTCGCCGGCCGCGCGGGCTGCGTGCCCACGCAGCCACCGCCGAGACGGCCGTGACGGGCAGGGAGGTGTGGCGGGGAGTGAGCGAGGTCATGGCGGCTCCGGGATCGGGCAGCGCCGTCGGTCGGCGCCGCATCGCCAGCATCTCCCGCCGTCCGCGCCGACGCGACGGACGCCCGCGACCTCGTCAGGGTCGTGTCAGGGGCGCGCGCAGCGCTGGGCCTCTCAGCGCGAGGTGGCCCGGGAGAACTGCCGGGTGGCCAGCGGCACGAAGATCGCCAGCGCGATGCCGATCCACGCCAGGGTGTAGAGGGTGGGGTGCTCGATCGGGAGAGACCCGGTGGGCGCCGGCAGCGTGCCGGTGTTGCCGAAGAGGTTGCGGGTCGAGGCGACCATGGTCGAGATCGGGTTCCACTCCGCGACGGTGCGCAGCGCGGCAGGGAAGGTCTCCGGCGGGACGAAGGTGTTGGCGATGAACGTCAGCGGGAAGATGACGATGAACGAGATCTGGTTGAACGACTCCGGCGCCCGCAGCAGCAGCCCCACGTAGGCCATGACCCAGCTGAAGGCGTACGCGAAGAGCAGCAGCAGCGCGAACCCGGCGGCCGCCTGCGGGATCGAGGACGTGATGCGCCACCCCACGAGCAGGCCGGTCGCGGTCATGATGATCGTCACGAGGACGTTCGTGAGCAGGTCCGAGGTGGTGCGCCCGACGAGCACCGCCATGCGCGACATCGGCAGGGAGCGGAAGCGGTCGATGATGCCCTTCTGCATGTCCTCGGCGAGCCCGCTGCCCGTCACGGTGGCGCCGAAGATCACGGTCTGCGCGAAGATCCCGGGGATGAGGTACTCGGCGTAGCTCACGCCGCCGGGGATCTGTGCGCCGATGGCCCCGCCGAAGACGTAGCGGAACAGGATGATGAACATGATCGGCGAGATCAGCGTCCCGACGAGGACGTCGGGGACCCGCCGGATCTTCAGCAGGTTGCGCTTGGCGACCACGAGGCCGTCGAGCACGGCATGGCTGCCGCGGGGTGCCTCGGAGACCATCTCGTCGTCGCGGGCGGCCTGCGCCGGCTCGCTCGCGCGGTCCGTGGCGGTCATGAGGAGGCTCCGGTGAGGGTGAGGAAGACGTCGTCGAGCGTGGGGCGGCGCAGCCCGACGTCGAGCAGGGCCACGCCAGCGTCGTCCAGCGCCCGGAGGATCTCCACCATCTGAGCGGTGCCGCCGGTCACGGGGACCGTCAGGCGCCCGCCGCCGTCGTCGGAGACCTCGGCCCCGGTCCGTGCGAGGACCGCGGTGGCCGCGCACACCTGGTCCTCGCGGGCCACCTCCACCTCGACCCGGTCGCCGCCGACCTGGCTCTTCAGCTGGTCGGCCGTGCCCTGCGCGATGGCCCGGCCGTGGTCGATGACCACGATGTCGTCGGCGAGGAGGTCGGCCTCCTCGAGGTACTGCGTGGTGAGCAGCAGGGTCGTGCCGCCCTGCACCAGGCCGCGGAGCAGCTCCCACATGTCGAGGCGGCTGCGGGGGTCGAGGCCGGTGGTGGGCTCGTCGAGGAAGAGCACCGGGGGAGAGGCCACGATCGCGCCGGCGAGGTCCAGGCGCCGTCGCATGCCGCCGGAGTACGTCTTCGAGGGGCGGTCCGCGGCGTCGGTGAGCCGGAACGTCTCGAGCAGCTCGCGGGCGCGCTCGCGCGAGCGCTTCTTGCCCAGGTGGTACAGGCGCCCGACCATGTCGAGGTTCTCGAAGCCGGTGAGGTACTCGTCGACCGCGGCGTACTGCCCCGACACGCCGATGCGCCGGCGCACCTCCGCCGGGTCGGCACGCACGTCCACCCCGGCCACGTGGACCTCACCCTCGTCGGGGGTGATGAGCGTGGTGAGGACCTTCACCATCGTCGTCTTGCCCGCACCGTTGGGCCCGAGCAGCGCGAGGACGGTCCCGGTGGGCACGGTGAGGTCCACCCCGGCGAGCGCCTCGACGTCCCCGTAGCGCTTGACCACACCGCGGGCACGCACCGCATCCACCATGGACGCAGGGTATGGCAGGGGTGCGACGTCCGGGGCGTCCCGCGAGGGCGGTGGGCGAGGTGGGGACGCACGACGTCGTCGTCGATGGCACCCTGTGCGGGTGCAGGTGTGGCGATCGCTGGAGCAGGTCCCGACCTCGTGGCACGCCAGCCCGGCCGCCGGGCCCGCGACCGCCGGGGGTGGTCGTGACAGGGGGTCGGTCGTCACCTTCGGCACCTTCGACGGTCTGCACCGCGGTCACCTCTGCGTCCTCGACGTGGTGGTGGCCCGGGGCCGGGCGCGGGGCCTGCCCTGCGTGGCGGTCACGTTCGACGTCCACCCGCTCTCCGTCCTGGACCCCGCCTCGGCGCCCGTGCCCGTCATCACGCCCCGGACTCGGGCCCGGTTGCTCGGCGAGGCCGGCGTGGACGCGGTCCTCGAGCTGCCGTTCACCGCCGAGCTGGCCGCGATGGACGCCCGCGCCTTCGTGGAGGAGGTGCTCGTCGGGACCCTGGGCGCCGCAGAGGTGGTCGTGGGCGACGACGCCCGCTTCGGCAAGGCGGGGGAGGGCGACCTGGAGATGCTCGCGCGTCTCGGCGCCGACCTGGGGGTCGAGGTCACCGGCGTGGACGCGGTGGCGGGCAGGACGCACTCGACCGGTGTCTCGGTGGGCTCCGGGCCGGACAGCAGCCGCCGCTGGAGCTCGACCTGGGTGCGCGAGGCGATCGCCGCGGGTGACGTGGCCGAGGCGGCCGCCGTGCTGGGGCGCTGGCACCGCACCGTGGGCACCGTCGTCCACGGGGACCACCGCGGCCGTGAGCTGGGCTACCCGACGGCGAACCTCGACGACATCGAGGTGGCCGTTCCGGCCGACGGGGTCTACGCGGGCTGGCTGGAGCGGCTCGACCCGCCGGCCGGGACCCCGCCGCAGGAGGTCGTGGTGCCCTGCGCCATCTCCATCGGCACCAACCCCACCTTCAACGGCGAGAGGCGCCAGGTCGAGGCCCACGTCCTGGGGCGGCTCGACCTGGACCTCTACGGCGAGCGGGTCGCGCTGGACTACGTCGAACGGTTGCGCCCCACCCTGCGCTTCGACGGGGTGGACGAGCTGGTGGAGCAGATGCACGCGGACACGGCTCGCTGCGCCGCGGTGCTCGGCGCTGCTAGACTCGCAGGGCCGTGATCATCGGCCGCGGACCCAGCAGCTTGGGAGCAGAGAGAGCCCGGGTGGACCAGCCCCGGAGCGCCGCGCAGCGAGACCACACCGAGGAGACCTGAGCACCCCATGCCGCTCGACGCCGCCACCAAGGCGCGCATCATGTCCGACTACGCCACCACGCCCGGGGACACCGGGTCGCCCGAGGTGCAGATCGCGCTGCTGAGCCAGCGGATCAAGGACCTCACGGAGCACTTCAAGACGCACAAGCACGATCACCACAGCCGTCGCGGGCTGCTGCTGCTGGTCGGCCAGCGTCGTCGTCTCCTGCAGTACCTCACCAAGACCGACGTGAACCGCTACCGGTCGCTCATCCAGCGGCTCGGCCTGCGTCGCTGACGCACCTCGGCCCCGGACGGCACCTGCCGCCCGGGGCCGCGCTCGTCCGTGGCCCGTCCGACCCGCCGTGGTCGACGCGGACCCGTCGAGCGCAGCACCACCAGCACCGCTGAACCGTTCATCACCCAACCGCCTCGCGGCGGGGCACGGCGCCCGTCGCCGGTCCTCGGTGGTGGCCTCCGGGCAGCGCGCCGGCTCACGAGCCGGCGGCTTCCCGTGGGCCTCGATCGAAGACCGGGGCGCGAGAGCGCGCCCCCCACCCGCAGGCACCACCACAGAAGGAGGGCACCCATGGAGGGTCCCGAGATCACCAGCGCCCAGGCGCTCATCGACAACGGCCGCTACGGCCAGCGCACCGTCCGCTTCGAGACCGGCCGCCTGGCCCGC